>NZ_CATKPN010000079.1:0-313042 GCF_949767245.1 Pseudomonas sp. IT-P176
CCTTACGGCGACTCCCTTTTGCAGACGCCCAAAAGGAAGCAAAACGCTTTGCCCCTGCGTTCGGCCCCTCGCTTAGGCTCGGGGTCCCTTCGCTACGGTATCCATCAGGGGGCATCGCCTACGGTTTGCTTCGCTGCACCTCCTCTCGATGCATGCGGCTTCGCCGCACGGCGCTACGCGCCTTCCCCCTGATGGACACCTTCGCTCAGCCTGCCGAAGGGGCGGGTGGATCAAGATCAAAAGCCAGAGCACGGCGACCTGACAGTCGGCCTGAGTGGTAAAAGCGGGCGAGGCGGCCTACCGGCCGGCCTGTTTTTTTTGGTGTTCTTCTCTCCCCTGTGGGAGCGAGCCTGCTCGCGATGAACTTGACGGTACCGCGTGTTCATCGGATTCACGCGTGATTGTTCACGTCCATCGCAAGCTCGCAAGGATTGGCGTTCTGAACCGGCTGGCAGTAGGCCGATGGGCTGCCTTGCTGATGCCCTGTACAGGTGCTAAACCTTGTACACGATTGCCAAAGACAAGGAAGCTCTAGCATGTCAGTCAATACGCAAGTCTCAGCGGATGGGCAAAAGCTGACGATCTCGATCAAGGGTCGCTTCGACTTTGCCAAGCACCAGGCATTTCGCGATTCCTTCGAGCAGATCGACAATCAGCGGCCCAACTCGGTGGTGGTCGATCTCAAGGAGGCCACCTACCTCGACAGTTCGGCGTTGGGCATGCTGCTGTTGCTGCGCGATCATGCCGGCGGCGACGAGTCCGATGTGCGGCTGGTCAACAGCAGTTCCGACGTGCGAAAAATCCTCGCCATCTCCAATTTCGACAAGCTGTTCGACATCAGTTGAGCGACCTGATCCCGTCGTTCGAGCCCCTGACGGTGCTGATCGCCGAAGACAGTGCGGCTGATCGCCTGCTGCTGTCGGGGATCGTCCGGCGCCAGGGCCACGCGGTGCTGCTGGCGGCGAACGGCGCCGAAGCGGTGGAGCTGTACCGTCAGGCATGCCCGCACCTGGTGTTGATGGACGCTCTGATGCCGGTGATGGACGGCTTTGACGCGGCGCGACAGATCAAGCAGTTGGCCGGGGAAACCCTGGTACCGATCATCTTCCTCACGTCCCTGAGCGAGGACGAAGGCCTGGCCCGCTGCCTGGAGGCGGGCGGTGATGATTTTCTGGCCAAGCCGTATAACCAGGTGGTGCTGGCGGCCAAGATCAAGGCCATGGATCGCCTGCGGCGTTTGCAGGCAACGGTGCTGGAGCAGCGCGACCAGATCGTCCGCCACCATCAGTACTTGCTTAACGAGCAACGTGTGGCCAAGGCGGTGTTCGACAAGGTCGCCCACTCGGGCTGCCTGAGCGCGCCGAACATCCGCTACCGGCAATCGCCCTATGCGCTGTTCAACGGCGATCTGCTGCTGGCGGCGTTCACTCCGGCTGGCGACATGCATGTGCTGCTCGGTGACTTCACCGGTCACGGCTTGCCGGCGGCCGTGGGCGCCATGCCCCTGGCCGAGGTGTTCTACGGGATGACGGCCAAGGGGTTTGGCCTGGCGCAGATCCTGCGAGAGATGAATGCCAAGCTCAAGCGCATCCTGCCGGTGGACATGTTTTGCTGCGCGACCCTGCTGTCCCTGAGTTTCCAGCGCCGTTCGGCCGAGGTCTGGAACGGCGGGATGCCCGACGGCTACCTGCATGACATCGCCAGTGGCGAGCGCCGGCCGCTGAAGTCACGACATTTACCGTTGGGCGTGTTGAGTGCCCAGGCGTTCGACGACCGCACGGAAGTGTTTCCGATGGCCCTGGGCGATCGGGTAATGCTGTTGACGGATGGGGTGATCGATACCTGCGACAGCGCCGAGCAGTTGTTTGGCGTCGAGCGTTTGTTGCAGGTGTTTGCCGATAACCTTGAGCCCGAGCAGTTGTTCGAGGAGATCGAACAAGCGCTGCGCGATTTTGGCGGTCAGGCCCGGGATGACGTGAGCCTGCTGGAAATCAGTCTGGTGGAGCCGGCCCAGCTCACCCCTCCAGCCCTGGTCTATTCCGACAGTGGCCAGTCGAGCCCGCTGGACTGGTCGTTGAGCTTCGAATTTCGCGCCGAGTCGCTCAAGCGCTTCGACCCGCTGCCCTATCTGCTGCAGTTGTTGCTGGAGGTGCATGGCCTGCGGGCGCAAAGCGCGGCGCTGCACAGTGTGCTGGCCGAGTTGTACTCCAATGCCCTGGAGCATGGCGTGCTGGGCCTGGATTCGAGCCTCAAGCGCGATGTCCGCGGATTTGCGCGCTACTATCAGTTGCGCAACGCCCGCCTGGAGCAATTGGAGGAGGGCTACCTGCGGGTGCACGTGCAGGTCGCGCCGCAAGGCACGGGCGGTTGCCTGGTGATTGAAGTGGAAGACAGTGGGCATGGCTTTGATGTGCAGCGTGTGATGGATCGGCCGCTGGACATCGGGCGTTTATCGGGTCGCGGTGTCAGCCTGATCCGTCAATTGAGCCGTAATGCCAGTTGGTCCGACGATGGCCGACGGGCGCGCGTGGAGTTTTCCTGGGAGGCTCTGGCATAATCCCGTGCATTCTTGATCAAGGAGCGAACAAGTGACCGATACACATCTGGATCGCGACGTACTCAGTGCGTTGCAGGAAGTCATGGAAGGGGATTACCCGGTGTTGCTGGACACCTTCCTGGCGGATTCCGAAGAGCGTCTGCAAATCCTGCGCGAGGCGCACGATGCGGCGCAGTTGATCAGCGCGGCCCATAGTTTCAAGGGCAGCAGCAGCAACATGGGTGCGTTTCGCCTGGCCAGGCTGTGCCACGAGCTGGAACAGCGCGCCAAGGAAAAAGCCCCCAAGGGCCTGGCCAAGCTGGTGGGTGAAATCGATGGCGAATTTGCCTTGGTGCGCCCCTTGTACGAAGCCGAACGGCAGCGCTCGCTGGCGTCTGAATCTTCCAATCGCAGCTGTTAGCCTTCTCTCGGGCAATCTGGCTCGACCCTTGCAGTCTCTTGCTCAACTGTATCGACGATTCCAGTGCAGCGGAGACCGCTATGCCCCTTTCCCCCAACATCCTGCTTCAGGCTGGCGCGCAGGCCAAGACTCAGTCCGCGTCGGCCAATGCCCCGGCGGCGCCTGTGGACAAGGCGTCCGGCTTCGCCCGGGTGTTTGCTGGCCAGGGTGCAGGCAAGTCCTTGGCAGCGGCCGATATGGCGGCCAAGCCGTTGCGTGACAAAACCCCGGACCACCCGGTCCGTGCGGACAAACCTGCCGCCCAGGCTCCAGCGGTTGCCGCTAGCGGCAAAACCTTGCCCGCCGAAAAAGTGGCGCCTGAAGAGGTAACCGACACCGAGCCTGGCGCAGTGGCTGAAGACGCCACGGTAGATCCAGCGCAGGCTCAGGCAGCGACCCAGCCGGCGCCGGTTACCGTGGTCGAGACGCCAGCCAGCGTGGATCCGGCCATTGAGGCGGCGCTGCTGGCCACCACGCAGGCGATCAGCGATCCGGCGTTCGATCCTGAGGCCGATCCACTGGATGGCTTGCCGGCGGTGCGCCTGGCGATGGAGCAAAGTGGCCATCTGTCCGCCTCCAGTCAGGCTCAAGCCAAGACCCCGCCAGCGGCCGCCCAGGTCGACGGCGAACCGAACGCGACGCAGACCTTCGCCGCGGGCATGGCCAGCATGCTCGGTCTGCAAGCGGAGCAGGACGGTGCCGGTGAGGGCGGCGAGAAGGCCTTCAGTGGCTTGATCGACGAAGGCCTCAAGGACCTCAAGGCTGCCAGCAGCGACACCCGCGTTGAAGGTTTTGCCGACCGCCTGGCCGCGCTGACCCAGGCTGCCACGGCAAAAACCGCCAATGCGCTGCCGGTCAATCAGCCGATCGCCATGCACCAGAGTGGCTGGACCGAAGAGGTGGTCAACCGGGTCATGTACCTGTCGAGCGCCAACCTCAAGGCGGCGGACATTCAGTTGCAGCCGGCTGAGCTGGGACGCCTGGATATCCGCGTCAACATGATTCCCGACCAGCAGACCCAGGTCACCTTCATGAGCGCCCACGTTGGTGTGCGCGAAGCGCTGGACGGGCAGATGCACCGCCTGCGCGAGATGTTCGCGCAGCAGGGTATGGGTCAGGTCGACGTCAACGTCTCCGACCAGTCCCGTGGCTCCCAGGAGCAGGCGCAGCAGGGGCAGGGCGCCCGCACCTCGGCCACTGGCAGCCGCCTGGAGCCGATGGCGGATGAGTCGCCGGCCGGGATCGCCGAAGTTGCCGCCAGCGCTACCCGCGTGATTGGTTCCAGCGTGGTCGACTATTACGCCTGATTGAACGCGATGGTGATCTGCGCCACCTCAAGATCACGAGCTGCAGGCGAGCTAACGCTTTGCCTGTTTTTTCCTGGTGTATGAATTTCCCCTGTGGGAGCGCTGTCATCGCGAGCAAGCCGCAAGCGGGCGCTCGCTCCCACGGGATCTATGCAAACCGGGGTGCCCCGACACTTCTGGCATAACACTTGCTCTTGCCTTGCCGTGCGACTGTGAAAACCCGAATAGTGACGGATTATTGGCATGGCGAAGAGCGACGCAGCAGTAAAAGATCCCGCCGGCAAAGGCAAACTCAAGCTGATCCTGGTGATTGCCGCGGCCTTGTTGCTGGCGATCGGCTTGTCCGTGGGTGCGACCTGGTACTTCATGCACAGTGCCCAGAGCAAGCCTGAGCCTGCGGCCGATGCGGCTGGCAATGCCAAGCCTGCGGCCATCTACGAAGCCATGGCCCCGGCCTTTATCGCCAATTACAACCAGAACGGCCGCCAGCGCTACATGCAGGTGAGCATTACCCTGCAGGCCCGCAACCAGGCCGATCTGGACGCTTTGAAAGTGCACATGCCGGTGATCCGCAACAACTTGGTGATGCTGTTCTCCGGGCAGACTTTCGACAACCTGGTCACCCCGGTCGGCCAGGAAATGCTGCGCCAGAAAGCCACTGCCAGCGTGCAGGAAGTAGCGCAGAAAGAAGTCGGCAAAGTTGTAGTCGAGCAGTTGCTCTTTACTAATTTCGTACTGCAGTAGGAACACGACATGGCCGTGCAGGACCTGCTGTCCCAGGATGAGATCGATGCGCTGCTGCATGGCGTCGACGATGGTCTGGTACAGACCGACACCGCTGCCGAACCGGGCAGCGTCAAAAGCTATGACCTGACCAGTCAGGACCGGATTGTCCGGGGGCGCATGCCGACCCTGGAAATGATCAACGAGCGTTTCGCCCGCTACACCCGCATCAGCATGTTCAACATGCTTAGGCGTTCGGCCGATGTGGCCGTGGGCGGGGTGCAGGTGATGAAGTTCGGCGAGTACGTGCATTCGCTGTACGTGCCTACCAGCCTCAATCTGGTCAAGATCAAACCCCTGCGCGGCACTGCCCTGTTCATTCTCGACGCCAAGCTGGTGTTCAAGCTGGTGGATAACTTCTTCGGCGGCGACGGACGTCACGCCAAGATCGAAGGGCGTGAATTCACCCCCACCGAATTGCGCGTGGTGCGCATGGTGCTGGAGCAGGCCTTCACTGACTTGAAGGAAGCCTGGCAGGCGATCATGGAAGTCAATTTCGAGTACATCAACTCGGAAGTGAACCCGGCCATGGCCAACATCGTTGGCCCCAGTGAGGCGGTGGTGGTGTCCACTTTCCACATCGAGCTCGACGGTGGCGGTGGCGATCTGCACGTGACCATGCCGTACTCGATGATCGAGCCGGTGCGGGAAATGCTCGATGCCGGTTTCCAGTCCGACCTCGACGACCAGGACGAGCGTTGGGTCAACGCCCTGCGCCAGGACGTGATGGACGTCGATGTGCCCTTGAGTGCCACCGTCGCCCGCCGCCAACTTCGCCTGCGCGACATCCTGCACATGCAGCCGGGCGACGTGATCCCGGTGGACATGCCTGAAGACATGATCATGCGCGCCAACGGCGTGCCGGCTTTCAAGGTCAAGATGGGGTCCCACAAGGGCAACCTGGCGTTGCAAGTGATCGAACCCATCGAGCGCCGCTGAGCGGTGTTGCTCTCCACCCGTTTTTAAATGCTTGCTGCCCGCCGAGGACAAATGATGGTTAACGATATGAATGCCCAGGACGACCAGGCCCTGGCTGATGAATGGGCTGCCGCGCTGGAAGAATCCGGTGATGTCGGACAGGACGATATCGATGCCCTGCTGGCGGCCGATGCGGCCAGCTCGCCGTCCAACCGTCTGCCGATGGAAGAGTTCGGCAGCGTGCCGAAAAACAACGGCCCGGTGACACTGGACGGTCCGAACCTGGACGTGATCCTCGACATCCCGGTATCGATCTCGATGGAAGTCGGCAGTACCGATATCAACATCCGTAACCTGTTGCAGCTCAACCAGGGGTCGGTGATCGAGCTCGATCGCCTGGCGGGTGAACCCCTCGACGTGCTGGTCAACGGCACGCTGATCGCCCATGGCGAAGTGGTGGTGGTCAACGAGAAGTTTGGCATCCGCCTGACGGACGTGATCAGCCCAAGCGAACGCATCAAGAAGCTGCGCTAAGTGAACAGGTTCCT
Source organism: Pseudomonas sp. IT-P176 (assembly GCF_949767245.1). NCBI lineage: Bacteria > Pseudomonadati > Pseudomonadota > Gammaproteobacteria > Pseudomonadales > Pseudomonadaceae > Pseudomonas > Pseudomonas sp. IT-P176. The sequence goes on from NZ_CATKPN010000079.1 coordinate 6,553, forward strand.
CGGTGGGTTGCTGGCCTTGCCTGGTAGCGTGATGGCAGCCGAGCCGGTGGCAGCAGTCGCTGCGCCGGCGGTCGGTAGCGGGGTGGCCGGGCAGTTGACGCAACTGGTGCTGGGCTTGCTGCTGGTGCTGGGCCTGATCTTTTTCCTCGCCTGGCTGTTGCGCCGGGTGCAGCAGGCAGGGCCTGCGGGCAAAGGCCAGGTGATCGAGTTGATCGGCTCGCGAGCCCTCGGCCCGCGGGACCGGCTGGTCCTGGTGCAGGTCGGCAACGAGCAGATTCTGCTGGGCCTGACGCCGGGCACCATCAGCGCGCTGCATGTCCTCAAAGAGCCGGTGCAGGTGCCCGGCACCGAGCAGGCTACCCCCGAGTTTGCCCAGCGCCTGATGGAGTTGCTGGGTAAAGACAAGGATAAGAAGTAATGCCGTTGCGTTTCCTCCTGACGCTGCTCCTGCTGCTGGCGGCGCCCCTGGCGCTGGCCGCCGACCCGCTGTCGATCCCGGCGATCACCCTGGGCACCAATGCCGATGGCGCTCAGGAATATTCGGTCAGCCTGCAGATCCTGCTGATCATGACCGCGCTGAGTTTCATCCCGGCGTTCGTCATGCTGATGACCAGCTTCACCCGGATCATCATTGTCTTCTCGATTCTGCGCCAAGCCCTGGGCCTGCAGCAGACGCCGTCGAACCAGATCCTCACCGGCATGGCGCTGTTCCTGACCCTGTTCATCATGGCGCCGGTGTTCGACCGGGTGAACCAGGACGCCTTGCAGCCGTATCTCGCGGAAAAAATGACTGCCCAGGATGCGGTGGCCAAGGCCCAGGTGCCGATCAAGGACTTCATGCTGGCCCAGACTCGCAGCAGTGATCTGGAGCTGTTCATGCGCCTGTCCAAGCGCACTGACATCGCGTCGCCGGATCAGGCCCCTTTGACCATCCTGGTGCCGGCCTTCGTCACCTCGGAGCTCAAGACCGCGTTCCAGATTGGTTTCATGATCTTCATCCCGTTCCTGATCATCGACCTGGTGGTGGCGAGTGTGCTGATGGCGATGGGCATGATGATGCTCTCGCCGCTGATCATTTCGCTGCCGTTCAAGATCATGCTGTTTGTGCTGGTGGACGGCTGGGCGCTGATCATCGGCACCCTGGCCGGCAGTTTCGGCGGTGTTTAGCCTGGTGCGAGCGAGTGGCCCGATATGACGCCTGAAGTAGCGGTAGACCTGTTCCGTGAAGCGCTCTGGCTGACCACCGTGATGGTCGCGGTGCTGGTGGTGCCGAGCCTGTTGGTCGGCCTGTTGGTGGCGATGTTCCAGGCGGCGACCCAGATCAACGAACAGACCCTCAGCTTCCTGCCGCGCCTGCTGGTGATGCTGGTCACGCTGATCGTTGCCGGCCCGTGGCTGGTGCAGACCTTCATGGAATACATCCTGCGCCTGTACGGCAGTATTCCGCAGTTGATCGGCTAGGCCATGTCGCTGCTGGCGCTGACCGACGCGCAGATCAGTACCTGGGTGGCCAGCTTCATGCTGCCGCTGTTCCGGGTGACGGCACTGCTGATGACCATGCCGATCATCGGCACCACCCTGGTGTCCAAGCGCATTCGCCTGTACTTCGCCCTGGCGATCACCGTGGTGATCACCCCCAGCCTGCCGCCGATGCCCACGGTCAACGCGCTGGACTTGAGCGGCCTGCTGCTGATTGCCGAGCAGATCCTGATTGGCGGGTTGTTGGGTTTCTCTCTGCAGCTGTTTTTCCAGGCCTTCGTGATTGCCGGGCAGATTGTCTCGATCCAGATGGGCATGGGTTTCGCCTCCATGGTCGACCCCACCAATGGTGTGTCGGCGGCAGTGATCGGGCAGTTCCTGACCATGCTGGTGACCCTGTTGTTTCTCGGGATGAACGGCCACCTGGTGGTGTTCGAAGTGCTCACCGAGAGCTTCACCACCTTGCCGGTGGGCAGCGCCATGTTGGTCAATCACTTCTGGGATATCGCCAACAAGCTCGGCTGGGTGCTGGGTGCGGCCATGCTGCTGGTGCTGCCGGCGATCACCGCACTGCTGGTGGTCAACATTGCCTTCGGCATCATGACCCGCGCGGCGCCGCAACTGAACATTTTCTCCATCGGCTTTCCGCTGACCCTGGTGCTGGGCCTGGTGATCTTCTGGATCAGCCTGGGTGACATTCTCAATCAGTATCAACCGCTGGCCACCGAGGCTTTGCAGTTGCTGCGCGATATGGCTCAGGCGCGCTAAGCCATGGCCGAAAGCGAGAGTGGCCAGGACAAGACCGAAGAGCCCACGGACAAAAAGAAAAAGGACGCCCGCGAGAAGGGTGAAATCGCCCGCTCCAAGGAGCTCAACACCCTGGCGGTGATGCTCGCCGGGGCCGGCGGCTTGCTGGTCTATGGCGGTGGCCTGGCCCTGGATCTGCTGGACATCATGCGGCTGAATTTCAGCTTGCCCCGCGAGGTACTGCTCAGCCCCGGTGCCATGGGCCAGTACCTGTTGCACTCGGGCAAGATTGCGATCATCGCCGTGCAACCGGTGTTGATCACCTTGCTCCTGGCCGCGCTGATCGGCCCGATTTCCCTGGGTGGTTGGTTGTTTGCTGGCAGCAGCCTGGCACCCAAATTCAGCCGAATGAACCCGGCCAATGGCCTCAAGCGCATGTTCTCCTCGACCGCGGTGATCGAGCTGCTCAAGGCGCTGGCCAAGTTCCTGTTGATCCTGTTCGTCGCGTTGACGGTGTTGAAGTCAGACATCGACGACCTGCTGCGCATCGCCCATGAACCGCTGGAGCAGGCGATTATCCACAGCGTGCAACTGGTGGGCTGGAGCACACTGTGGATGGCTTGCGGGCTAATCCTGATTGCCGCCGTCGACGTGCCGGTGCAGCTGTACCAGAGCCACAAGAAGTTGCTGATGACCAAGCAGGAGATCCGCGACGAGCACAAGGACCAGGAAGGCCGCCCCGAGGTCAAGCAGCGCATCCGCCAGTTGCAGCACGACATGTCCCAGCGGCGGATGATGGCGGCCATTCCCGACGCCGACGTGGTCATCACCAACCCGACCCACTATGCGGTGGCGCTCAAGTACGATCCGGACAAAGGCGGCGCGCCAATGCTCGTCGCCAAGGGCAGCGACTTCCTGGCCCTGAAAATCCGCGAAATCGCCGTGAGCAACAATGTGTTGCTGCTGGAGTCACCGGCGTTGGCGCGGTCGATCTACTACTCCACCGAGATGGATCAGGAAATTCCGGGCGGGCTGTACCTGGCAGTGGCCCAGGTGCTGGCGTACGTCTATCAGATCCGCCAGTACCGCGCGGGCAAGGGCAAGCGGCCGGAGCCGTTCAAGGATGAAGTGCCGATTCCGCCGGATTTACGGCGGGATGAGTAAAAGAGTGCAGCAGTGCTATTCAAAGTATTTGTCTCGAATTTTTGCCGACTTGTTATTAAGAAAACTATTTGCTTGGTAGACGGTTAACTTTAGTCTTGCCTTGTATAAAACTACTAAATTTTGGTCGAAAACGTCAAATGCTGGGCTGCCAAGGTTGTTGCGTATGGACCCAGAGCGCATGCTATCTAGTTCCTTAAATAGCGGCGCGTAGCTTGATTGCTCATATCTGACGAGGTTTTCTATTGTGGCGGAATTGTGCTCTGGGAATCTACGTGATATGTTTGTCGGTTCGTCAAATATAGTGGGGAGTGAAGGGCGCAACTTATCGAAAGTGACTCGGTCCCCCAGGCGAGGTGTGGAAGGGTTGGAAGCCTGAGCCGCTAATACAATGGCTTTGTCTTTTTCAAATGTTTTCATTTGTGAAAGAATTTCAGTGTTATTTATTTCGGTGTCTATGCTTTGGAGTTTGAATATCTGGTGAGCTTTTTGTTCCGCTGTAACGCCTTCCTTTGCTTGCAATACACTATAATCCTTTGGCCTGAAAAGCGCGCCACGAGGTGTTTGTCCCGTTAAACGCGCGCCACGAAATGCGTGTCCCGTTGGGTCAATATGATTGATGGGGTCTCCTGCGCCATACGCGTACGGATTCAGCCCTCCATTCCCAAACGGACTCCAACTGTCCGGACTGTTAAACCGCATCAATACCGGATTGAACGCCCGATACCCATTTCCCAATAAATAATGCCCGGTCACCGGGTCTGGTCGCTCTCCGTTGAAACCCAACAAACTGCTCAAGCCACTTTCGGCGGGACGATGGCCGTAGGGGGAATGGGCGATGGACTGTCGTTGATGGTTGTGCTTGAGGGTGTGCAGCACCGAGCGTTGCAGGTCGGTGGCCAGTAGTGTGGTGTCGAGTGCAGCGTCCTGACGCTGCTGCTGCGCCAGCAGCAGGTTGTCGTGCTGGAAGATCGAGTGCCCGATTGCGCCCTGTATCTCGGTAGCCAGGCGGCTTTTGCAATAGAAGCGCTGACGCATTTGCATATGTAGTTGGCTATGGCTGATCAGGCGATCCAGTGGATCGTAGCGATAGCTGCAGAGCAGGGTGTGCTGTGGGCTACGCATTGGGGCGACTCCATGCTTTTAGCGTCCGTGATGGCTTGAGTATCTGCGCGATTGGTGGGGGCGGGAACTAGCAGAACTGCTAGGGGATGGAAAAAGGGGGAGGTGCATTATTTTTAGTTTTTTTGAGCGAAAGATCGGGGCAATGGCAGACCCCGTAGGTGTGCACCGTTCCATATAGGTTTTGCCATGACTCCGATCTTTTTCCTGTGACAACCCTCTACTTCGTCCGCCGTTTAATTCTGGGCAGCATTGAGGTCAGGATGTTGTCCTTGTCGATAAAATGATGTTTTAGCGCTGCCAACAAATGCCCGCCAACCAATGCGCCGCAGAACCACGACGTCCAGGTATGAATGTACTTGGCCAGGTCATAAAGATCGGGATCGGCATCGACCAATGGCGGCAGAAGGAACAGGCCTGCCACCAGAATGGGTTTGTCCGCAACCGAACTCCAATACCAGCCTGAAAGGGGTAAGGCAATCAGGGCAATGATGTAGAGCAAAACATGTCCGGTTATTGCTGCGCGCTTCATTCGCGCAGACATGCTTTCGGGGAGGGATGGTGGACGGTTTTTTAACCGCCAGGCAACGCGCGCTAAGATGACAAACAGCAGCGTACTTGCCAGTGCCTTGTGCAAGAAGGTCAGTTCATGCTGAGGGTTTAGCTCATCTCGCCAATGCGTGGCCAGTATGCCCAGGCCCCAACTGGTTAGCCACGCCAGCGCCATGCCCCAGTGCAGCCACTTGGCGGTACTGGTGTATTCAATTGTTTCTGTTTTCTGCATTGTCGCTTTCTTCATGTTTTTCAAAGCTCGATGTGCTGAGACGCGTAGTGAATCCGTTTGGCGATTCGTTATCGAGTTGCAAACTGAAGGCGCTTTATTAAGTCAGCATTAGGTGCTCGCCGGGTTGTCCTTGCTGAGGGCAGTGATGCGCTTAAGGCTTGCCCGCAATCGGGATGGCTGTATTCAAGATCTCTTGCATTGGCGAAAGGGACTTGACGGTTGTGATTTTGCTGTATAGCACGCTGATGGAAAAATAGATCTGTCCCCTTTACTTTGTTTTTAATATCCGTGACGAATGTTTTCTCGGGTTTGTGTCGGATCGATATAGCCGAACGCCCTTAGAATAGGGGCGTTTTGAGGTGTGCGGGGTAGAGCGTTTAATGAGGCAATTGCGTTTCGTACACTTATATATGGAATATTTCCTCTAAGAGCCATATTGTATGTATCTATTTTCATGGCGATTTGCGTTTGTGGGTTGCTAATGTTTAGTTTTTTGATGTTTTCATTTATCATTATGTCTATGTCGAATTTTCCGGTGTATTTGTTGAGGAGTTGCGGTGGTAGTCCTTTTTTAAGATCTTCTGGAGTTTTTATGAATGCCCAGTCGGTTAGGGTCATGTTCGGAAGTTTGTGGGGTGTGTTCATTGGGGCTGAGTGTGCATAGGCTAGTATGTTTTTATGATCGAGGCTGTTTGTGTATTCGTAGGTTGTCAAGTAGGTAGAGGTTTTCGTGGTGGCTGAGCTGAATGTTTTTGCATTGATGGTTTTGATTGTTGTTGGTGTTTTTTTCGAGGCAAGTAGTGTAAGTGCTGTTGCTAAGGCCCCAGTGGGCATGTGACCGGTGGAATCACTACGATTTACCGGATCTCCCTTGCAATACATATACGAGTTAATCCCTCCCTCCCCAAACGGACTCCAGCTGTCCGGACTATTAAACCGCATCAGCACCGGATTAAACGCCCGATAGCCATTCCCCAATAAATAACACCCCGTCACCGGATCCGGCCGTTCGCCGTTGAAACCCAGCAAGCTGGTCAAGCCGCTTTCAGCGTGATGGTGGCCGTAGGATGAATAGGCGATGGGTTGTCGCTGGTTGCCAGCCTTGAGTGTGTACAGCACGGAGCGCTGCTGATCGGTGGACAGCAGTGTGCTTGTGACTTCCTTGTTTTGATTCTGCAATTGCGCAAGCAGCAGACCGTCTTTCTGAAAAATGATGTTGGCGATCGTCCCCTGTATTTCAGTGGCCAGGCGACTTTTGCAATAAAAGCGTTGGCGGTTGGATGCGTCTGGTTGACGTTGGCTGATCAGACGATCCAGTGGGTCGTACCCATAGCTGCAAAGTATTACAAGTTGTTGAGTCCCCATGGCAGACGCTCCAGCTAACTCGGATTGAGCGCTTGAGTATCTGCGCAAGCATCGCAGACAGGTACTAGCAGAACTGCTAGGTCCGGCAGCCTGTACGGCTCGGTCAGGTACGAGTCTAAGCACCGCAAACCCTGTGGGAGCGGGCTTGCCCGCGAAAGCGGTGGGTTGGCCAACATCAATGGTTGCTGTGCCGACGTCATCGCGGGCAAGCCCGCTCCCACAGGGATCTCTATGCGCCACACAGCCAACCGCCGCACCCTCTGTTCCCAGCCTCGGCAAAAGTTGGAAGGCTTCTTGCGGTAGCCGCCCTGCGCCCGCTTCTGGCGTCAAAAGTTTGCTTCAAAGGAACGGGGAATACCGGTGGATCGCTCTCAATTTATCAACAATGCCCGCAGCAACATGGTAGACCTCAGTCGAGGCAATCTGGGCGTGCCGCTGTTGCTGCTGGTCATGTTGGCAATGATGATGTTGCCGATCCCGCCGTTCCTGCTCGACGTGTTCTTTACCTTCAATATTGCCTTGTCGAATAAATCTGCCCCCTTTTCTCCCGTGGTGTTCAAAATGGAGCTTCAAGCGCTCTGGGGCGGACTTTTTGGGAGGGTGGGGTAGTGCCAAGTCTTCTGATAACGATGGACCTCGCTATATGATTCATTGCTATGAATTCCATTGTCATGTGGTCCGTGTTTGGCCAGGTGAACGAGTAATAGTTAAAGTCGTAGTCTTTGCCTGGTATCTTGCCTGTCAGATTCTGGATGTGGACCTCAACAATATTGTCCTTTCCGGAGTTGGTGTTTCTCATAATCTCCTCTTTTGTGCTCTTGTATTGCCGGGAGTCGGCGTAGTCGTAAGCGATGTCTTTATCCGGAGTAAAGTAAAATCCGCGGCGTCGCTCTGTTTTTGAGTAGTGTGGTTGTACGCCTTCTTTAAGTAATTTTATTACGTCGGCTCTAGATGATCCGTGAACTCCCATGAAATCAGGTTCTGATAGTGGGGGTGTTGTTGGGCCGGGATCTGATAGGCGCCTGGCTTTGTCAGGGTAAGTCCGAAGGCCAATTCTTTCGCCAGGTGGTGGTAGAGGGCTGGTGGGGTCTTTTTTAAATAAGGAGTTCGATATTGACTTTTTTGAAGGGTTTCGTCCCGATGGGTCGTTGGCGTTGTTCGGATCCCCTAAACAGTATGCATACGTATTTAAACCGCCCTTCCCAAATGGACTCCAACTGTCCGGACTGTTAAATCGCATCAAAACCGGATTAAACGCTCGATAGCCATTCCCCAATAAATAATGCCCAGTCACTGGGTCCGGCCGTTCGCCGTTGAAACCCAGCAGGCTGAGCAAGCCACTCAATGCCGGTCGATGCCCGTAAGGCGAGTACGCGATTGGGTGTCGTGGATGATCTTTCTTGAGGGTATGCAGTACTGAGCGTTGCAGGTCCGTGGACAGCAGAGTGGTGTCCAGTGCATCGCCATCCCGTTGTTGCTGGGCCAGTAGTAAGTCGTCGTGCTGAACAATCGAATACTTTGTCGCACCCTGAGTTTCAGTCGCCAAGCGGCTTTTGCAGTAAAAGCGTTCATGCACGGGCGTATCGGGCAGTGATTGGTAGATCAGACGATCCAGTGGGTCGTAACCATAGCTGCAAAGAATTACAGGTTGTTGAGTCCCCATGGCAGGCGCTCCAGCTAACTCGGATTGAGCGCTTGAGTATCTGCGCAAGCATCGCAGACAGGTACTAGCAGAACTGCTAGGTCCGGCAGCCTTTGCGGCTCGGTCAGGTACGAGTCTAAGCACCGCAAACCCTGTGGGAGCGGGCTTGCCCGCGAAAGCGGTGGGTTGGCCAACATCAATGGATGCTGTGCCGACGTCATCGCGGGCAAGCCGGCTCCCGCAGGGATCTCCTCGCGCCACACAGCCAACCGCTGCACCCTCTGTTCCCAGCCTCGGCAAAAGTTGGAAGGCTTCTTGCAGTAGCCGCCCTGCGCCCGCTTCTGGCGTCAAAAGTTTGCTTCAAAGGAACGGGGAATACCGGTGGATCGCTCTCAATTTATCAACAATGCCCGCAGTAACATGGCAGACCTCAGTCGAGGCAATCTGGGCGTGCCGCTGTTGCTGCTGGTCATGTTGGCAATGATGATGTTGCCGATCCCGCCGTTCCTGCTCGACGTGTTCTTTACCTTCAACATTGCCCTGTCGATCGTGGTGCTGCTGGTCTGTGTGTACGCGTTGCGGCCGCTGGATTTTGCGGTGTTCCCGACCATCCTGCTGGTGGCGACGCTGCTGCGCCTGTAAATAAATCTGTCCCCGTTTTTGTTACCCCATGCTGATGAAAACGCGTCGATCAGCAAGGGCCGAGGTCAGGAAAAATGGGCATCCGTAGACGGTTAAGTAAGTGCCATTCAAATCTGTCCACTTTGCTGTCCGTCCCTTTTCTGTCCTTCTTTTTTCCTAGAGGTATTTATTACCTCGTAGCTCTTCCATTACTTTTTCATGTTTGTTCATTGTGGAAGTGCGAAGCTCCCTTATTTGATGCTCAATCCTTTTGTAATATGCTTTGATGCTGGCGCCGGAAGTTAGGCGGCTTCCGCTCTGCAGGAATTCATAGTTGCCACTAATCATATAATCCAAGGTGTTGTAGCTGCCTTTAGGGGCGCTATTCAGGACGTCGAGCAAATAACCCGCGTCATGTGGTACAGGAGGGGTGTTGGCGAGACTTTGCAAGTTACGCGGCAGTTGATCTGTACGTAGCTCGTTGCGAGCAACAACGTTTGCAGCAATGTGTTTTAGGGTTGGATTTTTATAGTGTTCATAGTCGGATTTTATAAGGTTGTTTTGAATTTGACCAATGCGTTTAAATGCATTGGTTACTTCTAGGTACTCTTTTGATAGCTCTAGAACTCTTTGATTAGTCAATTGGACTCTTGGGGGGAAGGGTAGTTTTCCAGAATTTGGCTGTATGATTTCTTTAACTTCTGCGCGTCTTGTTAATATCGAGCTTTGATTGACCGGTTTTAGGGCGAAGGGTGCATGCCCATTGGAGTCGTTTTTATTGATTGGGTCTCCCAAGCAGTATGAGTAAGGATTCAATCCCCCTTCCCCAAATGGACTCCAACTATCTGGACTATTAAACCTCATCAACACCGGATTAAACATCCGATACCCATTCCCCAGTGGATAACAACCGCTCACCGGGTCTGCCCGTTCACCGTTGAACCCCAGCAAGCTGTTCAATCCGCTTTCAGCCCGGCGATGGCCGTAGGGCGAGTAGGTAATGGGGTGTTGCTCATCGGCTTTGAGAGCCTGCAACACCGAACGCTGCAGATCGGTAGCCAGTAGCGTGCTTTCGACTGCGTTGTACTGTCGCTTCTGTTGCGCCAATAGCAAGTCGTCTTGCTGAAAAATGGAGTACCCGATAGCCCCCTGAATCTCCGTACTCAAGCGATTTTTGCAATAAAAGCGCTGGTGCGCTGCTGCCTCCGGTAGGAGTTGGCTGATCAGGCGATCCAGCGGGTCATAGCCATAGCGGCAAAGCAGGACGGGTTGTGAGGAAGCCATGGAGTCTGCTCCAGATTCTCAGGGGGAGAGCTTGAGTATCGGCGTTTTTTTGCCGACTCGGTACTATCAGAACTGATAGGCTCGGCACTCTGTGTGGCTGGATCAGTTACAAGCCTGGACACCGCAATCCCTGTGGGAGCGGGCTTGCCCGCGATGGCGGTGGGTCAGTCAACATACGTACTCGCTCTGCTGACGTCATCGCGAGCAAGCTCGCTCCCACAGGAATCTCCACAGGCCGCACAGGCCACCGCTGCATCCTCAAATCCAAAAGTTGGAAGGCTTCTTGCAGTAGCCGCCCTGCGCCCGCTTCTGGCGTCAAAAGTTTGCTTCAAAGGAACGGGGAATACCGGTGGATCGCTCTCAATTTATCAACAATGCCCGCAGTAACATGGCAGACCTCAGTCGAGGCAATCTGGGCGTGCCGCTGTTGCTGCTGGTCATGTTGGCAATGATGATGTTGCCGATCCCGCCGTTCCTGCTCGACGTGTTCTTTACCTTCAACATTGCCCTGTCGATCGTGGTGCTGCTGGTCTGTGTGTACGCGTTGCGGCCGCTGGATTTTGCGGTGTTCCCGACCATTCTGCTGGTGGCGACGCTGCTGCGCCTGGCGCTCAACGTGGCGTCGACGCGGGTGGTGATGCTCCACGGCCAGGACGGGCACGCCGCCGCTGGCAAGGTGATCCAGGCCTTTGGCGAGGTGGTGATCGGCGGTAACTACGTGGTCGGTATCGTGGTGTTTGCGATCCTGATGATCATCAACTTCGTGGTGGTGACCAAGGGAAAAATAGATCTGTCCCCTTTACTTTGTTTTTAATATCCGTGACGAATGTTTTCTCGGGTTTGTGTCGGATCGATATAGCCGAACGCCCTTAGAATAGGGGCGTTTTGAGGTGTGCGGGGTAGAGCGTTTAATGAGGCAATTGCGTTTCGTACACTTATATATGGAATATTTCCTCTAAGAGCCATATTGTATGTATCTATTTTCATGGCGATTTGCGTTTGTGGGTTGCTATTGATTAGTTTTTTGATGTTTTCATGTATCATTATGTCTATGTCGAATCCGGAGTATTTGTTGAGGAGTTGCGATGGTAGTTCTTTTTTAAGCGCTTCTGGAGTGTTTGTGGAATTTATGTCGGTTAGGGTTATCTTCGGAAGTTTGTGGGGTGTGTTCATTGGGGCTGAGTGTGCATAGGCTAGTATGTTTTTATGACCGAGGCTGTTTGTGTGTTTGTAGGTTGTCAAGTAGGTAGAGGTTTCCGTGGTGGCTGAGCTGAATGTTTTTGCATTGATGGTTTTGATTATTGTTGGTGTTTTTTTCGAGGCAAGTATTGTAAGTGCTGTTGCTAAGGCCCCAGTGGGCATGTGACCGGTGGCATCACTGCGATTTACCGGATCTCCCTTGCAATACATATACGAGTTAATTCCTCCCTCCCCAAACGGACTCAAGTTATCCGGACTATTAAACCGCATCAACACTGGGTTAAATGCCCGATAGCCATTCCCCAATAAATAACACCCCGTCACCGGATCCGGCCGTTCGCCGTTGAAACCCAGCAAGCTGGTCAAGCCGCTATCAGCGTGATGGTGGCCGTAGGATGAATAGGCGATGGGTTGTCGCTGGTTGCCAGCCTTGAGTGTGTACAGCACGGAGCGCTGCTGATCGATGGACAGCAGAGTGCTTGTGATTTCCTTGTTTTGATTCTGCAATTGCGCAAGCAGCAGACCGTCTTTCTGAAAAATGATGTTGGCGATCGTCCCCTGTATTTCAGTGGCCAGGCGACTTTTGCAATAAAAGCGTTGGCGGTTGGATGCGTCTGGTTGACGTTGGCTGATCAGACGATCCAGTGGGTCGTAACCATAGCTGCAAAGAATTACAGGTTGTTGAGTCCCCATGGCAGGCGCTCCAGCTAACTCGGATTGAGCGCTTGAGTATCTGCGCAAACATCGCAGACAGGTACTAGCAGAACTGCTAGGTCCGGCAGCCTGTACGGCTCGGTCAGGTACGAGTCTAAGCACCGCAAACCCTGTGGGAGCGGGCTTGCCCGCGAAAGCGGTGGGTTGGCCAACATCAATGGATGCTGTGCCGACGTCATCGCGGGCAAGCCGGCTCCCGCAGGGATCTCCTCGCGCCACACAGCCAACCGCTGCACCCTCTGTTCCCAGCCTCGGCAAAAGTTGGAAGGCTTCTTGCAGTAGCCGCCCTGCGCCCGCTTCTGGCGTCAAAAGTTTGCTTCAAAGGAACGGGGAATACCGGTGGATCGCTCTCAATTTATCAACAATGCCCGCAGCAACATGGCAGACCTCAGTCGAGGAAATCTGGGCGTGCCGCTGTTGCTACTGGTCATGTTGGCAATGATGATGTTGCCGATCCCGCCGTTCCTGCTCGACGTGTTCTTTACCTTCAATATTGCCCTGTCGATCGTGGTGCTGCTGGTCTGTGTGTACGCGTTGCGGCCGTTGGGAACAACCGCTGACGATGCTTGGGTATCGTTGATTCAACACGCTGCAGAAGCTCTGGATCACTGAGCAGCTTGAAGAAAGCGTGAGCATTACTGTGGATGGCGTGCTGACGGATGCGTTGCGGTTGATGCCGGACGATTTGACGTCTACGACTCACTCGGGCTGTGTCCTTGCTCTATTGGTGTGTGTTCGCAACTATCACCGTAGACCAAGGCCAGCCTTTTTTTTCATTTTTTTGCAGCCACATCAGCTAGTTAACTGCTAAGTAAGTGCCATTCAGATCTGTCCCCTTTTCTGCTTTTCTGAAAATGTCTCCTTTCCTGGTATCAGAGGCGCTCTCTTATTTTCTTCACGTGATTCGGATGAACTCCCATGACGTTGCCTTTTTCAATTTCGTCGTCAAATAGCTTATAAAGTTCATCGAGTTTTCTATCTTGCGCAGCTACTGATAGTTTATGGAGTCTGTGCTGGTGGATGATTTTTCCGAAGGCAGTTAATTTGTTTAATGTATTGTTCAAAGGGTCAATTGCCTCGCTAATGAGCTTTGGTAGATTTATTATTGTAGTGCCATGGATGTTTGAGTAACTTAGATCTTGCAGGGTTTGGTTGTTTTTGTAATATCTTGATGGCTGCCCGAGCACATGAACTGCTGTGCTACCATTTCGTGAATGCACACTTTTTAACAATCTGTCATTTTCATAGGTGCGCTCCTGCCAGGTGCCGTTGGCGTCGCGTGTATTTTTAGTTGTTTGGGTGTGAAATGTTCCGTAGGTTGTGATTTCTTTAGTGGTCTCTGGGCCGCTCTTGAATATGATTTCTGGCGTGCTTTTGGTTGGTATTATTGCTAAGTTTTTAATTACCTTTGGAGGTATAGGTGCGTGACCGTTTTGATCTGATAGGTTTATCGGGTCTCCGAAGCAATACGAATAACAGTTCAATCCTCCTTCTCCAAACGGACTCCAGCTGTCCGGACTATTAAACCGCATCAGCACCGGATTAAACGCCCGATAGCCATTCCCCAGTAAATAATGCCCGGTCACCGGATCCGGCCGTTCGCCGTTGAAACCCAGCAAGCTGGTCAAGCCGCTATCAGCGTGATGGTGGCCGTAGGATGAATAGGCGATGGGTTGTCGCTGGTTGCCAGCCTTGAGTGTGTACAGCACGGAGCGCTGCTGATCGGTGGACAGCAGAGTGCTTGTGATTTCCTTGTTTTGATTCTGCAATTGCGCAAGCAGCAGACCGTCTTTCTGAAAAATGGTGTTGGCGATCGTCCCTTGTATTTCAGTGGCCAGGCGACTTTTGCAATAAAAGCGTTGGCGGTTGGATGCGTCTGGTTGACGTTGGCTGATCAGACGATCCAGTGGGTCGTACCCATAGCTGCAAAGTATTACAAGTTGTTGAGTCCCCATGGCAGGCGCTCCAGCTAACTGGGATTGAGCGCTTGAGTATCTGCGCAAGCATCGCAGACAGGTACTAGCAGAACTGCTAGGTCCGGCAGCCTGTACGGCTCGGTCAGGTACGAGTCTAAGCACCGCAAACCCTGTGGGAGCGGGCTTGCCCGCGAAAGCGGTGGGTTGGCCAACATCAATGGATGCTGTGCCGACGTCATCGCGGGCAAGCCGGCTCCCGCAGGGATCTCCTCGCGCCACACAGCCAACCGCTGCACCCTCTGTTCCCAGCCTCGGCAAAAGTTGGAAGGCTTCTTGCAGTAGCCGCCCTGCGCCCGCTTCTGGCGTCAAAAGTTTGCTTCAAAGGAACGGGGAATACCGGTGGATCGCTCTCAATTTATCAACAATGCCCGCAGCAACATGGCAGACCTCAGTCGAGGAAATCTGGGCGTGCCGCTGTTGCTGCTGGTCATGTTGGCAATGATGATGTTGCCGATCCCGCCGTTCCTGCTCGACGTGTTCTTTACCTTCAACATTGCCCTGTCGATCGTGGTGCTGCTGGTCTGTGTGTACGCGTTGCGGCCGCTGGATTTTGCGGTGTTCCCGACCATTCTGCTGGTGGCGACGCTGCTGCGTCTGGCGCTCAACGTGGCGTCGACGAGGGTAGTGATGCTCCACGGCCAGGACGGGCACGCCGCCGCCGGCAAGGTGATCCAGGCCTTTGGCGAGGTGGTGATCGGCGGTAACTACGTGGTCGGTATCGTGGTGTTTGCGATCCTGATGATCATCAACTTCGTGGTGGTGACCAAGGGCGCCGGGCGGATTTCCGAGGTCAGCGCACGTTTCACCCTCGATGCGATGCCCGGTAAGCAGATGGCGATCGACGCCGACCTTAACGCCGGCCTGATCGACCAGGGCCAGGCCAAGACCCGGCGTACCGAAGTCGCCCAGGAAGCCGAGTTCTACGGCTCGATGGACGGTGCCAGCAAGTTTGTGCGCGGCGACGCCATCGCTGGCCTGTTGATCTTGTTTATCAACCTGATCGGCGGCATGGCGGTGGGGATCTTCCAGCACGGCATGACCTTCGGCGATGCCGGCCGGGTATACGCCTTGTTGACCATCGGTGACGGTTTGGTGGCGCAATTGCCATCACTGCTGTTGTCCACCGCTGCGGCGATCATGGTGACCCGTGCCTCGGGCTCCGAAGACATGGGCAAGCAGATCAATCGGCAGATGTTCGCCTCGCCCAAGGCCCTGGCCGTTTCGGCCGGCCTGATGGCGGTGATGGGTATTGTCCCGGGCATGCCACACTTCGCCTTCCTCAGCATGGCGGCCCTCGCCGCGGGCGGCGCCTACCTGTTCTGGAAGAAGCAGAACACCCTCAAGGTCAAGGCCCTGGAAGAGGTCCAGCGCCAGCAGGAGCTGCTGCCTTCGCCGGCGCGGGCCATGGAAACCAAGGAGCTGGGCTGGGACGACGTGACGCCGATCGACATGATTGGCCTGGAAGTCGGCTACCGCCTGATTCCCCTGGTGGATCGCAACCAGGGTGGGCAGTTGCTGGCGCGGATCAAGGGCGTGCGCAAGAAGTTGTCCCAGGACCTGGGCTTCCTGATGCCCACCGTGCACATTCGCGACAACCTCGACCTGGCGCCCAGCGCCTATCGCCTGACGCTGATGGGGGTGATCCTGGCCGAGGCGGAGATTTATCCGGACCGCGAGCTGGCGATCAACCCGGGGCAGGTGTTCGGTACCCTCAACGGGATTACCGCCAAAGATCCGGCCTTTGGCCTGGAGGCGGTGTGGATCGAAGTCAGCCAGCGTTCCCAGGCGCAATCGCTGGGTTACACCGTGGTCGATGCCAGTACGGTGGTGGCAACGCACCTGAACCAGATTCTGTACAAGCACTCCAGTGAGCTGATCGGTCACGAGGAAGTCCAGCAACTCATGCAATTGCTGGCCAAAAGCTCGCCAAAACTGGCTGAGGAGCTGGTGCCAGGCGTGCTGTCGCTGTCGCAATTGCTCAAGGTGCTGCAGGCGCTGCTGGCCGAACAGGTGCCGGTACGCGACATCCGCAGCATCGCCGAGGCGATCGCTAACAATGCCGCCAAGAGTCAAGATACTGCCGCTTTGGTCGCGGCCGTGCGCGTCGGCTTGTCCCGAGCTATCGTGCAAAGCATTGTAGGCACTGAGTCCGAGCTGCCTGTGATCACCTTGGAACCAAGGTTGGAACAAATATTGCTCAATAGTATTCAAAAGGCCGGGCAGGGCGCCGATGAGGGTGTCTTGCTCGAGCCAAGCATGGCCGAGAAGCTGCAGCGTTCGTTGATCGACGCGGCCCAGCGTCAGGAAATGCAAGGTCACCCGGTGATTCTGCTGGTCGCAAGTCCGGTCCGCGCGATGCTCTCGCGGTTCGGCCGCCTGGCAGTCCCGGGGTTGCATGTGTTGGCCTATCAGGAAATTCCTGACAACAAGCAAGTGACCATCGTTGCGACAGTAGGGCCCAACGGCTGAGGTAGTGGTTTATGCAAGTTAAGCGTTTTTTCGCCGCCGATATGCGTCAGGCCATGAAGCTGGTTCGTGATGAGCTGGGCGCCGATGCCGCAATCATCGGCAACCGCCGCATCGCCGGCGGTGTCGAGCTGATGGCGGCCCTGGATTACAAGCTGTCGGCCCTGGCGCCGCGGGTGCCGAACATTGAGCTCGAGGACGAGCTGCGCAAGACCCAGTCGCGCATTGTCACCGCCCAGGCCGAACTGAGCTTGCGTGGCGAAGGCGAGGCGGGCGAACACGCCAGTCGCCAGCTGTTTGCCGGCCTGCCACTGACTGCCGCCGAACCCTTGATCGAACCGACCCTGTCCGAGCCGCCGCGTCCTGCCCCGGCGCCAGTACCGACGGCGGCCATCGACCCGCGTGCCTACGATTCGATGCGCTCGGAGCTCAATGGCTTGCGCGAGTTGCTCGAAGTGCAACTCGGCTCCCTGGCCTGGAACCAGCTGCAGGGCCGCCATCCGCAGCAGGCCAACCTCTGGCGCCGGCTGCAACGCATCGGCCTGTCCGGTCCGTTGTCCCGCGACCTGCTGGAGCTGACCACCAGTATTGAAGAACCTCGCCAGGCCTGGCGCATGCTGTTGGCCCACTTGGCGCGGATGATCGTCACCCCCGAGATCGAACCCCTGGAAGAGGGCGGAGTGATTGCCATGGTCGGCCCGGCCGGCATGGGCAAGACCACCACCCTGGCCAAGCTGGCGGCACGTTATGTGCTCAAGTACGGCGCGCAGAACATCGCCCTGGTGAGCATGGACAGCTACCGCATCGGCGCCCAGGAGCAACTCAAGACCCTGGGGCGGATCCTCAACGTGTCGGTGACACACCTGGATCCGGGTCAGTCCCTGGCCCAGGCCCTGGACCCACTGCTGCGCAAGCGCGTGGTGTTGATCGACACCGCGGGTCTGCAGGCCAGCGACCCGGCCTTGCGCATGCAGCTGGAAAGCCTGGCCGGTCGCGGGATCAAATCGAAGAATTATCTGGTCCTGGCCACCACCAGCCAGAAGCAGGTGCTGACGGCCGCCTATCACAGTTATAAACGTTGCGGGCTGGCCGGCTGCATCCTGACTAAACTGGACGAAACGGCAAGTCTGGGCGAGGTCTTGAGCCTGGCGATCAGTCACGAATTACCGGTGGCCTATCTGACCGATGGGCCGCGTATCCCGGATGACCTGCATCTGCCGCGCCGCCATCAGTTGGTCAGTCGCGCCGTGAGTGTACAAATGCAGGAAGAACCCAGCGAAGAAGCCATGGCTGATATGTTCGCTGATCTCTACCACAGCCCGACCAAACGGGTCGGCTGAGGTATTAATGACTAGATTTGTATCTACATCGATGGCCTGCCGTGCATTGTTCCCCAGGGAACGCGCAGCCAGTCATGTAGCCCGCGTCTAAGCAAGACAAGGTATAGAAAGCACATGGGCAGCATGCATCCCGTACAGGTGATCGCGGTGACCGGCGGCAAGGGTGGCGTCGGTAAGACTAACGTTTCAGTGAACTTGTCCCTGGCTCTGGCAGAGCTCGGCCGGCGCGTTATGTTGCTGGACGCCGACCTGGGGCTGGCGAACGTCGATGTGTTGCTGGGGCTGACGCCCAAGCGCACCCTGGCCGACGTGATCGAGGGCCGCTGCGAATTGCGCGACGTGCTGCTGCAGGGGCCCGGCGGGATTCGTATCGTGCCGGCCGCCTCCGGTACCCAGAGCATGGTGCACCTGAGCCCGGCCCAGCACGCGGGCCTGATCCAGGCGTTCAGCGATATCGGCGACAACCTCGATGTGCTGGTGATCGACACCGCGGCCGGGATCGGCGAGTCGGTGGTCAGTTTTGTCCGCGCCGCGCAGGAAGTGCTGCTGGTGGTCTGCGACGAGCCGACTTCGATCACCGACGCCTACGCCCTGATCAAGCTGCTCAACCGTGACTACGGCATGAACCGCTTCCGCGTGCTGGCCAACATGGCGCAAAGCCCGCAGGAAGGGCGCAACCTGTTCGCCAAGTTGACCAAGGTCACGGACCGCTTCCTGGATGTCGCCCTACAATACGTCGGCGCGGTGCCCTACGACGAAAGCGTGCGCAAGGCAGTGCAGAAGCAGCGCGCGGTGTACGAAGCCTTTCCTCGTTCCAAGTGCGCCCTGGCCTTCCGCGCCATTGCGCAGAAAGTCGATACCTGGCCATTGCCCGCCAATCCGCGTGGGCATCTGGAGTTTTTTGTGGAGCGCCTGGTGCAACAGACTGCGGGTCCGGTGCTATGACAGCCAGCGGTTACAACCTGTACAAGCAATCGGCGCGTGACGCGCAGTACGAGCTGATCGAGCGTTACGCGCCACTGGTAAAACGCATTGCCTATCACTTGCTGGCGCGTCTGCCGGCCAGTGTCCAGGTCGAAGACCTGATCCAGGCCGGGATGATCGGCCTGCTGGAAGTCTCGACCAAGTACGACGCCAGCAAAGGCGCGAGTTTCGAAACCTACGCCGGGATCCGCATCCGCGGGGCAATGCTCGACGAGGTCCGTAAAGGTGACTGGGCGCCACGCTCGGTGCACCGCAATACCCGCATGGTCAGCGACGCGATTCGCTCAATTGAAGCTAAAACCGGACGTGACGCTAAAGATCACGAGGTTGCGGCCGAACTCCAATTGAGTCTCGACGATTATTACGGGATTTTGAATGACACCTTGGGCAGTCGCCTGTTCAGTTTCGACGACCTGTTGCAGGACGGCGAGCATGAAGGGCTGCATGAGGATGGCGCGAGTGCTCATCTCGAGCCGTCGCGTGACCTGGAGGATGAACGCTTCCAGGCTGCGCTGGCGGACGCGATTGCCAATTTGCCGGAGCGTGAGCGACTGGTCTTGGCGCTGTACTACGACGAGGAGCTGAACCTCAAGGAAATCGGTGAGGTCCTGGGGGTCAGCGAATCGCGGGTCAGCCAGTTACACAGCCAGTGCGCAGCCCGTTTGCGGGGGCGTTTGGGAGAGTGGCGAGCGCGCTGACAGCAGTGTGGGGACACTGCGAACGACACCGCTACAGCCTCGCGCTGGCGCGGTCATCATCCGTTGTGCTCCAAACCGTCGTTGAGTGCTCTGCCTGTTGATTGAATGGCGTGCCCAGGTGCTGGGCGCGTTTAAGACTGCTTGGAGGTCGAATTGGACAAGAACATGAAAATCCTCATCGTTGATGACTTCTCAACGATGCGGCGGATCATCAAAAACCTGTTGCGTGACCTCGGGTTCACCAACACGGTCGAGGCAGACGACGGCACTACAGCCATCCCAATGCTCAACAGTGGCAGCATCGATTTTCTGGTCACGGACTGGAACATGCCGGGCATGACCGGTATCGATCTGCTGCGCCACGTGCGCGCCAACGAAAAGCTCAAGCACTTGCCAGTGTTGATGGTGACCGCTGAAGCCAAGCGCGAGCAGATCATCGAAGCGGCCCAGGCCGGCGTCAACGGCTATGTGGTCAAGCCGTTCACCGCCCAGGCGTTGAAAGAAAAGATCGAGAAGATCTTCGAACGCATCGGTTGATGTCTGGCGCCACGGGGGAGCTATGGAACAACGAGAGATTTCACAGGGCGATTTTGAATCGACCCTGAAAAAACACGCGGTCGAATTGGTCGACAGCCTGGAAAAGGGCAAGTTCGGCGAGGCCGTGCAACTGATCCATGAGCTCAACCAGACCCGTGACCGTGGCCTGTACCAGGAAGTGGGCAAGCTCACCCGTGAGCTGCATAGCGCGATCGTCAATTTCCAGATTGACCCGAACATGCCGCAAGCCGAGGAAGTCTCGCAGATCACCGACGCCACCGAGCGCCTGGGGTATGTGGTCAAGCTGACCGAGGCGGCGGCCAATCGCACCATGGACCTGGTGGAGAACAGCACGCCGCTGGTCAATGCCCTGGGGACCGATGCCCAGGCGTTGAGCGCAGACTGGGGGCGTTTCATGCGCCGTGAAGTCGGGGCTGAAGAGTTCCGTGAGCTGGCCCGGCGCGTCGATGGTTTCCTGAGCCGCAGCGCCAGCCACAGCCAGGTCGTGGCGGGCAACCTCAACGACATTCTGCTGGCCCAGGATTACCAGGATCTGACCGGCCAGGTGATCAAGCGCGTGACGCAACTGGTCACGGAAGTGGAAAGCAATCTGCTGAAACTGGTGCTGATGGCTAGCCAGGTCGACCGCTTTGCCGGCATCGAACATGACCGTGCAGCGATCCTCGCGGAAAAAAATCCGCAAAAACATCTGGCGCAGGGTGAAGGTCCGCAGATTCATGCCGATAAACGTGATGACGTGATGTCCGGTCAGGACGATGTCGACGATTTGCTTTCCAGCCTTGGATTCTAGGAGCACCCCTACACATGAGCTTCGGCGCCGATGAAGAGATCCTTCAGGATTTTCTGGTTGAGGCCGGCGAGATTCTGGAGCAACTGTCCGAACAACTGGTCGAGCTGGAAAGCCGACCGGATGATGCGGACCTGCTCAATGCAATTTTTCGCGGTTTTCACACTGTAAAAGGGGGCGCCGGCTTCCTCCAGCTCAACGAACTGGTGGAGTGCTGCCACATCGCCGAGAACGTCTTCGACATCCTGCGCAAGGGTGAGCGGCGCGTCGACTCGGAGCTGATGGACGTGGTGCTCGAAGCGTTGGATGCGGTCAACGGCATGTTCAGCGAAGTGCGCGAGCGCGCACCGGTCACTGCTGCCACGGCCGAGCTACTGGCGGCCCTGGCGCGCCTGGCGGAACCGCAATCGGCCGACGAGGTGGCAGCGCTTGCGCCAGCACCCGCGGCGCCGGTTGTTGCCAGCGACAGCGGCGATATCACCGATAACGAATTTGAACTGCTGCTCGACTCGCTGAATGCGGTCAAGGCGCAAGCCGAGGCACCTGTGATCCAGGCGCCAGCGGCGGCGAACGGCAGTGATGAAATCAGCGATGCCGAGTTCGAGTCGTTGCTCGATCAGTTGCACGGCAAAGGCCAGTTCGCCGTGGACAACCTGGCGACCCCGGTCGAGCCGGTCGCCCCGGTGGTCGCGGCTGAAAGCAGCGACATAACCGACGACGAATTCGAAGCCTTGCTCGACCAGTTGCACGGCAAGGGCAACTTTGCCGTTGAAGCGCTCGAGTCGGCGATTGCCTCGGTGCCGGCCGCCATCGTTGCCGAAGCGGCGGCGGTTGGCAGCGACCTGATCTCCGATCACGAGTTCGAATCGCTGCTCGACGAGCTGCACGGCAAGGGCAAGTTCAGCCACGTCGCCGGCAATGCCGAGACCGTTGCGGCCAGCGCCGCGCCAGTCGCGGCCAAAGCTGTGGCCCCGGTCGCCAAGCCGGCTGTCGCCAAACCGGTCCCGGCCCCGGCCCGTGCCCAGTCGGCGCCACCAGCGGAAAAACCGGCCAGCGAAGCCGAGACCACCGTACGGGTAGACACCGCGCGCCTGGACGAAATCATGAACATGGTGGGCGAGCTGGTACTGGTGCGTAACCGCCTGGTACGCCTGGGGCTCAACAGCGGCGACGAGGCCATGTCCAAGGCCGTGTCGAACCTCGACGTGGTCACCGCGGACCTGCAGACCGCGGTCATGAAGACCCGCATGCAGCCGATCAAGAAGGTCTTCGGGCGCTTCCCGCGCCTGGTTCGCGACCTGGCCCGCCAGCTCAAGAAAGAGATCAACCTGGAGCTGGTCGGCGAAGAAACCGATCTGGACAAGAACCTCGTCGAGGCCCTGGCCGACCCGCTGGTGCACTTGGTGCGCAACGCGGTCGACCACGGCATCGAATCGCCGCAGGAGCGTGAAGACGCGGGCAAGTCCCGGGGCGGCAAAGTGGTGCTGGCGGCCGAACAGGAGGGTGATCACATCCTGCTGTCGATCTCCGATGACGGCAAAGGCATGGACCCCAACGTCCTGCGCGCCATCGCGGTGAAACGCGGGGTGATGGACAAGGATGCAGCCGAGCGCCTGAGCGACACCGAATGCTACAACCTGATCTTCGCTCCGGGTTTCTCGACCAAGACCGAGATCTCCGATGTGTCCGGGCGTGGCGTGGGCATGGACGTGGTGAAAACCAAGATTTCCCAGCTCAATGGCTCGATCAACATCTACTCGACCAAGGGCCAGGGTTCGAAGATCGTGATCAAGGTGCCGTTGACCCTGGCGATCATGCCGACCCTGATGGTGATGCTGGGCAACCAGGCCTTTGCGTTCCCACTGGTCAACGTCAACGAGATCTTCCACCTCGACCTGTCGCGCACCAATGTGGTCGACGGCCAGGAAGTGGTGATCGTGCGGGACAAGGCCTTGCCGCTGTTTTATCTCAAGCGCTGGCTGGTCGCCTCCGCCGCTCATGAAGAGCAGCGCGAGGGCCATGTGGTGATCCTTTCGGTGGGCACCCAGCGGATCGGCTTTGTCGTCGATCAACTGGTTGGCCAGGAAGAAGTGGTCATCAAGCCATTGGGCAAAATGCTCCAGGGAACGCCGGGCATGTCGGGCGCCACCATTACCGGTGACGGTCGCATCGCGTTGATTCTCGATGTCCCGAGCATGCTCAAGCGTTACGCCACGCGGCGTATTTGATTCTGGTGGAGCGGGGCGCCTGGCGCCCTGTTGCGCCTATATGGAGTGTTTATGGCAGTCAAAGTCCTGGTGGTGGATGATTCCGGTTTTTTCCGCCGCCGCGTCTCGGAAATCCTTTCGGCGGACCCGAATATCCAGGTGGTCGGGACCGCGACCAATGGCAAGGAGGCGATTGATCAGGCGCTGGCCCTCAAGCCCGACGTGATCACCATGGACTACGAGATGCCGATGATGGATGGCATCACGGCGGTGCGGCATATCATGCAGCGCTGCCCAACCCCGGTGTTGATGTTCTCCTCGCTGACTCATGAAGGCGCGCGGGTCACCCTCGACGCGCTGGACGCCGGTGCGGTGGACTTCCTGCCGAAGAATTTCGAAGACATCTCGCGCAACCCGGAGAAGGTCAAGCAACTGCTGTGCGAGAAGGTCCACAGCATTTCGCGCAGTAACCGGCGCTTCAGTGCCTATCGGGCACCGGCGCCGGCACCAGCAGCGGCGCCGATCCCGACCCCAGCCCCTGCACCGGTCAGCAATTTTGCTGGCAGCAGCCCGGCACCACGTCCGGCGGTGGCACCTGTGCCAACCCGTGCTGCGCCGTCCTCGCCGGCACCCAAGCGCAAGGCCTACAAGCTGGTCGCCATCGGTACCTCCACGGGTGGCCCGGTCGCCCTGCAGCGCGTGCTGACTCAATTGCCGGCCAACTTCCCGGCGCCCATCGTGCTGGTCCAGCACATGCCGGCGGCCTTTACCAAGGCATTCGCCGAGCGCCTGGACAAGCTGTGCCGGATCAGAGTCAAGGAAGCCGAGGACGGCGACATCCTGCGTCCGGGCCTGGCCTTGCTGGCGCCGGGTGGCAAACAGATGATGATCGACGGCCGTGGCGCAGTGAAAATCCTCCCGGGCGACGAACGTTTGAACTACAAGCCGTGCGTGGATATCACTTTCGGTTCGGCGGCCAAGTCCTACGGCGACAAAGTTCTGGCGGTGGTACTCACCGGCATGGGCGCCGATGGTCGGGAAGGTGCGCGCCTGCTCAAGCAGAGCGGCAGTGCCATCTGGGCCCAGGATGAAGCCAGCTGCGTGATCTACGGCATGCCGATGGCCATCGTCAAAGCCAACCTGGCCGATGCCATCTACGACCTCGACGAGATCGGCAAACACCTGGCCGAGGCGTGCCTCTGATGGATGTGCTGAGTCTTATCGGGATCATCATGGCGTTTGTCGCCATTATCGGCGGCAACTACCTGGAAGGCGGCCACCTGGGCGCCCTGGCCAACGGCCCGGCCGCCCTGATCGTGCTCGGCGGAACCATCGGTGCGGCGCTGCTGCAGTCGCCGATGAGCGCCTTCAAGCGTGCCATGCAGATCCTGGTGTGGATTCTGTTTCCACCACGGGTCGACCTGGCTGGCGGGATTGATCGGGTGGTCAACTGGAGCCTGACCGCGCGCAAGGAAGGCCTGCTGGGCCTCGAAGGCGTGGCGGATGCGGAGCCCGACAACTATTCGCGCAAGGGCCTGCAGTTGCTGGTCGATGGCGCCGAGCCGGAAGCGATCCGCAGCATCCTCGAAGTGGATTTCTACACTCAGGAAAGCCGCGACATCGAAGCCGCCAAAGTCTTTGAAAGCATGGGCGGCTACGCCCCGACCATCGGCATCATCGGCGCGGTGATGGGCCTGATTCACGTCATGGGCAACCTGGCCGATCCGTCGCAACTGGGCAGCGGCATTGCCGTGGCCTTCGTCGCGACGATCTACGGGGTGGCCAGTGCCAACCTGGTGCTGCTGCCCATCGCCAGCAAACTCAAGGCGATTGCCTTGCGTCAGTCGCGGTACCGGGAAATGTTGCTCGAAGGCATCCTGTCGATCGCCGAAGGTGAAAACCCTCGTTCCATCGAACTCAAGCTTCAGGGCTTCATGGACTGATGGGGGGCATGGAGCATGGCACGTCGGCGCTACACTGAAGAACCCGTCAACCATGAACGCTGGCTGGTGTCCTACGCCGACTTCATTACCTTGCTGTTCGCCTTTTTTGTGGTGATGTATTCGATTTCCTCGATCAACGAAGGCAAGTACAAGGTGATCTCCGAGGCGCTGATCGGCGTGTTCACCGACTCCGATCGGGCGCTCAAGCCGATTCCCATCGGCGATGAACGGCCACAGACCGTGACCCCGGCCCAGCCGCTGGTCAAGGACAGCGAGCAGCTCGACGCGGGCATTGCCCAGGCCGCTGACGACCCGCTCAAGCGTATCGCCGATGACATCAGCGCGGCATTCGGCGACCTGCTCAGTGCCAACCAGATGACGATCCGCGGCAACGAGTTGTGGGTCGAGATCGAACTCAACTCCAGCCTGTTGTTTGGCAGCGGCGATGCCATGCCCAGCGATATCGCGTTCAACATCATCGATAAGGTCGCGGCCATCCTCAAGCCGTTCGATAACCCGATTCACGTCGAAGGTTTTACCGACGACCTGCCGATCCGCACCGCGCAGTACCCGACCAACTGGGAGCTGTCCTCGGCCCGCTCGGCGAGTATCGTGCGCATGCTCGCGATGCAGGGCGTCAATCCGCAGCGCCTGGCGTCGGTGGGGTATGGCGAGTTCCAGCCGGTGGCCAATAACGCCACCGCCGAGGGGCGGGCGCGCAACCGGCGGGTGGTGCTGGTGATCTCGCGTAACCTCGATGTGCGACGCAGCCTGACCGGTACGGGTACCGCCCATGCTCAACCGGATGCGGCATTGAAGCGGGCTGGCACACAAACTGCACCGACCCAGGTCAAGTCGCCGGGACCGCAGAGTGCCGTCAATTCTCCGTCACCCGGCTTGCCACGTTGAGCTATTTCTCGGTTGCCCCATACGACCGGGAGGAACGAACTGAATGAGAGTCTGGGCAGTTGCCAATCAAAAGGGTGGTGTTGGTAAAACCACTTCCTCCATCGCTTTAGCCGGATTGCTGGCTGAGGCGGGCAAGCGCGTGGTCGTGGTCGATCTCGACCCCCACGGCTCCATGACCAGTTACTTCGGTTACGACCCGGACAGCCTGGAACACAGCTGTTACGACCTGTTTTTGCATGGCGGCAGCGTGCCGCAAGGCCTGCCCGGGCAGTTGTTATTGCCCACCAGCGACGAACGTATTTCCCTGTTGCCGTCGAGCACCGCGCTGGCCACCCTGGAGCGCCAGTCGCCGGGCAAGAGCGGCCTGGGCCTGGTGATTGCCAAGAGCCTGGCGCAGTTGTGGCAGGATTTCGATTACGCCCTGATCGACAGCCCGCCGTTGCTCGGCGTGCTGATGGTCAATGCCTTGGCGGCAAGCCAGCAACTGGTGATCCCGGTGCAGACCGAGCACCTGGCGGTCAAAGGCCTGGAGCGCATGGTCAACACCCTGGCGATGATCAATCGCTCGCGCAAGCAGGCGTTGCCGTTCAGCATCGTGCCGACCCTGTTCGACCGTCGCACCCAGGCCTCCCTGAGCACCTTACGGGTGCTGCGCGATATGTACCCGGATGACATCTGGCAGGGCTATATCCCGGTCGACACAAGGCTGCGCGATGCCAGCCGCGCCGGCCTCACGCCTTCGCAGTTCGACGGCAAGAGCCGTGGCGTGCTGGCCTATCGTTCGTTGCTCAAGCACCTGCTGGCGCAACAACTTGTCGCGCAGGTGGCTTGAGATGAATCGGCCGCTGAAAATCACCTCACGCCCGCAACTGGCGCTGCAATCCTACCTCGACGCCTTGCTGCAGGACGCCACTGAAGAGCAGCCGGTGGAGGTGACCGAGGTCATCGAAGTGCTCGAGGTGATCGAAACCCAGGGGGCGCTGGACGAGTTCCAGGCGGCGGTGCTGCAAGAGCAGGTGCGCGATGCCCAGCCTCCTGTGGTCGAGTTGCCGCAAGTGAGCTTGGTCGAGGCGGTGGTCCCGGCACCGGCTGCCCCGGTGTTGCCGTTGCTGCACACGCTGGTCGAGCCGGTGGCCGACGTACACCTGCCGCCGAGCGCCACACCACCGCCCGTGGACAGCGACGGCCGGCCGAGCTGGGCCGCCGAGCCGTTCGAATGCCTGTTGTTCGATGTCGCAGGTTTGACCCTGGCGGTGCCGCTGGTGTGCCTGGGTTCGATCTATCCCCTGGCCGGGCATGAGCTGACGCCTTTGTTCGGCCAGCCGGAGTGGTTCCTGGGGATCCTGCCGAGCCAGGCCGGCAACCTCAAGGTGCTGGATACCGCACGCTGGGTGATGCCCGATCGCTACCGCGACGACTTTCGCCAGGGCCTGCAATACGTGATCTCGGTGCAGGGCTACGAGTGGGGGCTGGCGGTGCATCAGGTCAGCCGCTCGTTGCGCCTGAACCCCAACGAAATCAAATGGCGCAGTCATCGCGGGCAACGGCCATGGTTGGCCGGCACCGTGATCGAACACATGTGCGCCTTGCTCGATGTCGCGCAACTGGCCGAGTTGATCGCCAGCGGCGGGGCCAAACACATGGGCACGCGCAAGCCGCTGCACTCACTGACATAACAAGCCACTGGCCGCCCGTCGTGGCGGCCAGGCAGAACACACACCGCCATCGGCGGTTTTTTTAAGGGGTCAGGGTATGAATGATAAGGCGTCGTCAGCAAAGGGTTCCGAAGATCCGATCCTGCAATGGGTAACCTTCAAGCTGGACAATGAAACCTACGGGATCAACGTGATGCGCGTCCAGGAAGTCCTGCGCTACACCGAGATCGCGCCGGTGCCGGGTGCACCCAGCTACGTGCTGGGCATCATCAACCTGCGCGGCAACGTAGTCACCGTGATCGACACCCGCCAGCGCTTCGGCCTGATGAATGCCGAGATCAGCGACAACACCCGGATCGTGATCATCGAGGCCGACAAGCAAGTGGTCGGGATCATGGTCGACAGCGTGGCGGAAGTGGTTTACCTGCGTCAGTCGGAAATCGAGACCGCGCCCAACGTCGGCAACGACGAGTCGGCCAAGTTCATCCAGGGCGTGTGCAACAAGAACAACGAACTGCTGATCCTGGTCGAGCTGGACAAGATGATGAGCGAGGAAGAGTGGTCGGACCTGGAGAGTATCTGATTGATTCTCGAAGCGGCTGTTACTGTCCTGGGGCTGCTGTGGATCGGCAGCCTGGCGATTTTTCTCGCCTATACCCGCAAGCAGCGAACACTGGCCGTGGTCGCGGCACAAGCCGATGCGCAGCGTGACCAACGGATCAAGGAACTGGCCCGGCGCGTCGATCATTACCAGGACGGTACGGTGCGCATGGGTGAAGAACTGCAAGAGTTGCGCGTGCTGGTCGAGCCGTTGCCGGACAAACTGACCCGGATCGAACAGCGCGACCCGACCAGCCTGTCATTCGCCCAGGCCGCGCGCCTGGTGGGCATGGGCGCCAGCGTCGACGAACTGACCCACTCCTGCGGCTTGACCCAGGCCGAGGCGGAGTTGATGAGCAAGATGCACAAGGGCTGATTGCCAGGCGCTATGCATGTTGCCGGCCCCGGCCCCATCGCGGGCAAGCCCGCTCCCACAGTAATTTCCGGTGCGTGCAGATCTCGCATACACCGACTGAACCTGTGGGAGCGGGCTTGCCCGCGAAAGGCCTGAGGGCGCTGTTGGGTGTCAGGCTGTATGCGTCATCGTTGACGACCATCGCGGGCAAGCCCGCTCCCACAGTAATTTGCGGTGCGTGCAGATCTCGCATACACCGACTGAACCTGTGGGAGCGGGCTTGCCCGCGATAGCGGCATACCAGGCGCCACCATTGTCGGCTTTGCCAGCCCCCATCCAATCTGTGGGCGCTGACACTTCAATAATCATCCCCGCGATGGGTGATGTCTTTCTCCAGCTGCGTCGTGTCCAGGTCCTGTGTCTGGGCAAACTTGCCCTTCAGGTTCCAGGCAAACGCAATGATCTCGGCAATGGTCCGATACAGCTCTTCGGGGATGCTATCGCCCAATTCCATCCGCGCCAACAACCGCACCAGCTCGGCGTTTTCGTAGATCGGTACCTCATGCTCACGGGCGATTTTCAGGATGGCTTCGGCCAGGGCGTCGTCGCCTTTGCCGGTGAGCGTGGGGGCGTGCTGGCCGTCGTATTTGAGGGCGATGGCCTGGCGGGGCAGGTTGTGGTGGTTCATGCGGTGTCGTCCACCCAGCGTTGTTCGAGACGGGTTTGTGGGCCTTGGGG
Organism: Pseudomonas sp. IT-P176; assembly: GCF_949767245.1. Taxonomy (NCBI): domain Bacteria; kingdom Pseudomonadati; phylum Pseudomonadota; class Gammaproteobacteria; order Pseudomonadales; family Pseudomonadaceae; genus Pseudomonas; species Pseudomonas sp. IT-P176. The sequence goes on from NZ_CATKPN010000079.1 coordinate 35,888, forward strand.
GGGAATGCCGAGGTGACAGTCGAGGTCGCCGACGTTCAGGCCGCAGGCATGCAGTTGCGCGCGCAAATGGTCCAGGTGCTGTTCAATCAGGCTGGCGGTGTAGGGGCGTTCGGCCCAAAGTTGGCTGGACAGGCTGCCGCGTACCAGTTGTGCCTGTACCTGCAGTGGCCCCAGGGGCTCAAGGTCGAATGCCAGGTCGACCCGCCACAAGTGTTGGCGGGCTTCGCGTTCGGTGGGTTTTTCCTTGGGATCCCTGGGCGGAGGGTCTTCGCGCTGCACCTTGACCTGCAGTGGCACGATGTCTTGCAGGTTGCGCATGGGGATTTCCAGCTGCCAGGTGGTTTGCAGGCGGCCGTCCTCGGTCATGCCGGTCTGCTCCAGGCTCGACAATTGGTGGCTTTGCAGGCGCGAGATCGCGGCGGCGGCCAGGCGCAGCAGGTGTTCCAGGTCGCCTTCCTCGGTCAGCTTCTGCAGCAGCCGCGAGGGCAGGGGAAAGCCTCCCGGGGCCGGTTTGGCGCTGACCTGGCCAAGGGTGCCGAGGGCATTGCGCACAAAGCTCGGCAGGGCCTGGGCCAGGGTGTTGGCGGCCAACGCGGCATTGAAGCTGGGATTGGCCGGCAGGCCGGGGGCCAGTTGGGCGATCAGACGCAACAGGTTGCCCTTGAGGTCGTCTGCCGACGCGGGATTTTGCCCGGCCTGGAGTCGACTTTCGAGAAACAGCCCGCTGTTGGCCAGCGCTTGCGCCAGCCCCTTGGCGCTGCTCAGGTGCTGGATCTCGGGCAGGCTGGCAAGCAGTTTGTCGACGCTGGCGCGAACCTCAGGGGATTGCCGATCGGCCGGCAGGTTCTGCAAGGCCTTGAACACCGCGTCCAGGGAACCCTGGCGACTCTGCTGGGTGTGCAATTGTTGGCTGATCGCCAATTGTTCCTGGCGAGTGCTCAGGGGCACGAAGCTGAGGGTGTGTGCATCCTGGACCTGGGCACTGAGCAGGGTGCCGATGCGCAGTGGCTGCGGGCTGTCGATGTTCAGAGTGGTGCCGCTGAGTGCGCTGTTGAGCAGGCTGACCATCGAGCGGTACACCGCCGGTTGCCCCGGTGCCTGCGGCTGTAACTGGGTGGTCAGCACCTTGCCCTGCAACAGCGTGCCGACCGGCAGTTGTGTGGTGTCAATGCGCGACAGGGCCGCGGCGTTGCCGGTCAGGCTGGATTGTGGGCTGATCACCAGGCTGCCGGCCGAGGGCTGGGTAATGGCCAGGCTGGCACCCAGGGCCAATGGCAGGCTGCTGGTGGCCGATACGGTGGTCTGGCGCCCGCCCGCCAGGGTGATCTTGAGCAGCAGTTGGAACATCTGATGGTCCTGCTTGAGTGACAGGACTTCGGCCTTGGCGCTCTGCCCGGCACCGATCAGGCCGTCCACCGGGGTCAGCAGCTTGAGCAACTCGCCACTGGCCTGCACGCGCGGCGTGGCAGGTGCCGCGGGGGGCAGGGGAGGAAGGTTGATCTCAGCGGTCATCGGTCACACCCTGTCGAAATTGCCCTCTTGAGAGTAGGACATGACATGTATAATGCCGCCCGTCTCCAAGGACGCGTGGCGAAACACCATAAATGTTGACCCAGCTCTCTGGAACAGGCCGTCAATGCATCTATGCTGCACCACTTTAACGGCCGATCCACTGCCGACTTGAACCGTAAAGGCCCGCGATCTCTTGACCATCCCTCTACTAGAAGCCGTAGCGCTCGCCTGTGAGCGAGACTGGCGGATGCTCTTCGAAAACCTCGCATTGCGTCTGGATCGCGGCGACATGCTGCAGATCAGCGGCCCCAACGGCAGCGGCAAGACCAGCCTGCTGCGCCTGCTGGCCGGCCTGATGCAGCCGACCAGCGGCCAGGTGTTGCTCAATGGCGAGCCGCTGCACAGCCAGCGGATAGAGTTGGCCCACAATTTGTTGTGGATCGGTCATGCCGCCGGCATCAAGGACCTGCTGAGCGCCGAAGAGAACCTCAGTTGGCTCTGCGCCCTGCACCAGCCGGCCAACCGCGAGGCTATCTGGCAGGCGCTGGCGGCCGTCGGGCTGCGCGGTTTTGAAGATGTGCCGTGCCATACCCTGTCCGCCGGCCAGCAACGCCGGGTCGCTCTGGCGCGGTTGTACCTCGAGAGTCCGGCGCTGTGGATCCTCGACGAGCCGTTCACCGCCCTGGACAAGCAAGGTGTCGCCCAGTTGGAAGAGCACCTGGCCGCCCATTGTGAACAGGGCGGCATGGTGATCCTGACCACCCACCACACCATGACCCGGATGCCGGCCGGTTACCGTGATATCGACCTGGGGCAGTGGGCCGTATGAGTGTTTTTGCGCTGTTGGTGGCCCGCGAGGCCCGGTTGTTGTGTCGCCGTCCGGCGGAGCTGGCCAACCCCTTGGTATTTTTCGCAATTGTTGTCGCATTGTTTCCATTGGCAGTGGGACCTGAGACTCAATTGTTGCAAACCTTGTCTCCGGGCCTGGTCTGGGTAGCTGCCCTTTTATCGGTTTTGCTCTCGCTGGACGGGCTTTTCCGCAGTGATTTCGAGGACGGATCCCTTGAGCAGTGGGTCCTTTCGTCGCACCCCCTGGCTCTTCTGGTTTTGGCCAAGGTACTGGCACACTGGGCGTTTTCCGGCCTGGCATTGGTATTGCTTGCGCCGTTGCTGGCCTTGATGCTCGGTTTGCCTGCCGCCTGTCTGCCGGTTTTGCTCTTGTCGCTGTTGCTGGGTACACCGGTGCTGAGCCTGCTCGGTGCGGTCGGCGCGGCGCTGACGGTGGGTTTGAAGCGTGGCGGCTTGCTGCTGGCGCTGTTGATTCTGCCGTTGTATATCCCGGTGTTGATCCTGGGCAGTGGCGCCTTGCAGGCGGCACTTCAGGGCATGCCGGCGACCGGGTATCTGCTGTGGCTTGGGAGCCTGACCGCCCTGGCAGTTACCCTGACACCCTTTGCAATAGCTGCTGGCCTGAAGATCAGCGTCGGCGAATAATGAGGTCTGGTCAAAAAACGACCAGTAAAGACCCTGGCTTTTCGTGTTGACGAAAAGCAACCGTGATGGAAACAGCAATGAACTGGACCTGGTTTCACAAGCTCGGCTCGCCCAAGTGGTTTTACGGCATCAGCGGCAAAATGCTGCCCTGGCTGAGTATCGCCGCCGTGTTGCTGATCGGCATTGGAGTGGTCTGGGGCCTGGCGTTCGCACCGCCGGACTACCAGCAAGGCAACAGCTTCAGGATCATCTACATCCACGTGCCGGCGGCCATGCTGGCGCAGTCGGTGTATGTGATGCTGGCGGTCTGCGGCATCGTCGGGCTGGTGTGGAAGATGAAGCTGGCCGACGTCGCCCTGCAATGCGCGGCCCCGATTGGTGCCTGGATGACCGCCGTGGCGCTGGTCACCGGGGCGATCTGGGGCAAGCCGACCTGGGGTTCGTGGTGGGTCTGGGATGCGCGACTAACGTCGATGCTGATCCTGCTGTTCCTGTACTTCGGTCTCATTGCGCTGGGCAACGCCATCAGCAATCGTGACAGCGCCGCCAAGGCGTGCGCGGTGCTGGCGATTGTCGGGGTGATCAACATCCCGATCATCAAGTATTCGGTGGAGTGGTGGAACACCCTGCACCAGGGCGCGACCTTCACCCTCACCGAAAAACCGGCGATGCCGGTGGAGATGTGGCTGCCATTGCTGCTGACGGTGTTGGGTTTCTACTGTTTCTTCGGCGCGGTGCTGTTGCTGCGCATGCGCCTTGAAGTGCTCAAGCGCGAAGCCCGGGCCAGTTGGGTCAAAGCCGAAGTGCAAAACAGCCTGGAGGCCGCCTCATGAGTTTTGCTTCATTGGGCGACTTCCTCGCCATGGGCCATCACGGTCTATATGTCTGGTCGGCCTATGGCATCTGCCTGGCGGTACTGGCCCTCAACGTGGTCGCGCCGATCCTGGCCCGCAAGCGTTATCTGCAACAAGAGGCGCGTCGTCTGCGCCGGGAGAACAGCAAGTGAATCCGCTGCGTAAAAAACGTCTGCTCATCATTCTCGCGATCCTGGTGGGGGTTGGCGCTGCTGTCGGCCTGGCCTTGAGTGCCTTGCAGCAAAACATCAACCTGTTCTACACCCCGACCCAGATCGCCAATGGCGAAGCCCCGCAAGATACGCGCATCCGCGCCGGTGGCATGGTCGAGGCCGGTTCCCTGAAACGTTCCGGCGATTCGCTGGACGTGAGGTTCGTCGTCACCGACTTCAACAAATCCGTGACCATCACCTACCGTGGCATCCTCCCGGACCTGTTCCGCGAAGGGCAGGGCATCGTTGCCCTGGGCAAGTTGAATGCCGAGGGCGTAGTGGTGGCTGACGAAGTGCTGGCCAAGCACGACGAGAAGTACATGCCGCCGGAAGTGACCAAGGCGCTCAAAGACAGTGGTCAATCCGCCCCGACACCCGTGAAGGAGGGTTGATCCATGACGTCCGGCATCTTTATTCCCGAGTTGGGCCACCTGGCGATGATCCTCGCCCTGTGTTTTGCCATCGTCCAGGCGATCGTGCCGTTGTTCGGTGCCTGGCGCGGTGACCGCATGTGGATGAGCTTGGCCCAGCCTGCCGCCTGGGGGCAGTTCGCCTTCTTGGCATTCTCCTTCGGCTGCCTGACCTACGCCTTCATGGTCGACGACTTCTCCGTCGCCTATGTGGCCAACAACTCCAACAGCGCCTTGCCGTGGTACTACAAGTTCAGCGCCGTGTGGGGCGCCCACGAAGGTTCGCTGCTGTTGTGGGCGATGATTCTGGGTGGCTGGACCTTCGCCGTGTCGGTGTTCTCGCGGCAATTGCCGCAGGTCATGCTGGCGCGGGTGCTGTCGGTGATGGGGATGATCAGCATCGGCTTCCTGCTGTTCCTGATCCTCACCTCGAACCCGTTCGAGCGCATCCTGCCGCAGATGCCTACCGATGGCGCCGACCTCAACCCGTTGCTGCAGGACATCGGCCTGATCGTTCACCCGCCGATGCTGTACATGGGCTACGTCGGCTTCTCGGTGGCCTTCGCCTTCGCCATCGCCGCCTTGATGGGCGGTCGCCTGGATGCCGCATGGGCCCGTTGGTCTCGTCCGTGGACCATCGTCGCCTGGGCGTTCCTGGGCATCGGCATCACCCTCGGTTCGTGGTGGGCCTACTACGAACTCGGCTGGGGCGGCTGGTGGTTCTGGGACCCGGTAGAAAATGCCTCGTTCATGCCTTGGCTGGTCGGCACGGCGCTGATTCACTCGCTGGCAGTCACCGAAAAGCGCGGCGTGTTCAAAAGCTGGACCGTACTGCTGGCGATCGCTGCCTTCTCCCTGAGCCTGCTGGGGACCTTCCTCGTGCGTTCCGGGGTCCTGACTTCGGTCCACGCCTTTGCCTCGGACCCTGAGCGTGGCGTGTTCATCCTGATCTTCCTGCTGTTTGTGGTGGGTGGCTCGCTGACTTTGTTCGCCCTGCGTGCGCCGGTGGTCAAGAGCCATGTGGGCTTCAACCTGTGGTCGCGGGAAACCCTGCTGCTGGGCAACAACCTGGTGCTGGTGGTGGCGGCCTCGATGATCCTGCTCGGTACCCTGTACCCGCTGATCCTCGACGCCATGACCGGGGCCAAGCTGTCGGTCGGCCCGCCGTACTTCAACGCCCTGTTCATTCCGTTGATGGCGTTGTTGATGGTGGTGATGGCCGTCGGCGTGCTGGTGCGCTGGAAGGACACCCCGGTGAAGTGGCTGGTGGGCATGCTCACGCCGGTCTTGCTGGGCAGTGCTGCGCTGGCAGTGGTGGCCGGGATCGCCTATGGCGACTTCAACTGGGCAGTGCTGGCGACCTTCATGCTCGCCGCCTGGGTGCTGTTGGCCGGGGTCCGCGACATCCTCGACAAGACCCGCCACAAAGGCCTGATCAAGGGCCTGCCGACCCTGACCCGCAGTTACTGGGGCATGCAGGTCGCGCACCTGGGGATCGCCGTGTGCGCCCTGGGCGTGGTCCTTTCCAGCCAGAACAGTGCTGAGCGCGACCTGCGTCTGGAGCCGGGCGAGTCGATGGAACTGGCCGGCTATCACTTTGTGTTCGAGGGGGCCAAGCATTACGAAGGGCCGAACTTCACCTCCGACAAGGGCACCGTGCGGGTGATCAAGGGCGGCAAGGAAGTCAGCGTGCTGCACCCGGAAAAACGCCTGTACACCGTGCAGAACTCGGTGATGACCGAGGCCGGGATCGACGCTGGTTTCACCCGTGATATCTACGTCGCCCTTGGCGAGCCATTGGGCGAAGGTGCCTGGGCCGTGCGGGTGCACGTCAAGCCGTTCGTGCGCTGGATCTGGTTCGGCGGCCTGCTGACCGGCTTTGGCGGGTTGCTGGCGGCGATGGATCGGCGCTATCGGGTCAAGGTGAAAAGCCGGGTGCGTGAAGCACTGGGCATGTCGGGAGCGGCTGCATGAGACGTTGGTTGATGGTGTTGCCACTGGCGCTGTTTCTGCTGGTGGCGGTGTTTCTGTACCGCGGGTTGTACCTCAATCCGTCCGAGTTGCCTTCGGCAATGATCGGCAAGCCGTTCCCGGAGTTCAGTCTGGTCAACGTGCAGGGTGACAAGACCCTGACCCGCGCTGATCTGCTGGGCAAGCCGGCGCTGGTCAACGTCTGGGGCACCTGGTGCATTTCCTGCCGGGTCGAGCACCCGGTGTTGAACAAGCTGGCCGAGCAGGGCGTGGTGATCTACGGGGTGAACTACAAGGACGTGAATGCCGATGCCTTGAAGTGGCTGGCCGAGTTCCACAATCCGTACCTGCTGGACATCCGTGACGAGGAGGGCTCCCTGGGCCTGAATCTGGGCGTCTACGGGGCGCCGGAAACCTTCTTCATCGACGCCAAGGGGATCATCCGCGACAAGTACGTGGGGGTGATCGACGAGGTGGTCTGGCGTGAACAACTGGCGGCCAAGTATCAGGCGCTGGTGGATGAGGCCAAACCATGAAGCGCTGGTTTGCCGCTGTGGTCCTGGGCTTGAGCCTGGCCGGCGTGGCGCATGCCGCCATCGACACCTACGAGTTCGCCAAGGACGGGGATCGCGAGCGTTTTCGCGAACTGACCAAGGAACTGCGTTGCCCCAAGTGCCAGAATCAGGACATTGCCGATTCCAATGCACCGATTGCCGCCGATCTGCGCAAAGAGATTTTCCGCATGCTCGGCGAGGGCAAGGACAACCAGCAGATCATCGACTTCATGGTCGACCGTTATGGCGACTTCGTCCGCTACAAGCCCGCCCTGACCGGCAAGACCGCCCTGTTGTGGTTTGGCCCGGCCGGGCTGTTGCTAGGTGGCGTGGTGGTGATTGCCCTGATCGTCCGTCGTCGGCGCGTTGAACGCGCGGCTGGCAAGGACACGCTTTCTGCCGAGGAGCGCGAGCGCCTCGACCAACTGCTGGACAAAAACACTGATGATTGATTTCTGGCTTGCCGCAGGTCTGCTGCTCCTGGTTGCCCTGAGTTTTCTGTTGATCCCGGTTCTGCGTGGCCGTCGTGCCCAACGTGAAGAGGATCGTACCGCGCTGAACGTGGCGCTTTATCAAGAGCGCGTGGCCGAGTTGCAGACGCAGCAGGCTGAAGGCGTGCTCGATGCTACACAAATGACCGCAGGGCGCGACGAAGCCGCTCGTGAGCTGCTGGCCGACACCGAAGGCGCCGACGCCGGCCGGGTATCCCGCCTGGGCAAGCCGTTGCCGCTGCTGGCGGCAATCCTGGTGCCGGTGCTGGGCCTGGGCCTGTACCTGCACTTTGGTGCCAGCGACAAGGTTGAGCTGACCCGCGAGTTCGCCCAGGCGCCGCAGTCGATGGAAGAAATGACCTTGCGCCTGGAGCGTGCCGTAGCGGCACAACCGGATTCCGCCGAGGGCCTGTACTTCCTTGGCCGTACCTACATGGCCCAGGACCGTCCAGCCGACGCGGCGAAGATCTTCGAGCGGACCGTGGCCCTGGCGGGTCGCCAGCCCGAACTGCTGGGTCAATGGGCCCAGGCCCAGTACTTTGCCGACAACAAGAAATGGTCGGACAAGGTCCAGGCGCTAACCGACGAAGCACTCAAGGCCGATCCAAAGGAAGTCACCAGCCTGGGCCTGCTGGGTATCGCCGCCTTCGAAAGCGAGCGCTACCAGGACGCTATCGACTACTGGAACCGCCTGTTGGCCCAACTGCCGACCGAGGACGCTTCCCGTGCCGCGCTGCAAGGCGGCATTCAGCGGGCCACGGAAAAACTCCAGGAAAGCGGCGTGACTGTTGCCAAGGCCCCAGCCGTCGCGGTCAAGCCGGTGGCCTTGCTCAAGGTTTCGGTCGACCTGTCGGCCGAGGTCAAGGCCAAGGTCCTGCCAGGTGACAGCGTGTTCATCTTCGCTCGCGCCGTTTCCGGCCCGCCGGCCCCGCTGGCAGCCAAGCGCTTGACGGTTGCCGACCTGCCGGTGACCGTGGAACTGGGCGACGCGGATGCAATGATGCCGCAGTTGAAACTGTCGAACTTCCCTGAAGTCCAACTGGTTGCACGGGTATCCCGCGCCGGCCAACCGACTGCCGGCGAGTGGGTCGGACGCAGCCAGCCAATGGCCAGCAGCACCACCGCGCCGCAATCGTTGACCATCGACAGCCCGGACCAATAATCAGGAAATGCCGCTATGACCGTACTCGCTCGAATTACCCTGCTCAGCCTGGTTCTAGGGTTAAGCGCCTGTACGGTCCAGCAGCCCACTCCAGACACCAGCCCGTTGCCACCGATCCCGCCGTCGGGCCCGACCACCAAGCCCAAGCCCACGACGGCTCCCGGCAAGCCGGTGACGCCGAACAAGCCGGCCAAACCCTTGCCACGCACCTCCGCCAGTTTCGCTCCGCCACCAGGTGGCAACAGTCATTGGGATGCGAAACTGGGGGTCTACGTCCTCGACGACCAGAGCAATGTCTTCTACCGCCAGCGCACCTATTACCGCTGGGATAACGGCTGGAGCCGCAGCATCAGCCCCCAAGGGCCGTGGGAAGACACCGATATCCACGGCGTGCCTTCGGGGTTGGGCAGGCAGTTCGGGCAGTAGATAAGACCCTTTCGGCTTGATTGGTGAGTTTCCGGATGTTGCGGTCACTGGAACCCTGCTGCCGGTTGATTTAGATTTCCCGGTCATTCCAGGGAGTCAGGAGTCTTCATGCACAAGTCGGTGTTAAATCCCTCCAGTGTTTTCAACTCGCTGCAGTACGGATTCAGCCAGGCGGTTGAGGTCAGTGGCGGACGTCGGTTGTTGTTGTCCGGTCAGGTCGGTGTCGACGAGCATGAGCGTACGGTAGCGCCTGGCTTGCGCGAGCAGACTGACAAGGCGTTCGATAACATCGAGGCGATATTGCGCGAGGCGGGCGGGGACCTGTCCCATGTGGTGGTGATGCGGATTTACATCGCCGAGACCGCGCGCGATGAACAAGAGCAGATCACCCAGGTGTTGCTGGAGCGCTTCCCGAGCAATCCGCCAGCGTCTTCCTGGGTGATTGTCAGTGGGCTGTCCTTGCCGCAGTGGCTGATCGAAGTGGAAGTGGAAGCGATGTTGCCCTAGGACGGGCAGCGACAAAAAGAAGGCGACCCGCAGGTCGCCTTTTTTCGTTTCAGTGCAGCTTATTGGCCGCTGTAGATCTTGTCGAAAATCCCACCGTCGTTGAAGTGGGTCTTCTGCACGGTACGCCAGTCACCAAAGGTTTTTTCTACCGACAGGAAGTCGACTTTCGGGAAACGGTCGGTGTACTTGGCCAGCACCGCCGGGTCACGTGGGCGCAGGTAGTTGGCCGCCGCAATTTCCTGACCTTCTGGGGACCACAGGTACTTCAGGTATTCCTCGGCAGCGGCACGGCTGCCTTTCCTGTCGACGACTTTGTCGACCACGCTGACCGGTGGCTCGGCTTCGGCGGAGACGCTTGGGTAGATCACTTCGAACTGGTCGCGACCGAATTCGCGGGCAATCATTTCCGCTTCGTTCTCGAAGGTCACCAGCACGTCACCGATCTGGTTGGTCATGAAAGTGGTGGTGGCCGCACGGCCGCCGGTGTCGAGGACTGGGGCTTGTTTGAACAGTTTGCCGACGAAGTCCTTGGCCTTGTTCTCATCGCCGCCGTTTTTCAGCACGTAGCCCCAGGCAGACAGGTAGGTGTAGCGGCCGTTACCCGAGGTTTTCGGGTTGGGCACAATCACCTGCACGCCGTCCTTGAGCAGGTCGGGCCAGTCTTTCAGGGCCTTGGGGTTGCCCTTGCGGACGATGAATACGGTGGCCGAGGTGAACGGTGCGCTGTTGTTCGGCAGGCGGGTAACCCAGTTTTCCGGGACCAGTTTGCCGTTGTCGGCCAGGGCATTGATATCGGTGGCCATGTTCATGGTAATGACGTCAGCCGGCAGGCCGTCGATCACCGAACGTGCCTGTTTGCTGGAGCCGCCGAAAGACATCTGCAGGGTGATGGTTTCGTTGTGCTCGGCTTGCCAGTGTTTCTGGAAGGCAGTGTTGTAGTCCTTGTAGAAATCGCGCATCACGTCGTAGGAAACGTTAAGCAGGGTTGGTGCGGCTTGAGCCACGCTAGCGAGGGTCAGGCCAGCGGCCAGGAGTGAGGCGCCAAAGATCTTTTTCACTGCACATTCCTTTTGTTCGAGAGAGTGAAGGCATTTTGCCGTCGACTATAGCCGGGGCTCTATAGCTCTTTAAAGATTAAAAAGTACTTTGCTTATTCGATTTTCTTAAATAGCGCATTACCGCAACGTGAGCAGAACGCTGCGCCGTGCTCATGGCTGTTTTTCTTGCACACCGGGCAGTCGTGTTGCAGTTGCTCGCCGCGCATGGCGTTGGCCAGTTCTGCGGTAAAGATGCCCGTCGGCACGGCAATGATCGAGTAACCGGTGATCATCACCAGCGAGGAGATCACCTGGCCCAGGGGCGTCTTGGGCACGATATCGCCGAAGCCCACGGTGGTCAGGGTGACGATCGCCCAGTAGATGCCCTTGGGGATGCTGGTGAAGCCGTTCTGCGGGCCTTCGATCACGTACATGAGGGTGCCGAACACCGTCACCAGGGTGCACACGCTGACCAGGAACACCACGATCTTCTGCTTGCTGCCGCGCAGCGCCGCCATCAGGTAGTTGGCTTGCTTGAGGTAGGGGCTGAGCTTGAGTACGCGGAAGATCCGCAGCATACGGATGATGCGGATAATCAGCAGGTACTGGGCGTCGCTGTAGTACAGGGCGAGTATCCCCGGCACGATCGCCAGCAGGTCGACCAGTCCATAGAAGCTGAACGCATAGCGCAACGGCTTGGGCGAGCAGTACAGGCGCAAGCCGTACTCGATGGCGAAGATCAAGGTGAAGCCCCACTCGATGTAGGCCAGCACGTTGGCATAGTCGCGGTGGATGCTGTCGATGCTGTCGAGCATCACGATCACCAGGCTGGCGAGGATGATCAACAGCAGGATGCCGTCGAAGCGCCGTCCGGCCTGGGTGTCGCTCTGGAACACGATGACGTGAAGTTCTTCGCGCCAGTTTTTGCTGCTGTCCATGGAAAACGCCTGAATCAATGATCAGCGCAGCCTAGGTTGATTCTCCTCCAGAGTGCAAGGCGTATGGGCGACAGCGGTCTTCGCGAACATTTGCACGGCGCTGCGCAGCAGCCAGCAGGCAACAATGAACGGCGCGGTCAACGTGGGCAGGCCGATGGCGGCAAACAGCGGTGTCAGCAACAAGGCCAAGGTTATGCCGAGCAGCGGCAACCACGGTTGCTGGCGTTGCGAACTGAGGGCGAGGGCGGCGAGCACGGCGTTGTAGCCACCGAGGCCGAGCAATGCGCTGTAGAAGTCGTGATGCAGCATGCTCCAGCCCATGCCCGCGACAGAGGCCAGCAATGCCCAGCAGAAGGCGCGGCGGTCGGCGATCAGCAATCCGCCGGCAATCAGCGCACCGGCCAGCGGATGCCCGAGGAACATCACCTGGCCGATTCCTTTGAAGGGGGCTGCGAGCATGTTCAGCGAGCTGACTTCGATCAAGTGCGCGGTTGTCGGGGGCGTGGCGAAACACAGCAGCAGCCAGCTCAGCACGACGAAGGGTGTGGTGTAGGCCGGCAGGTATTGGCTGACCCGCACCCGTTTGAGCCACTGTTGCGTGATCATTGCGCTCAGGCCGCCGGCGGCCAGGATCAGCGGGGGCAGCAGCGCCGACCAGGGGAAGTACAGGCTCAGCAGTAAGCCGAGCAAGACCCCGTTGTAGCTGAAAAGCCCAGCCTGGCGATCGGCCTTGGCATAGTTGCGGCGTTGCGCGGTGAGCAGTCCCGCGACCCCGCCCAGTAGCGCGCCGCCCAGCAAGGCCGGTGCGGTAAACAGGATGGCGCAGAGGCACAGCAGGCCGCACAGCGGATTGCGCTGGAGGAAGATCTGGCTGAAGCCGTTGAGCAGCGCAGTCGCCCAGTCGGGGCAGTGGCTGTTGAAGTGGTTGGCAGGCATGGCAGTTCTGCAAGATCAAAGGGAGCGAATTGGTCGAGCGTGACCCCGGCTGATCGCCAGCAGGCTGGCTCCCACACTGAATCTTGGTTCAGTCTTGATTCTGAGATCGACCCAAAACCAATGTGGGAGCCAGCCTGCTGGCGATGGGGCCGGTATGGGCGCTCTAGATCAATGTCTCGATACGCAACGAGTTAGTCGATCCCGGCTGGCCGAAAGGCACACCGGCGGTGATCAACAAGGTGTCGCCGCGCTGAGCCATGCCTTGGGCCTGGGCGATTTCCAGGGCGGTGGAGCAGACCTCGTCGACTTGGCGCAAGCGGTCGTTGACCACCGAGTGCACGCCCCAGGCCACGCTCAGGCGCCGTGCAGTCGACAGGTTCGGGGTCAGGTTGAGGATCGGCACCGCCGGCCGCTCCCGCGCCGCGCGCAAGCTCGAGCTGCCCGACTCGCTGTAGTTCACCAGGACCGCCACCGGCAGGATGTTGCTGATGCGGCGGATGGCGCAGCTGATCGCGTCCGAGGTGGTGGCTTCGGCTTTCGGTCGGCTGACGTCGAGTTGCGCCTGATAGTCCGGGCCGGCTTCGACCTGACGGATGATCTTGCTCATCATCTGCACGGCTTCGAGCGGGTATTCACCGGAGGCGGTTTCCGCCGACAGCATCACCGCGTCGGTGCCTTCGGCCACGGCGGTGGCGACATCGGTGACCTCGGCGCGGGTCGGTGCCGGGGAGAAGCGCATGGACTCGAGCATCTGGGTCGCCACCACCACCGGCTTGCCCAACTGGCGGCAGGTACTGATGATGTCTTTCTGGATCTGCGGCACGCTTTCGGCCGGCACTTCCACTCCCAGGTCGCCGCGGGCGACCATGATCGCGTCACTCAGCTCGGCGATTTCGCGCAGTTGCTCGACTGCCGAAGGCTTCTCGATTTTCGCCATCAGGAACGCCTTGTCGCCGATCAGGGCACGGGCCTCGCGGATGTCCTCGGGACGCTGGACAAAGGACAGGGCCACCCAGTCCACCCCCAGTTCCAGGCCGAAGCTCAGGTCACGACGGTCCTTGGCGGTCAGCGGGCTGAGGTCGAGCACCGCTTGCGGCACGTTGACGCCTTTGCGATCCGACAGCTCGCCGCCGTTGAGCACCGTGGTGTCGATGGCGTCGGCGTATTTACTGACCACCCGCAGGCGCAGTTTGCCGTCGTCCAGCAGCAGGTCCATGCCCGGCTCCAGCGCCGCGATGATTTCCGGGTGGGGCAGGTTGACCCGGCGGGCATCGCCCGGCGTCGGATCGAGATCCAGGCGCAGGGCCTGGCCTCGCACCAGTTGCACCTTGCCTTCGGCGAACTTGCCGACCCGCAGTTTCGGACCTTGCAGGTCCATCAGGATCCCCAGTGGGTAATTGAGCTGGCGCTCGACTTCGCGGATCCACTGGTAGCGCTGGGCGTGGTCGGCATGATCGCCATGGCTGAAGTTCAGGCGAAAGATGTTGACCCCAGCCAGTACCAGTTCGCGGATGTCTTCGATGCCGTCGGTGGCAGGCCCCAGGGTGGCGAGGATTTTGACCTTTTTGTCAGGCGTCATGTTTTGGGTTCTCGAGGATCAGGATGGCGCGGAAGTCATTGACGTTGGTGCGCGTCGGCTCGGTGACGATCAGGGCGTCGAGCGCGGCGAAGTAACCGTAGCCATTGTTGTTGTCCAGCTCGGCGCTGGCGCTCAGGCCCAGGGCGGCGGCGCGGGCGTAGCTGTCCGGGGTCATCAGGGCGCCGGCGTTGTCTTCGGAGCCGTCGATGCCGTCGGTATCACCGGCCAGTGCGTAGACGCCTGGCAGGCCCTTGAGGCTGTCAGTCAAGCTCAGTAGGAACTCGGCGTTACGCCCGCCGCGGCCATTGCCGCGCACGGTCACGGTGGTCTCGCCACCGGACAGGATCACGCACGGCGCGGCAAGCGGCTGGCCGTGCAGCACCACTTGGCGGGCAATGCCGGCGTGGACCTTTGCCACCTCGCGGGACTCGCCTTCCAGGTCCCCGAGGATCAGTGGGCTGAAACCGGCCTGGCGGGCTTTCACTGCCGCGGCTTCAAGGGATTGCTGGGGGCGGGCGATCAGTTGGAAATGGCTGCGGGCCAGGCTCGGATCACCGGGTTTTACCGTTTCCGATTCGGGGCTTTGCAACCAGCTGCGCACCGAAGCCGGAACCTCGATGGCGTAACGCTTGAGAATGTCCAGGGCCTGGCCGGAGGTGCTCGGGTCGGCCACGGTCGGGCCGGAGGCGATCACGGTGGCGAGGTCGCCCGGGACATCGGATATGGCATAGGTGTACACCGTGGCCGGCCAGCAGGCTTTGCCCAGGCGGCCACCTTTGATGGCGGAGAGGTGCTTGCGCACGCAGTTCATCTCGCCAATGGTCGCGCCGCACTTGAGCAGGGCCTTGTTGATGGCCTGCTTGTCGGCGAGGGTGATGCCGGCTGCGGGCAATGCCAGCAAGGCCGAGCCGCCGCCGGAGAGCAGGAAGATCACCCGGTCGTCTTCATTCAGGTTGCTGACCAGTTCGAGTACACGCTTGGCCACGGCCAGGCCGGCGGCATCGGGCACCGGGTGGGCGGCTTCGACCACTTCGATTTTTTCGCAGGGCGCGCCGTGACCGTAGCGGGTGACGACCAGCCCGGACACTTCACCCTGCCAGCAGCGCTCGACCACCTGGGCCATGGCGGCCGCGGCTTTGCCGGCACCGATGACGATGACTCGACCGCTGCGGTCTTTGGGTAGATGAGCTTCGAGGACCTGTTGCGGATGGGCCGCGTCGATGGCGGTGGCGAACAGGTCGCGCAGGAATTGTTGCGGATCGACCGACATGGCGGGCTCCCGGAATTCTTGTTATTGGGATAGAGCGAACACGTGTGGGCAACTCGGGCCCTGGTGGGAGCTGGCTTGCCTGCGATTCAGGCGACGCGGTTTATCAGGTAAATCGCGGCGATTCCATCGCGGGCAAGCCCGCTCCCACAGGGAGAGCGGGTGGCACCAAAGGCTTATTTATCGCGAATCGAGAAATTCGCCATGTGCTCCAGGCCCTTGATCAGCGCCGAGTGGTCCCAGTTGCTGCCACCGATGGCCGCGCAGGTGCTGAACACTTGCTGGGTATTGGCGGTGTTGGGCAGGTTGATGTTCAGTTCCTTGGCGCCTTGCAGGGCCAGGTTCAGGTCCTTCTGGTGCAGGCTGATGCGGAAGCCTGGATCGAAGGTGCCCTTGATCATGCGATCGCCGTGGACCTCAAGGATCTTCGAGGAGGCAAAGCCACCCATCAGTGCTTCGCGAACCTTGGCTGGGTCGGCGCCATTCTTCGAGGCGAACAGCAGGGCCTCGGCCACTGCCTGGATGTTCAGCGCCACGATGATCTGGTTTGCCACCTTGGCGGTTTGACCGTCGCCATTGCCGCCGACCAGGGTGATGTTCTTGCCCATGGCCTGGAACAGCGCGAGGGCGCGTTCGAAGGCATCGGCATCGCCACCGACCATGATGCTCAGGGTCGCAGCCTTGGCACCCACTTCACCACCGGACACCGGGGCGTCGAGGTACTGCGCGCCTTTTTCATTGATCCGTGCAGCGAAGGCTTTGGTCGCGGTTGGCGAGATCGAGCTCATGTCGATCACTACTTTGCCTTTGCCAACACCGGCTGCAACGCCATCGGCGCGGAACAGCACGTCCTCGACCTGAGGGGTATCGGGGACCATGACGATGATGAATTCAGCTTCCTGGGCGACTTCTTTCGGGTTCGCCAGGGCGACGGCGCCAGCAGCGATCAGATCGGCAGGGGCGGCGTCGTGGTGTTGCGAAAGGAACAGGCTGTGCCCGGCTTTCTGCAGGTTTGCCGCCATTGGGTGGCCCATGATGCCGGTGCCGATAAATCCGATTTTAGCCATGAGAAAATCCTCTTGTTTTGTCTTGCTCAAGCAAATAGGGGCGTAGCTTTTTGTAGGAGCGAGTGCCCGCTTGCGGCTTGCTCGCGATAGCGGTATGTCAGGCAACATCAATGTCGAATGTGCTGGCCTCATCGCGAGCAGGCTCACTCCTACAGGGTTCAGTGTCAGATCGCGTTGTGGGTTTTCAGCCAACCCAGGCCTGCTTCAGTGGTGGTCAGCGGCTTGTATTCACAGCCAACCCAACCCTGGTAGCCGATGCGGTCCAGGTGTTCGAGCAGGAAGCGGTAGTTGATCTCACCGGTGCCCGGCTCGTTGCGGCCCGGGTTGTCGGCCAGCTGGATGTGGTTGATCTCGCCCAGGTGCGCCGCCATGGTGCGGGCCAGGTCGCCCTCCATGATTTGCATGTGATAGATGTCGTATTGCAGGAACAGGTTGGCACTGCCCACTTGCTCGCGAATCGACAACGCCTGCGCGGTGTTGTTCAGGTAGAAACCCGGGATGTCACGGGTGTTGATGGCTTCCATCACCAGCTTGAGGCCGGCTGCTTGCAGCTTTTCGGCGGCGAACTTGAGGTTGGCGACGAAGGTTGCTTGCACCGTGGCATCGTCGACGCCCTGTGGGCGAATGCCGGCCAGGCAGTTGACCTGGGTGTTGCCCAGCACTTTGGCGTAGGCGATGGCCAGGTCGACACCGGCGCGGAACTCTTCCACGCGATCGGGGTGGCAGGCGATCCCGCGTTCACCCTTGGCCCAGTCACCGGCGGGCAGGTTGAACAGCACTTGGGTCAGGCCGTGGGCCTCCAGCTGGGCCTTGATTTCGGCGGAGCTGAAGTCGTACGGGAACAGGTATTCGACGCCACTGAAACCGGCCTTGGCGGCCGCTTCGAAGCGGGCAAGAAAATCCTGTTCAGTGAACAGCATGGACAGGTTGGCTGCAAAACGCGGCATGGTGGACTCCTGTAAATCTCTGGTGAGCGTTCCCGGATCCCTGTGGGAGCGAGCTTGCTCGCGATAGCGGTGTGTCAGTCGACATGGATACTGAATGGCAGTACGCAATCGCGAGCGAGCTCGCTCCCACAGGATGCGAGAACGATCCTACAAATTAATCGAGCATCGAAATCGCGGTCGGCGCGTCGTTGCCGACCAGCGCCAGGTCTTCGAATTCGTTGACGGCGTTGATCTCGGTGCCCATGGAAATATTGGTCACGCGTTCCAGGATAATCTCGACGATCACCGGCACCTTGAACTCCTCGATCAGCGCTTGCGCCTTGCGCAGGGCAGGGGCGATTTCGGCGGGTTCGAAGACCCGCAGGGCCTTGCAACCCAGGCCTTCGGCAACCGCGACGTGGTCTACGCCGTAGCCGTTGAGCTCCGGTGCGTTGAGGTTATCGAAGGACAGCTGCACGCAGTAGTCCATGTCGAAACCGCGCTGCGCCTGACGGATCAGGCCCAGGTACGAGTTGTTCACCACGACGTGGATGTACGGCAGTTTGAACTGCGCGCCCACCGCCAGTTCTTCGATCATGAACTGGAAGTCGTAGTCGCCCGAGAGTGCCACAACTTTGCGGCTCGGGTCAGCCTTGACCACCCCCAGCGCTGCCGGAATGGTCCAGCCCAGTGGGCCGGCCTGGCCGCAGTTGATCCAGTGGCGCGGCTTGTAGACGTGCAGGAACTGCGCGCCGGCAATCTGCGACAGGCCAATGGTGCTGACGTAGCAGGTGTCTTTGCCGAACACCTGGTTCATCTCTTCGTAGACGCGCTGTGGCTTGACCGGCACGTTGTCGAAGTGAGTCTTGCGGTGCAGGCTGGCCTTGCGCTGCTGGCAGTCCTGCAGCCAGGCGCTGCGGTTTTTCAGTTTGCCGGCTGCGTGCCACTCACGAGCAACCTCGATGAACACGGTCAGCGCGGCGGCGGCGTCGGAGACGATGCCCAGGTCCGGGGTGAACACACGGCCGATCTGGGTCGGTTCGATGTCGACGTGAATGAACTTGCGACCTTCGGTGTACACGTCGACCGAACCGGTGTGGCGGTTGGCCCAACGGTTACCGACGCCCAGCACCACGTCGGACTTGAGCAGGGTGGCGTTGCCGTAGCGGTGCGACGTCTGCAGGCCAACCATGCCGACCATCAATGGGTGATCATCGGGGATCGTGCCCCAGCCCATCAGGGTCGGAATGACTGGAATACCGGTCAGTTCGGCGAACTCTACCAGCAGCTCGCTGGCGTCGGCATTGATGATGCCACCACCGGCCACCAACAACGGACGTTCAGCCTGATCGAGCATGGCCAGGGCTTTTTCCACCTGTACGCGGGTCGCGCTCGGCTTGGCCAATGGCAGCGGTTGGTAGGCGTCGATGTCGAATTCGATCTCGGCCATCTGCACGTCGAACGGCAGGTCGATCAGCACTGGGCCTGGACGGCCGGAGCGCATTTCATAAAAGGCCTTCTGGAACGCGTAAGGCACCTGGCCCGGCTCCATGACGGTGGTCGACCACTTGGTTACCGGCTTGACGATGGTGGTGATGTCGACAGCCTGGAAGTCTTCCTTGTGCATACGGGCGCGGGGTGCTTGCCCGGTGATGCACAGGATCGGGATCGAGTCGGCCGAGGCGCTGTAGAGCCCGGTGACCATGTCGGTACCGGCAGGGCCAGAGGTGCCGATGCACACGCCGATGTTGCCGGCCTTGGTGCGGGTGTAGCCCTCGGCCATGTGCGAGGCGCCTTCAACGTGGCGAGCGAGGACGTGATCGATGCCGCCGACCTTTTGCAAGGCGGAGTACAGCGGGTTGATTGCGGCTCCCGGGATGCCAAAAGCGGTATCAACCCCTTCACGGCGCATCACCAGAACGGCGGCTTCGATTGCTCTCATTTTGCTCATGGTTTTGTGCCTCTTTACGTTTTGTAATTGTATACAAGTGGCTTTGCGCAGAGTGTATTCACGGCGGATGGCGCAGGTCAATCCATTTTCTCAAGCGCTTGTTTCATTCGGCTAAAGCCCATAAACACTGTGGCGTTTCGTCGCATGAGGCGCTTTTCGAAAATTATTGTATACAAAAAAATACTTCATTGTGTTCTATTTGTTGCATCGGACTGCGGCACCCACCCGCGTCCCACGGCTTTGTGAAAAACAATATGAGGACGGCACCATGAGCGCTCTAACCTTGAAAGTCGCAGTTAACCTGGCCAGTCAGGCCATTGCCGCGGGACGTGCCATTACGGCAGCGCCCCTGACCATCGCGGTACTGGATGCCGGTGGGCATTTGATCACCCTGCAGCGTGAGGACGGCGCCAGCCTGCTGCGCCCGCAGATCGCCATCGGCAAGGCCTGGGGCGCGATCGCACTCGGCAAGGGCTCGCGCCTGTTGGCACTGGACGCCCAGCAACGCCCCGCCTTCATCGCCGCGCTTAATAGCCTGGGGCAGGGCAGTGTGGTGCCGGCGCCGGGCGGGGTGCTGATTCGTGATCAGCAGGGCAATGTGCTGGGAGCCGTGGGCATCAGCGGGGATCTGTCGGATATCGACGAGCAGTGCGCGATCAATGCGATCGAGGCGCTGGGGTTGCGGGCGGATGCGGGGGTAGCGGCGTGATCTGCGGCGGCTGATCGATCGCTATCGCGGGCAAGCCCGCTTCCACAATGATCGAAGGTGCCCACATATTTTATGTACACCATCAGACCCTGTGGGAGCAGCTTGCCCGCGATGGCTATCGACGGGACACATCCAGCTAAAGGTCCGCATGATCATCCAGCGCTTCCGGGGCTAGCCTTCTCATGACTTCATCATGAGAGTGGCAAAGGAATGCCGGATTCACCTGCTTCACATCGTCTACGCATGGGTCGCTATGCCGAACCCAATCGAATCTATTTACTGACCACCAATACGCTTGGCCGAGAACCGGTTTTCGCCGATTACGCTTTGGGCAGATTGGTAGTGCATCAATTTCGGAAGGCGCAAAGCCTGGGATTGGCAAACTCATTGGCTTGGGTTGTCATGCCTGACCATTTCCACTGGTTGGTGGAATTGGAGAAATGCTCACTGAGTAGTCTGATGCGGCACACCAAATCACTGACTACGCGGGAGGTGAACCTTTCCACAGCCAGGCACGGGCCACTCTGGCAGCAGGGCTATCACGATCGAGCACTGAGGCGAGATGAGGATCTGGTGAAGATGGCGCGGTATGTTGTTGCCAACCCATTGCGCGCTGGGCTTGTAAAGCGTCTTGGCGACTATCCTTTGTGGGATGCGATTTGGGTCTGATCCACTCCCAGTTGCCGCCATCGCGGGCAAGCCCGCTCCCACAGGGATATGTGTGGCTCACAGAATTTGAATTCTACAGGGAAACCTGTGGGAGCTGGCTTGCCAGCGAAGGCCGCGCAGCGGTCTATCAGTCCGGCTCGCAGCCCTTGAGCACAAGGCGGATGATGGTCTGCGCGGCGGCTTCGTAGTCTTCTTCGTCGAGCTTGGCCTTGCCGGTTACGGCGGAGATCTGCCAGTCGAAGTCGGCGTAGGTCTGGGTTGCGGCCCAGATGCTGAACATCAGGTGATTGGGGTCGATCGGGGCGATCTGGCCGCGGTCGATCCAGGTCTGGATGCACTCGATATTGTGCTTGGCCTGGCCGTTGAGCTGTTCGACCAGGTCGGCGCTCAGGTGCGGTGCGCCGTGCATGATCTCGCTGGCAAACACCTTGGAGGCAAATGGCAGGTCACGGGAGATGCGGATCTTGGAGCGGATGTAGCCGCTGAGCACCTCGCTGGGTACGCCATCGGCGTTGAACGGCGTCGAGGCCTGCAGGATCGGCTCGATGATGCTTTCCAGAACCTCGCGGTAGAGGTTTTCCTTGGACTTGAAGTAGTAATAGACGTTGGGCTTGGGCAAACCCGCCTTGGCCGCGATGTCACTGGTTTTGGTCGCAGCGAAGCCTTTGTCGGCAAACTCTTCACTGGCGGCACGCAGGATCAGTTCTTTGTTGCGCTCGCGGATAGTACTCATAAACCAAGGTGTTCCTTGCCGATACTGGCGGTCGCGCATGGTAGCACCGGCCTTGCGCAGCGCTCAAGAATGCCCATTGCCCCGATGGCAGGCTATGCTGCGCAACATCCATTCCCGAAGGAAACCATGAGCCATGGCAGGAAGTAGTTTGTTGTTGCTGATCGACGATATCGCCGCCGTGCTCGATGACGTCGCGCTGATGACCAAGATGGCCGCGAAAAAGACTGCGGGCGTGCTTGGCGACGACCTGGCGCTCAATGCCCAGCAGGTCAGCGGCGTGCGGGCCGAGCGGGAAATCCCGGTGGTCTGGGCGGTGGCCAAGGGCTCGTTCATCAACAAGTTGATCCTGGTGCCCTCGGCGCTGGCCATCAGTGCGTTCGTGCCCTGGCTGGTGACGCCGCTGTTGATGCTCGGCGGCGCCTACCTGTGTTTCGAGGGCTTTGAAAAGCTGGCGCACAAGTTTCTCCACAGCCCGGCGCAGGATCAGGCCGAGCATGCGCAGTTGGTCGAGGCGGTCGCGGACCCGGCGGTCGACCTGGTGGCGTTCGAGAAGGACAAAATCAAGGGCGCAGTGCGTACCGACTTCATTCTCTCGGCGGAGATCATCGCCATCACCCTGGGCACCGTGGCGGATGCGCCGCTGACCCAGCAGGTGATCGTGCTGTCGGGCATTGCCCTGGTCATGACCATCGGCGTCTACGGCCTGGTGGCGGGTATCGTCAAGCTCGACGACCTGGGCCTGTGGCTGACCCAGAAGCCTTCGCAGATTGCCAAGGGCATCGGCGGCGCGATCCTGCGGGCTGCGCCGTACATGATGAAAAGCCTGTCGGTGATCGGCACTGCGGCGATGTTCCTGGTCGGTGGCGGGATCCTGACCCACGGCGTACCGGTCGTGCATCACTGGATCGAAGGCGTGAGCCAGAGCGTTGGCGGCTGGTCGTGGATCGTGCCGAGCCTGCTCAATGCGGTGGCCGGGATTGTCGCGGGGGCGGTGGTGTTGGCGGGGGTGATGGTGGTGAGCAAGATCTGGAAATCTGTCAAAAGCTGATGCTGTGGCTGGAAAATCAAAAAGGCCATTCGATCTGCATCGAATGGCCTTTTTTTATCACCGCAAACGTTACTCGGCGATCTGCAGCTTGCGTGCTTCGGTGTACACGTAGCGGACCTTCTCGTACTCGAACGGCGAGTTCATCTGACCGTAGCGGAAGTTGGTCTGGTAGCGTTTGTCGACGCCGCGCAGGATCCAGACTTCCGGATGGTTGGAGCTGACTTCAGCCACGTTGAGGAAGTTGATCGCCGACTCTGCGCTGTAGTCCACCACCAGCCCGCCGGTGTCGCGCAGGTTGGAAGGGCCGAGGATCGGCAGCATGAAGTAGGCGCCACCCGGAACGCCGTAGAAGCCCAGGGTCTGGCCGAAGTCTTCGCTCTGGCGCGGCAGGCCCATGGCGGTCGCCGGGTCCCACAGCCCGGCGATGCCGATGGTGGTGTTGAGCAGCAGGCGGCCGGTGGTTTCCAGCGAGCGCTGGCCCTTGAGTTGCAGCAGGCTGTTCACCAGGTTGGGCACGTCGCCCAGGTTGTTGAAGAAGTTGCTGACGCCGGTGCGCAGGAAGCTTGGGGTGATGTAGCGGTAGCCGTCGACCACGGGCAGGAATACCCACTGATCGAAGCGGTAGTTGAAGTGGTAGACCCGACGGTTCCACGACTCCAGCGGGTCATAGACGTTCAGCGCACTGAGGGTCGAGCGCTCGAATTCGCGCTGGTCCAACCCTGGGTTGAACTTGAGTTTGGTCAATGGCTCGGTAAAGCCATCCGGGTCGACCACTGTGGGTTCGTTGGCCTTGCTGTTGTCGGCATTGGCATAGCCTGCGCACAGTAACGCGGCGAGAAGCAGGAGAGGTTTAGCCACGGAAAAACTCCAGCATGGCGTCGGCGTTGACGCGGTAGTTGAGGTTGCCGCAATGGCCGCCGTGAGGGTAGACCGTCAGGCGGTCACCAAAAGTCTTGCGCAGGAAGCCGAGGTCGCCAGGGCCGAGGATCACGTCGTCGGCGTTGTGCATGACGGCGATTTTCGGGCTGGCTTGCAGGTAATCCTTGAGCGCGTAGAGGCTGACCTGGTCGATCAGTTGCAGCAGGCTGCCACCGTCGGTGCGGGCGCGCCACATCGGGATCACCTGCTCGGTGAGGTAGCAGTCGAAGTCGCATTGCAGTGCACGCTTGAGGAACGGCGTGAGGCTGGTGCCTTCGGTGATCGGGTACTTGGGCGGAGTGATCAGGCCGCGACGGTTGACCAGGTCCGAGGTGTAGGCAATGTCGGCCGCGGAGAAGCGGAACGAGGTGCCGATCAGCATGGCCATCTGTTCGTTGGTCAGGTGCTGCTTGGATTGCTGGAAGTCGTAGAGCAGGGCGTCGTTGAGGTCGATGTAGCCTTTTTGCTGGAAGTAGCGGGTCAACTTGTTGAGCACCAGTTCATAGAAGGTGGTGCTGGTGTTGATGCCCTTGACCTCGGTTTGCACCAACTTGTCCAGGTTGGTGACGGAGGTGTAGAGGTTGACCGGCGGATTGAGCAGCAGGACTTTCTTGAAGTTGAAGCTGCGTCGGGTTTCGTCCAGGTGAGCAACAAATGCCGCGTCCAGGGCGCCGAGGCTGTAGCCGGTGAGGTAATAGTCGGTCACCGGTAGTTTCGGGTTCTGCGCGCGTACCGCTTGCATCACGCGGTACAGGTCCTCGGCATCTTCCTTGGTTACGCCCGGGGTGGCGAAGCGCGACGCTGCGCTGATGAAGTCGAAGCTGGTGGGCGAGGACAGTTGGACGACGTGGTAGCCGGCCTTGTAGTACAGGCGCTTGAGGTATTCGTTGAGGCTGCTGTCGTAGCGGGCGCCGGTGCCGGCGATCAGGAAGATCAGCGGTGCCGCGTGATCCTGGGTGGCCATGCGATAGGTGAGTTTCTTCACGGCCCAGAAGTTGTCCGGCAGTTCGAACTGGCGTTCCGGGCGCAGGGTCAGGCTGTGATCCGATTGGTTGATGTCTTCGTCCAGGGGCAGCTCTGGCCTAAGGTCCGGAGGTGTCGTGGCAATAGTCGCTTCAAACGGGTTGGTAAGCGGGTAGCCATAACTGGCGGCATCGATATCTGCCGCCAGTGCGGACGCACTCAGGATAAGGCCGCCGAAAACGGCAGCGAAGCGCAAGGAACGGAGCATGACTAAATCCCTTAGAGGAAGGTGCCTAATGAAGTTCGCAGGCTATGACCACAGGTTATGCGCCAAAGTGCCATGGATCGGCACCAAACAGGCCTTATGGTGGGTAATAGTAGCTGGACGATACACTTTGCCGGTATTTGATGACCAGATATCTGTTGATCTTCCTTGCGTCGTTTCGCGGGGGGATTAAGCTGGGCGCCGTTTTTGCCTATCGGAGTGCTTCATGTCCAGCCGTTTTCCCGTGATTTTGCTGCTCATCGTCCTGCCGCTGTGGCTGGCCGCCAGTTATGGCGCGCGTTATGGCTTTATGGAAGATGCCCAGTGGGTGGGGATTTGTGTCGACGAGGCGAATCGCTGGCAATGCCAGTTACGCGCAAACCTGGGGCTGCTGATTCACTTCAAGGTCATGGGCTGGGGCGCATTGGCGGCGGCGGTGCTGGGGTTTGTGCTGCCGGGTCGTGCTGGCTGGTGGCTGGCGGTGTTGGCGCTGGTACTGGGCTTTCCCGCACTGGCCTTGTACAACACCGGCCTGGCGGTGTTTGCGGTGGTGATTGCGGGGTTGCGGTTGGTCAGGGCGCCGCGTGGCGCCTGACTAATCGAATCGCGGGCACAGGACTGCTGAAAATCAACCGCGGCGTACCCGCAGGCTGCGCCACA
Source organism: Pseudomonas sp. IT-P176 (assembly GCF_949767245.1). Lineage (NCBI taxonomy): Bacteria > Pseudomonadati > Pseudomonadota > Gammaproteobacteria > Pseudomonadales > Pseudomonadaceae > Pseudomonas > Pseudomonas sp. IT-P176. The sequence goes on from NZ_CATKPN010000079.1 coordinate 61,147, forward strand.
GTGCAGCCACCAGCAAGCCGCTGACCAGCGCCCAGCCCCAGGCCTGCTGGTTGAGCAGGCCTTCACGGTACAGCTGTGGGGCGATGCCGGCACCGATGATGAACGCCAGCAAGGCGATTTCGCGGCGCGGTGCGCTCACCGGGCGAATCAGGTAGACCAGTGCCGGCAACAGCAAGGCGGCGCTGGGGAAGCTGCGATAGCGGGGTTCGAACACCAGCCCCAGCATCATTACCGCGCCCGCAAAGCCGGTAGCAGCCAGTAACCAGCCTGCACGTCGTTGCAGTGCCTCAAACGCGCGCTCGCGCCAACCGGTGCGGGTGCTCAGGCTCAGCGCCGCGTGGGCCAGGACCAGCAGGTTCAGCGCGACCAGCAGGCCGGCCCACAGCCATTCATCGAGCGAGCGGCTGGTGACTCGCGCCAGTTCCCCCCAGGTACCGATAGAGCAGGCCGCCACGGCGCCCAGCAGCGGCAGCACCAAGGCTGCACGGGTGCTGCGTACGCGACCACCGAGCAACAGCGTGGCGAGGAAGATCAGCCCGCCCACCGCCAGCCATTGTGGCCAGAGTGGCAGGTTGCTGACTGGGCCTGCGAGGACATTCTTGTCCTGGCGATCGGCATCGAACAGACCCCAATAGCCGCCCACCGCGCCTTCGCTGCCACGTTTCCACGGCTGGTCGAAGGCTTCGATCAGGTTGTAGTGCCAGCCTTGCTGCTCGGCCATGGCGACAAAACCGCGGATGAAGCGCGCTTCGTTGACGCGGCTGGGCAGGGCAGTCTCACGCTGGCGACCTTCGCTGGGCCAGCCGGTTTCGCCGATCATCACGTCCTTGGGCGCGAAGCGGTTGCCGAACACCTGGCGCACTTGGGCAACATGCTGCAAGGCGGCATCGATATTGGAAGGGTCATCTTCCCAGTACGGTAGCAAGTGGATAGTCAGGAAATCCACTTCGGGGGCGATCTGCGGGTGCTGGAGCCAGAATTCCCAGACGTCGGCGTAGGTCACCGGTTGCTTGACGTTCTGCTTGACGTGCTTGATCAGCTTGGCCAGTTGCGGGCCGGTGATTTCCTTGCGCAGCAGCGCTTCGTTACCGACGATCACCGCCGAAACCACGTCCGGGTTGGCATTGGCCTCGGCAATCAGCAGCTCGATTTCCTTGGCGGTGTCCACCGGGTTGCTGTTGACCCAGGCGCCGATCATCAGCTTCAGGCCATGTTTGCGCGCCAGTGCCGGCAGCGCTTCAAGGCCGGTCACCGAGTAGGTACGAATGCATTCAAAGCGGGTTGCCAGCAGGGCCAGGTCGGCGTCCATGCGCTCGGGGCGCAGGTTGAACGGCTGATCGAACGGCGACTGGTCCTTGTCGAAGGGGGTATAGGAGGCGCACTGCAGTTTGTGCGTGGCGCTGGCAACGTCCGGCAGCAGCACCGGTTGGCCAAGGCCGTACCAGTAGCCGCCGAGGGCAAACAGGCCGAGCAGGCAGGCAAATGCATAAGCTAAAAAAGGAAAACGCGCGGTGGCGGGCATGGTCAGACCGTCTGGGAGCAAAGCCGCGCATCTTACCTGCATTTACCGGCGGTCTGGGCGTTAGGTGGTTTTGCCATGCAAGGTTCGGGCGGGATCGGCCGGGGTTTTACCGATGGCTGGCGTTACTGGCTTTCTGATGTCGTTTCTCGCTGCCTTGAGGTCGCTGACAGAGCAGGTCCTCTTGGGCGCGAGGTTGATGATCGAAGCATCAGTACTCCGCTGATGTTCGAACGAGTTTGCGGTGAAGCGTGATGGGGGCGCTGTGCACCATAACAATACGTTGACGCCGCTCGGCATCCGTCGGGCGCAGCACTTTCGGGGAAGTAACGATGAAGATGCGACGACTCTTAGGCGCCAGTGCCGTTCTGGCATTGGCGATGGGCTCTACTCTGGCGACAGCCGACAGCAAAACCCTGAGCATCGGCTATGTCGACGGTTGGTCCGACAGCGTGGCGACCACCCATGTGGCGGCGGAAGTGATCAAGCAGAAGCTGGGCTACGACGTGAAACTGCAGGCCGTGGCGACCGGGATCATGTGGCAGGGTGTGGCCACCGGCAAGCTCGATGCCATGCTCTCGGCCTGGTTGCCAGTGACCCATGGTGAGTACTGGGCCAAGAACAAGGACAAGGTGGTCGACTACGGCCCCAACTTCAAGGACGCGAAAATCGGCCTGATCGTGCCGGAGTACGTCAAGGCTGTCTCGATTGCCGACCTCAAGACCGACACTACCTTCAAGAACAAGATCGTGGGCATCGATGCCGGTTCAGGGGTAATGCTCAAGACCGACCAGGCCATCAAGGACTACGGCCTCGATTACAAACTGCAAGCCAGTTCCGGCGCCGCAATGATTGCCGAGCTGACTCGCGCCGAAGACAAGAAAGACTCGATTGCCGTGACCGGCTGGGTGCCGCACTGGATGTTCGCCAAGTGGAAACTGCGTTTCCTTGAAGATCCAAAAGGCGTGTATGGCGCGGCGGAAACCGTCAACAGCATCGGCAGCAAGGGCCTGGAAGCCAAGGCGCCGGAAGTGGCCAAGTTCCTGCACAACTTCCAATGGGCTTCGAAGGACGAAATTGGTGAAGTAATGTTGGCGATTCAGGATGGTGCCAAGCCTGACGCAGCGGCCAAGGATTGGGTCGCGAAACACCCTGAGCGCGTCGCCGAGTGGATCAAGTGATTTGATTCGACGCGTCTAGTCAGCATCTTCCAGGCCCGTTTGGCATTTTTGCCAAGCGGGCCTTTGTGTTTCTGGCGCTAAAGCAGTGGTTTTTATCTGCGGGGCAAATTGGCGAAAGCGACATCTGGTTCTAAGACTAAGGTCGTCTGGAACCTCTCCTTGAGCCGCATAGAGTGGATAACGTTCCAACTAAAATCTGTGCTGCGAGGATAAAAACAATGAACGACAGCATTTACCTCTCGATTCAAAACAGCCCGCGCTTCAAGGAGCTGGTTCGCAAACGAGAAAAGTTCGCCTGGATTCTCTCGGCGATCATGCTTGGGCTGTACTCCGGATTCATTCTTCTGATCGCTTACGGGCCGCACGTACTGGGGGCAAAAATCAGCCCTGAGTCGTCGATCACCTGGGGCATTCCGATTGGTGTGGGGCTGATTGTGTCGGCCTTCATCCTGACCGGTATCTATGTGCGACGCGCCAACGGCGAGTTCGACGATCTGAACAATGCAATTCTGAAGGAGGCCAAGCAATGATCCGGCGTCTATTGGCTCTATTGAGCGTTGCAGCGTTCGCGCCGGGTGCCTGGGCGGCTGACGCCCTGACCGGTGAGGTGGCCAAACAGCCGCTGAACATTCCCGCAATCCTGATGTTCGTGGCCTTTGTCGGCGCTACGTTGTGCATCACCTACTGGGCCTCGAAGAAAAACAACTCGGCGGCCGACTACTATGCGGCGGGCGGCAAGATCACCGGTTTTCAGAACGGCCTGGCGATTGCCGGCGACTACATGTCGGCAGCGTCCTTCCTGGGGATTTCCGCGCTGGTGTTCACCTCCGGCTACGACGGCCTGATCTATTCGATCGGCTTCCTGGTGGGCTGGCCGATCATTCTGTTCCTGATCGCCGAGCGTCTGCGTAACCTGGGTAAGTACACGTTTGCCGACGTGGCGTCCTACCGCCTTGGGCAAACCCAGATCCGCACCCTGTCTGCCTGCGGTTCGCTGGTGGTGGTGGCGTTCTACCTGATCGCACAGATGGTCGGTGCCGGTAAGCTGATCCAGTTGCTGTTCGGCCTGGACTACCACGTTGCGGTGATCCTGGTCGGTGTGCTGATGTGTATGTACGTGCTGTTCGGCGGCATGCTGGCGACTACCTGGGTGCAGATCATCAAGGCGGTGCTACTGCTGTCCGGTGCCTCATTTATGGCGCTGATGGTGATGAAACACGTCAACTTCGACTTCAATATGCTGTTCTCCGAGGCGATCAAGGTTCACCCTAAAGGTGAGGCGATCATGAGCCCGGGCGGCCTGGTAAAAGATCCGATCTCGGCGTTCTCGCTGGGTCTGGCTCTGATGTTCGGGACTGCGGGCCTGCCGCACATCCTGATGCGTTTCTTCACAGTGAGCGACGCAAAAGAAGCGCGTAAGAGCGTGCTGTACGCGACTGGCTTCATTGGTTACTTCTACATCCTGACCTTCATCATCGGCTTCGGCGCGATCTTGCTGGTGAGCACCAACCCGGCCTTCAAAGATGCTGCTGGCGCGCTGTTGGGCGGCAACAACATGGCGGCGGTGCATTTGGCCAACGCGGTTGGCGGTAGCATCTTCCTGGGCTTCATCTCGGCAGTGGCGTTCGCGACCATTCTGGCGGTTGTGGCGGGTCTGACCCTGGCCGGTGCTTCGGCGGTGTCCCATGACCTGTATGCCAGTGTGATCAAGAAGGGCAAGGCCAACGAGAAGGATGAGATTCGTGTTTCGAAGATCACCACTATCGCTTTGGCGGTGCTGGCGATTGGCCTGGGTATTCTGTTCGAAAGCCAGAACATTGCGTTCATGGTGGGCCTGGCCTTCTCCATTGCGGCCAGCTGTAACTTCCCGGTGCTGCTGCTTTCCATGTACTGGAAGAAGCTGACCACTCGTGGGGCGATGATTGGTGGCTGGTTGGGTCTGATCAGTGCCGTTGGCTTGATGGTGCTTGGGCCGACCATCTGGGTGCAGATCCTGCATCACGAGAAGGCGATCTTCCCTTACGAGTACCCGGCGTTGTTCTCGATGATTATTGCGTTTGTCGGGATCTGGTTCTTCTCGATCACTGACAAGTCGGCGGCTGCGGACAATGAGCGGGCGCTGTTCTTCCCGCAATTTGTGCGGTCGCAGACTGGGCTGGGGGCGAGCGGGGCGGTTTCGCATTGATGGTTTGATGGTTTTGTAATGTTGTGCTGAATGCCCCGGTTGAGAGATCGGGGCGTTTTTTTGTGGGCGGTTATCGGGCTTTGGTGTGTTTTTTATTGGGTGTATATCCGTTGCTGCGGTTAGGGCTGCTTAGGGTTTCGCCCTTACGGCGACTCACTTTTTTTCAAACGCCAAAAAAAGTATGCAAAAAACGCTTGCGGTATGACTCACCCACATGGGTTACAAATCAGTTCACGCACATAGGCAACAGTTTTTAACTAGCAGGCGAGCTGACACTCGGCCTATTGAGTGGTGAGGGGCTCTTGATCTGGCTTGTGATCTTGCTTTGGCTTCGGCTTTTGATCTTTTGCCCCATCGGCAGGCCGAGCGAAGGTGTTCATCAGGGGGTAGGCGCGCAGCGCCGTGCGGCGTAGCCGCATTCATCGAGAGGAGGTGCAGCGAAGCAAACCGTAGGCGATGCCCCCGGATGGACACCGTAGCGAGGGAACACTGAGCCTCAGCGAAGTGCCGTACGCCAGGGGCAAAGCCTTTTGCTTACTTTTCGGCGTTTGGAAAAGTGAGTCGCTGTAAGAGCGAAACCGCCAGCGGCAGCACCCTAAGAAACGGATATGCCCCCAACCCCAAAAAATACCAACCCCAGCACAAACAAAAACGGCCTCTATATAAATAGAGGCCGTTCCCGGTGCAACTTAAGACACTATCGCAAGACAGGTCTTATTTGCGGTCTTCCAGCTTGGTAATGTCACGCGACTCGTAGCCGGTGTACAACTGGCGCGGGCGGCCAATCTTGTACGGGCTGGAAAGCATTTCTTTCCAGTGCGAGATCCAGCCGACAGTACGTGCCAGGGCGAAGATCACGGTGAACATGCTGGTTGGAATGCCGATCGCCTTGAGGATGATCCCCGAGTAGAAGTCGACGTTCGGGTACAGCGAGCGTTCGATGAAGTACGGGTCGGTCAGGGCGATCTCTTCCAGGCGCATGGCCAGTTCGAGTTGCGGATCGTTGTTGATCCCCAGTTCCTTCAGTACTTCGTCGCAGGTCTGCTTCATTACAGTCGCGCGAGGATCGCGGTTCTTGTAAACGCGGTGACCGAAGCCCATCAGTTTGAACGGATCGTTCTTGTCCTTGGCCTTGGCGATGAACTTGTCGATGTTCGAGACATCGCCAATTTCGTCAAGCATGGTCAGTACCGCTTCGTTGGCGCCGCCGTGAGCCGGGCCCCAGAGTGCGGCGATGCCGGCAGCGATACAGGCAAACGGGTTGGCACCCGAGGAGCCTGCCAGGCGGACGGTGGAAGTCGATGCGTTCTGCTCGTGGTCGGCGTGGAGGATGAAGATCCGGTCCATGGCCTTGGCGAGTACCGGGCTGATCGGTTTGATCTCGCACGGGGTGTTGAACATCATGTGCAGGAAGTTTTCCGCGTACGACAGGTCGTTGCGCGGGTACATCATGGGTTGGCCCATGGAGTACTTGTAAACCATCGCTGCCAGGGTTGGCATCTTGGCAACCAGGCGGATCGCGGAGATTTCGCGATGCTGCGGGTTATTGATGTCCAGGGAGTCGTGGTAGAAGGCCGAAAGAGCGCCGACTACGCCGCACATGACCGCCATCGGGTGGGCGTCGCGACGGAAGCCGTTGAAGAAGGTCTTCAGCTGCTCGTGAACCATGGTGTGGTTCTTCACGGTGCCGACGAACTGGGCCTTCTGCTCTGCGGTCGGCAGTTCGCCGTTGAGCAGCAGGTAGCAGGTTTCCAGGTAGTCCGACTTTTCAGCCAGTTGTTCGATCGGGTAGCCGCGGTGCAGCAGGATGCCGTTATCGCCGTCAATATAGGTAATCTTCGACTCGCAAGAAGCGGTCGACATGAAACCCGGGTCAAAGGTGAAGCGGCCCGTGGCGGTCAAGCCCCGGACGTCGATAACATCGGGACCAACGGTGCCGGTTAAAATGGGCAGCTCGACGGGGGCTGCGCCCTCGATGATCAACTGCGCTTTTTTGTCAGCCATGTGGCCTCCTATTTATGCTTGAAATCATCAGACAGACCCCCCACGCAGGGCCCGCACCACTATAGTGAGATAAATTCGAATGTCAATTTGCCTAAAGTCTTGCCCCAGAAGGCTTTAACCACACTTTTTCCTCGAAATTGCCTGCCATTTACGCCTTTTATCCTGCTTGCGCAATCAGCTATTAGGGGAAGGTGTTTGCGTTGTCATTAGTAACCTAACTGTCTATACTCGGCAGCCGACCGCCAAGGGCTTTTGGGCCTGTTTTGATGGGGGTCGCATCCCTGGGTGGTGGTTACCTGACCAGTGCACTCCCCAACAACTTTGCCCTGATTGTTAGGGGCTCTTCAGTGTGAAAAAAAAGCCGTGAATAGCCAACGACCTGTAAACCTAGACCTAAGGACCATCAAACTCCCCATCACCGGCGTTACGTCGTTTCTTCACCGTGTTTCCGGCATCATCCTCTTCCTGGGCCTTGGCTTCATGCTGTATGCATTGGGCAAATCCCTGGGTTCCGAGGAAGGTTTCGCCGAGGTGAAGGCATGCTTGACCAGCCCGCTGGCCAAGTTCGTAGCATGGGGCCTCCTGTCCGCTCTGCTGTATCACCTGGTAGCCGGTGTGCGCCACTTGATCATGGATATGGGCATCGGTGAGACGCTGGAAGGCGGCCGCCTGGGCTCGAAAATTATCATCGCCGTTTCCGTGGTGTTGATCGTTCTGGCAGGAGTTTGGATATGGTAACCAGCGTTACGAACCTTTCGCGTTCGGGCCTCTATGACTGGATGGCACAACGTGTGTCTGCGGTCGTTCTCGCGGCTTATTTCATTTTCCTGATCGGGTACCTCGTCGCGAACCCTGGCATTGGCTACGCCCAATGGCACGAGCTGTTCGCAAGCAACTGGATGCGTATCTTCAGTCTGTTGGCCCTGGTGGCCCTGGGCGCTCACGCCTGGGTCGGCATGTGGACCATCGCGACCGACTACCTGACGCCAATGGCGCTGGGCAAGTCCGCGACTGCAGTACGTTTCCTTTTCCAGGCAGTATGCGGCGTTGCGATGTTCGCTTACTTCGTCTGGGGTGTGCAGATTCTCTGGGGTATCTGATTCATGGCTAACATTCCAACGATTTCTTTCGACGCCATCATCATTGGTGGCGGCGGTGCTGGCATGCGCGCAGCGCTGCAACTGGCACAAGGCGGTCACAAGACTGCTGTGATCACCAAGGTTTTCCCGACGCGTTCGCACACTGTATCGGCCCAGGGTGGCATCACCTGCGCCATCGCTTCTGCGGATCCGAACGATGACTGGCGCTGGCACATGTACGATACCGTCAAGGGTTCCGACTACATCGGTGACCAGGACGCTATCGAATACATGTGTCAGGAAGGCCCGGCCGCTGTCTACGAGCTGGACCACATGGGTATGCCGTTCTCCCGTACTGAACAGGGTCGTATCTACCAGCGTCCATTCGGCGGTCAGTCCAAGGATTACGGCAAAGGCGGGCAGGCTGCCCGTACGTGCGCCGCTTCCGACCGTACCGGTCACGCGCTGCTGCACACCCTTTATCAGGGCAACCTGAAAGCCGGTACCGTGTTCCTGAACGAGTACTACGCTGTTGACCTGGTAAAGAATGGTCAAGGCGAGTTCGTCGGCGTAATCGCTATCTGCATCGAAACCGGCGAAACCACCTACATCCGTGCCAAGGCCACCGTTCTGGCTACCGGCGGTGCAGGTCGTATCTACGCGTCCACCACCAACGCCCTGATCAACACCGGTGACGGCGTTGGCATGGCTCTGCGTGCTGGTGTTCCGGTACAAGACATCGAAATGTGGCAGTTCCACCCGACCGGCATCGCCGGCGCCGGTGTACTGGTGACCGAAGGTTGCCGTGGTGAAGGTGGTTACCTGATCAACAAGCACGGCGAGCGTTTCATGGAGCGTTATGCTCCGAACGCCAAGGACCTTGCCGGTCGTGACGTGGTTGCTCGCTCGATGGTCAAGGAAATCATCGCTGGCAACGGTTGCGGTCCGAATGGCGACCACGTAATGCTCAAACTCGACCACCTGGGCGAGGAAGTGCTGCACAGCCGTCTGCCAGGCATCTGCGAGCTGTCGAAGACGTTTGCCCACGTTGACCCGGTTGTTGCTCCGGTTCCGGTTGTTCCGACTTGCCACTATATGATGGGCGGCGTTCCGACCAACATTCACGGCCAGGCGATCACCCAGAACGACGAAGGCGTGGATCAGATCATTCCAGGTCTGTTCGCTGTCGGTGAAGTAGCTTGCGTATCGGTTCACGGTGCCAACCGCCTGGGCGGCAACTCGCTGCTCGACCTGGTGGTCTTCGGCCGCGCTGCTGGCCTGCACCTGGAAAAAGCACTGACCGACGGCATCGAATACGATGAGGCCACCGACGCCAACATCGAAACTGCCCTGGCGCGCCTGTCCGCTCTGAACGAGCGTACTGATGGCGAAGACGTGGCAACCCTGCGTCGCGAGCTGCAAAGCTGCATGCAGAACTACTTCGGTGTGTTCCGTACCGGCGAATACATGCAGAAGGGTATTGCCCAGCTGGCTGACCTGCGCGTGCGCATCGCCAACGTCAAGATCAACGACAAGTCGCAGGCGTTCAACACTGCGCGGATCGAAGCTCTGGAACTGCAGAACCTGCTGGAAGTGGCTGAAGCCACCGCCATCGCTGCCGAAGTACGTAAAGAGTCCCGCGGTGCTCACGCCCGTGAAGACTTCGAAGACCGTGACGACGAAAACTGGCTGTGCCACACCCTCTACTTCCCGGGTGACAAGCGCGTGACCAAGCGTGCTGTGAACTTCTCGCCGAAGACTGTTCCGACTTTTGAACCTAAGATTCGGACTTATTAAGGGTGGCCGCCATGTTGAAAGTCAGCGTTTATCGTTACAACCCTGATCAGGACGCCGCGCCGTTCATGCAGGAATTTTCGGTCGATACCGGTGGTAAAGACCTGATGGTGCTGGACGTGCTGGCCCTGATCAAAGAGCAGGACGAGGGTTTCTCCTATCGTCGCTCTTGCCGTGAAGGTGTTTGCGGTTCCGACGGCATGAACATCAACGGCAAAAACGGCCTGGCGTGCGTTACGCCGCTGTCCGCTGTCGTAAAAGGTAACAAGTTGATCGTTCGTCCTCTGCCAGGTTTGCCGGTTATCCGTGACCTGGTCGTCGATATGAGCATCTTCTACAAGCAATACGAGAAGGTTAAGCCTTACCTGCAGAACGATACGCCGGCTCCGGCCATCGAGCGTCTGCAGTCCCCTGAAGAGCGTGAAAAGCTCGACGGTCTGTACGAGTGCATCCTGTGCGCTTGCTGCTCGACTTCGTGCCCGTCCTTCTGGTGGAACCCGGACAAGTTCCTGGGTCCAGCTGCCCTGCTGCAAGCGTACCGCTTCCTGGCAGACAGCCGCGACACCAAGACGTCCGAGCGTCTGGCTTCACTGGATGATCCGTTCAGCGTATTCCGCTGCCGCGGCATCATGAACTGCGTCAACGTTTGTCCGAAAGGCCTGAACCCGACTAAGGCCATCGGTCACATTCGTAACATGCTTCTGCAAAGCGGCGTGTGATTCAGCAGTAGTAAATGCAGGACCGCTGTACCCGTAGAGGCCAAGGCGCGGGCTTCAACCCGCGCCCTGGCTATAACCAGAGCAGTAGCCCATAAAGCTGCAGCTCTTATTTTGAAGAAATGAGACAAGCAGGGGCATCCGGGCTGGTACCCGGACTATCAGCGTGATCCTAAGTGGCTTGTTTTGGTCGCTGCACTCGGACTTCTGCAAGCTCGCTCGGTGTCTTCGCCGATGGTGTTCCCCTAACCGAGGGTGACCAAGCATGCAAGAAAGCGTGATGCAGCGCATGTGGAACAGCGCCTACCTATCCGGTAGTAACGCTGCCTATGTGGAAGAGCTCTACGAGCTCTACCTGCACGACCCTAACGCTGTGCCAGAAGAGTGGCGCACCTACTTTCAGAAGTTGCCGACAGACGGCAACTCTGCCATCGATGTTTCGCACTCCACAATTCGCGACCATTTTGTGCTGCTGGCAAAGAACCAGCGCCGCGCCCAACCGGTTTCCGCCGGCAGCGTGAGCAGTGAGCACGAGAAGAAGCAAGTTGAAGTGCTGCGATTGATCCAGGCCTACCGTATGCGTGGCCACCAGGCAGCCCAGCTTGACCCGCTGGGGCTGTGGCAGCGTCCTGCACCTGCAGACCTGTCGATCAATCATTACGGCTTGACCAATGCCGATCTTGATACGACCTTCCGTGCCGGCGACCTGTTCATCGGCAAAGAGGAAGCGAGCCTACGCGAAATTCACGAAGCGTTGCAGCAGACATATTGCCGCACCATCGGCGCTGAATTTACGCACATCACCGATTCCGAGCAGCGCCAGTGGTTCCAGCAGCGTCTGGAAAGCGTGCGTGGCCGTCCGACTTATTCCGCGGACATCAAGGGCCACCTGCTCGAGCGCGTGACCGCCGGTGAAGGCCTGGAAAAATACCTGGGCACCAAATACCCGGGTACCAAGCGTTTCGGTCTGGAAGGCGGCGAAAGCCTGATCCCGATGCTCGACGAGCTGATCCAGCGTTCCGGTTCCTACGGCACCAAGGAAATCGTCATTGGCATGGCCCACCGTGGCCGTCTGAACGTGCTGGTCAACACCTTCGGCAAGAACCCGCGCGAGCTGTTCGACGAGTTCGAAGGCAAGAAGAAGGTCGAGCTGGGTTCCGGTGACGTTAAATACCACCAGGGCTTCTCGTCCAACGTGATGACCACCGGCGGTGAAGTTCACCTGGCCATGGCGTTCAACCCGTCCCACCTGGAAATCGTTTCCCCGGTGGTCGAGGGTTCGGTTCGCGCCCGTCAGGATCGTCGCAACGACCCAACCGGTGAGAAGGTTCTGCCGATCTCGATCCACGGTGATGCGGCATTCGCCGGTCAAGGCGTGGTGATGGAAACCTTCCAGATGTCGCAGACCCGCGGTTTCAAGACCGGCGGCACCGTGCACATCGTGATCAACAACCAGGTCGGTTTCACCATCAGCAACCCGCTGGACTCGCGTTCCACCGAGTACGCTACCGACGTTGCGAAAATGATCCAGGCGCCGATCCTCCATGTGAATGGTGATGATCCGGAAGCCGTATTGTTCGTGACCCAGCTGGCCATCGACTACCGCATGCAGTTCAAGCGTGACGTGGTGATCGACCTGGTCTGCTACCGTCGTCGTGGCCACAACGAGGCCGACGAGCCAAGCGGCACCCAGCCGATCATGTATCAGCAGATCACCAAGCAGCGCACCACCCGTGAGCTGTATGCCGATCGCCTGACTCAAAGCGGCGTGCTGGACGCAGAGCGTGTGCAGTCGAAAATCGACGAATACCGCAACGCACTGGACAACGGCCTGCATGTTGTAAAAAGCCTGGTCAAAGAGCCGAACAAAGAGCTGTTCGTGGACTGGCGTCCGTATCTGGGCCATGCCTGGACTGCGCGTCACGACACTCGCTTCGACCTCAAGACCCTGCAGGAACTGTCCGCCAAGCTGCTGGAAATTCCAGAAGGCTTCGTGGTTCAGCGCCAGGTTGCGAAAATCTACGAAGACCGTCAGAAGATGCAAGCCGGCGGCCTGCCGATCAACTGGGGTTACGCCGAAACCATGGCGTACGCGACCCTGGCGTTCGAAGGTCACCCGATCCGCATGACGGGTCAGGACATCGGTCGCGGTACGTTCTCGCACCGTCACGCTGTCTTGCACAACCAGAAAGACGCGGGGACCTACATCCCGCTGCAGAACCTGTACGAAGGCCAGCCACGTTTCGACCTGTACGATTCGTTCCTGTCCGAGGAAGCCGTACTGGCGTTCGAATACGGTTACTCGACCACCACGCCTGACGCGCTGGTGATCTGGGAAGCCCAGTTCGGCGACTTTGCCAACGGTGCCCAGGTGGTTATCGACCAGTTCATCACCAGTGGCGAGCACAAGTGGGGTCGTCTGTGCGGTCTGACCATGCTGCTGCCACACGGTTATGAAGGTCAGGGTCCTGAGCACTCCTCGGCACGTCTGGAGCGTTACCTGCAACTGTGCGCCGAGCACAACATTCAGGTAGCCGTACCGACTACGCCGGCTCAGATCTACCACTTGCTGCGCCGTCAGGTGATTCGCCCGCTGCGCAAGCCATTGATCGTACTGACACCGAAGTCGCTGTTGCGTCACAAGCTGGCCATCTCGACCCTGGAAGACCTGGCCGAAGGTTCGTTCCAGACCGTTATCCCGGAAATCGATGCCCAAGACCCGAAAAAGGTCGAGCGCATTGTTCTGTGTAGCGGCAAGGTCTACTACGACCTGCTGGAAAAACGCCGTGCCGAAGGCCGTGACGATATCGCCGTCGTGCGTCTCGAGCAGCTGTATCCATTCCCTGAGGACGACTTGAACGAAGTCCTGGCGCCTTACACCAACCTCAAGCATATCGTTTGGTGTCAGGAAGAGCCGATGAACCAGGGTGCCTGGTACTGCAGCCAGCACCACATGCGTCGCATCGTTGGCAATCACAACAAGGCACTCGTCCTCGAGTACGCCGGTCGTGAGGCCTCCGCTGCACCGGCTTGTGGTTATGCATCGATGCACGCTGAGCAGCAGGAAAAACTGCTGCAAGACGCCTTTACTGTTTAACGCCTTCGCGCACCTGAAACCGAATTTAAGGAACCACAGACAATGGCTATCGAGATCAAAGCCCCCACTTTCCCGGAATCGGTTGCCGATGGCACCGTTGCCACCTGGCACAAGCAACCGGGCGACGCGGTCAAGCGCGACGACCTGATCGTCGACATCGAAACCGATAAAGTCGTACTGGAAGTGTTGGCTACCGCTGATGGCGTACTGGGCGCTATCGTCAAGAACGAAGGCGACACCGTTCTGTCCGACGAAATCCTGGGCTCCATCGAAGCGGGCGGCGTTGCTGCCGCTCCTGCCGCGGCTCCTGCTGCTGCCGCTCAAGCCGCTGCCCCGGCTGCTGCTGGCGAAGACGATCCTGTTGCTGCTCCAGCTGCGCGCAAGCTGGCTGAAGAGAACGGCATCAACATCGCTTCCGTTGCCGGTACTGGCAAAGGCGGTCGTGTGACCAAGGAAGACGTGGTTGCAGCCGTTGCTGCCAAGAAAGCCGCTCCGGCTGCCGCGCCTGCCAAGGCTGCTGCTCCGGCCGCCGCTGCTCCTGTATTCGCTGCTGGCGATCGCATCGAGAAGCGCGTTCCAATGACCCGCGTGCGTGCCACCGTGGCCAAGCGTCTGGTTGAAGCTCAGTCGAACATGGCGATGCTGACTACTTTCAACGAAGTCGACATGACCGAAGTCATGGCACTGCGTTCGAAGTACAAGGATCTGTTCGAGAAGTCCCACAACGGCGTACGCCTGGGCTTCATGTCGTTCTTCGTGAAAGCGGCTACCGAAGCGCTGAAACGCTTCCCGGCTGTCAACGCTTCGATCGACGGTGCAGACATCGTTTACCACGGCTACGCCGACGTCGGTGTTGCTGTTTCCAGCGACCGCGGCCTGGTGGTTCCGGTTCTGCGTAACGCCGAACTGATGAGCCTGGCTGAAATCGAAGGCGGCATCGCCACCTTCGGCAAGAAAGCCCGTGACGGCAAACTGTCGATGGACGAAATGACCGGTGGTACGTTCACCATCACCAACGGTGGTACTTTCGGTTCGATGATGTCGACTCCGATCGTCAACCCGCCGCAAGCAGCGATCCTGGGCATGCACAACATCCTGCAGCGTCCTATGGCGATCAACGGTCAAGTGGTAATCCGTCCGATGATGTACCTGGCTCTGTCCTACGATCACCGTCTGATCGATGGCAAAGAAGCTGTGACTTTCCTGGTGACCATCAAGAACCTGCTGGAAGACCCGGCTCGTCTGTTGCTGGATATCTGATAGAAGCAGCCGCGAGCTGCAGGCTTCAGGCTGCTGGTTAACGGCAGTCTGGCTTGTGGCCCGCGGCTTCAGGCTTTTCGCTAAAGAGGATTTTTTTCAATGTCGCAGAAATTTGACGTAGTAGTGATCGGTGCCGGCCCTGGCGGCTATGTAGCAGCTATCAAGGCCGCTCAACTGGGTCTTTCGACGGCCTGCATCGAGAAGTACACCGACAAGGAAGGCAAACTGGCTCTGGGCGGTACTTGCCTGAACGTCGGCTGCATTCCATCCAAGGCGCTGCTGGACAGCTCCTGGAAGTTCCACGAAGCACAAGACGGCTTCGCGATCCACGGTATCAACCACGCTGGCGTGACCATGGACGTTCCAGCAATGGTCGGCCGTAAAGCCAACATCGTCAAAGGCCTGACCTCGGGTGTTGCCACCCTGTTCAAGGCCAACGGCGTGACCTCGATCCAGGGCCACGGCAAACTGCTGGCTGGCAAGAAAGTCGAAGTCACCAAGCCTGACGGTTCGGTAGAAATCATCGAAGCCGAGAACGTGATCCTGGCTCCAGGTTCGCGTCCAATCGACATTCCACCGGCTCCGGTTGACCAGAACGTGATCGTCGATTCGACTGGCGCCCTGGAATTCCAAGCTGTGCCAAAACGTCTGGGCGTGATCGGCGCTGGCGTGATCGGCCTGGAACTGGGTTCGGTATGGTCGCGCCTGGGCGCTGAAGTGACTGTCCTGGAAGCCCTGGACACCTTCCTGATGGCTGCTGACGCCGCCGTTTCCAAGGAAGCACTGAAAACCCTGACCAAACAAGGTCTGGACATCAAGCTGGGCGCTCGCGTAACCGGTTCCAAGGTCAACGGCGAAGAAGTAGTCGTGACCTACACCGACGCCAAAGGCGAACAGACCATCACCTTCGACAAGCTGATCGTAGCCGTTGGTCGCCGTCCGGTGACCACTGATCTGCTTTCCGCTGATTGCGGCGTGACCCTCGACGAGCGCGGTTTTGTGCACGTCGACGATCACTGCGCGACCACCGTACCGGGCGTATACGCGATCGGCGACGTGGTTCGCGGCATGATGCTGGCTCACAAGGCCTCGGAAGAGGGCATCATGGTTGTCGAGCGCATCAAGGGCCACAAAGCCCAGATGAACTATGATTTGATCCCTTCGGTTATTTATACTCACCCGGAAATTGCATGGGTCGGTAAAACCGAGCAGGCCTTGAAAGCTGAAGGCGTTGAAGTTAACGTCGGCACTTTCCCGTTCGCAGCCAGTGGCCGTGCCATGGCAGCCAACGATACCGGCGGTTTCGTCAAAGTGATCGCCGATGCCAAGACTGACCGCGTATTGGGCGTCCACGTGATTGGCCCGAGCGCTGCAGAACTGGTCCAGCAGGGCGCAATCGGCATGGAATTCGGCACCAGCGCTGAAGACCTGGGCATGATGGTCTTCTCCCATCCGACCCTGTCCGAAGCCTTGCACGAAGCAGCTCTGGCAGTGAATGGCGGCGCCATTCACATCGCCAACCGCAAGAAGCGTTAAGACAATAAGAAACCACGGCGGTATGGCCCGTCGTGAGCCTTGCATGCAAGACTCACCGCGGAATATCCGCTGGACGCAGTCTTGCGTAGCCTAGGCTACGCAAGCAGCAGTCACAGGTGGTGCGGCACTCAACAGTGCAGCACCGAATGCGCAGTACCTAACGAAGACGGTAATAAGCATGAATCTTCACGAGTATCAGGGTAAGCAGCTGTTCGCTGAGTACGGCCTGCCAGTATCCACCGGTTACGCGGTAGACACCCCGGAAGCAGCAGCAGAAGCTTGCGACAAAATCGGCGGCAGCGAGTGGGTTGTCAAAGCCCAGGTCCACGCCGGTGGTCGCGGTAAAGCGGGCGGCGTAAAGCTGGTTCGCAGCAAAGAAGACGCTAAGGCATTCGCACAGCAGTGGCTGGGCAAGCGTCTGGTGACTTACCAGACTGACGCCAATGGTCAGCCAGTCACCAAGATCCTGGTTGAATCGTGCACTGATATCGCTAAAGAGCTGTACCTGGGCGCTGTCGTTGACCGTTCGAGCCGTCGCATCGTGTTCATGGCTTCCACCGAAGGTGGCGTGGACATCGAGAAAATCGCTCACGACACTCCAGAAAAAATTCTGAAAGCCACTATCGATCCACTGGTTGGCGCTCAGCCATTCCAGGGTCGCGAGCTGGCATTCCAGCTGGGCCTGGAAGGCAAGCAAGTTGCTCAGTTCGCCAAGATCTTCGTAGGTCTGGCCAAACTGTTCAAGGATCACGACCTGGCTCTGCTGGAAGTGAACCCGCTGGTGATCAAGGCTGACGGCGATCTGCACTGCCTGGACGCGAAGATCAACATCGACGCCAACGCCATGTACCGTCAGCCTAAGCTGAAGACTTTCCACGATCCGTCGCAAGACGATCCGCGCGAAGCGCACGCTGCCAAGTTCGAACTGAACTACGTAGCGCTGGAAGGCAACATCGGTTGCATGGTCAACGGTGCTGGCCTGGCCATGGGTACCATGGACATCGTCAACCTGCATGGCGGCAAACCAGCCAACTTCCTCGACGTGGGCGGCGGTGCTACCAAAGAACGCGTTACCGAAGCGTTCAAGATCATCCTGTCCGACACTAACGTCGCTGCAGTACTGGTCAACATCTTCGGCGGCATCGTTCGTTGCGACATGATTGCCGAAGGCATCATCGGCGCTGTGAAAGAAGTCGGCGTGAAAATCCCGGTTGTTGTTCGCCTTGAAGGCAACAACGCTGAGCTGGGCGCTAAAGTACTGGCAGAAAGCGGTTTGAACATCATCGCTGCTACCAGCCTGACCGACGCTGCTCAACAAGTTGTCAAAGCTGCGGAGGGCAAGTAATGAGCGTCCTGATCAATAAAGACACCAAAGTTATCTGCCAGGGTATTACCGGTTCGCAAGGTAGTTTCCACACCCAGCAAGCCATCGAGTACGGCACCAAGATGGTTGGTGGTGTAACTCCAGGCAAAGGCGGCACCGAGCACCTGGGTCTGCCAGTGTTCAACACCGTGAAAGACGCCGTAGCTGCCACTGGCGCTACCGCCAGCGTGATCTACGTTCCGGCTCCTTTCTGCAAGGACTCGATCCTGGAAGCTGCTTTCGGCGGCATCAAGCTGATCGTGTGCATCACCGAAGGCATTCCTACCCTGGACATGCTGGACGCTAAAGTTAAGTGCGACGAGCTGGGCGTAGTCCTGATCGGCCCTAACTGCCCAGGCGTGATCACCCCAGGCGAATGCAAGATCGGCATCATGCCAGGTCACATTCACTTGCCAGGCAAGGTCGGTATCGTTTCCCGTTCCGGCACCCTGACCTACGAAGCTGTGAAGCAGACTACTGACGCCGGTTTCGGTCAGTCGACTTGCGTCGGCATCGGTGGTGACCCGATCCCGGGTTCGAACTTCATCGACATCCTGAAGCTGTTCCAGGAAGACCCGAAGACCGAAGCGATCGTGATGATCGGCGAGATCGGCGGTTCGGCTGAAGAAGAAGCGGCTGCCTACATCAAGGCACACGTGACCAAGCCGGTTGTTTCCTACATCGCTGGTGTGACTGCTCCTCCGGGCAAGCGCATGGGCCATGCTGGCGCAATCATCTCTGGCGGCAAAGGCACTGCAGACGAGAAGTTTGCTGCCCTGGAAGACGCAGGCGTGAAAACCGTGCGTTCGCTGGCAGACATCGGCAAGGCTTTGTCCGAGCTGACCGGTTGGGCTGTCAAGTAAGCCTCGCGCTTAGCTGACGCTTTACCAGACAAAGGCCACCTTCGGGTGGCCTTTGTCATTTCCGGGATTTGTGTTGACCGTGCGGACGCCATCGCGAGCAAGCTCGCTCCCACAGGGATTTGTAGTGCACATTCGATTTGATTCACACCGCAAAAACTGTGGGAGCGAGCTTGCTCGCGATGACGGACTTACAGGCACCAACCATTTATATGCAAAAACGCGACACGAAAATGTCGTAGATCGGAATGTTCGCCCTCTAACAGTGCGTTTCTGGTCAAAATTCGTTAGGCTACGTGCCATTTTTGCGTCCGCTGCCCACAAGGCGGCAACGCGCTAAAAGGGTTGGTCTTATACGGACCGACAGCATTTCCCTCACCCATCAGGGAAATCCCTCTCTAAATTCCGATTCAGTAGTGTGGTATTTCCTTAATGAAAGTGTTGAAAGGCCAGGACATTCTGGCACTTGGTTTTATGACGTTTGCCCTGTTCGTCGGGGCCGGCAACATCATCTTCCCGCCTATCGTCGGTTTGCAGGCCGGACCACATGTCTGGATGGCGGCGCTGGGTTTTCTGATTACCGCGGTAGGTTTGCCGGTGATCACCGTTGTCGCGCTGGCCAAGGTCGGGGGGGCGATGGACGCCCTGAGCAGTCCGATCGGTAAAGTCGCTGGTGGCATACTGGCGGCTGCCTGCTACCTCGCCGTGGGCCCGCTGTTTGCCACCCCGCGTACCGCCACCGTGTCCTTTGAAGTAGGCCTGGCGCCACTGACCGGCGAAAGCCCGCTGGCGCTGTTCCTCTACAGCTCGGTGTACTTCCTGCTGGTGTTCTTCATTTCCCTGTACCCGGGTCGCCTGCTGGACACCGTGGGTCGTTTCCTCGCCCCCCTGAAGATCATTGCCCTGGCAGTGCTCGGGATCGCCGCGTTCGCCTTGCCGGCCGGGGATATCGGGCACGGCACGCCAGAATACGTGGCGGCACCGTTCTCCCAGGGCTTCATCAATGGTTACCTGACCATGGATACCCTGGGCGCCTTGGTGTTTGGCATCGTTATCGTCAATGCCATTCGTTCCCGTGGCGTCGAGTCGCCTGCGCTGATTACCCGCTACGCGATCATTGCCGGGCTGATTGCCGGCGTGGGCCTGGCCCTGGTGTATGTCAGCCTGTTCCGTCTCGGTTCCGGCAGTCATGAAGTGGCTGTCGGCGCGACCAATGGCGCGGCGGTATTGCACGCCTACGTGCAGCACACCTTCGGTTCGCTGGGCAGTGGTTTCCTGGCGGTGCTGATTTCGCTGGCGTGCCTGGTGACCGCGGTCGGCCTGACCTGTGCCTGTGCCGAGTACTTCAGCCGTGTCCTGCCACTGTCCTACAAGACCCTGGTGATCATCCTTGCGGCATTCTCCCTGCTGGTGTCCAACCTGGGCCTGACCAAGTTGATTGCGTTCTCGATCCCGGTACTGACGGCGATCTACCCGCCGTGCATCGTGCTGGTGGCCCTGAGCTTCTGCAAAGACTTCTGGCATGAGCACAGCCGCATCCTCGGTCCGGTAATGCTGGTGTCGTTCCTGTTCGGCCTGATCGACGCGCTCAAGGGCGCTGGCCTGGCTGACTGGATGCCGACTCAACTGACCCACTTGCCGCTGGCCGAGCAAGGCCTGGCATGGCTGGTGCCGTGCGTCTTCACCCTGGTGGTAGCGGTGGCTTGCGACCGCCTGCTGGGCAAGCGCGACGAAGCCCTGGCGTAACTGACGCCGCCCGTCACAAGCGGGCTGGCGCGAAACACCGAAATGCCCCGTATCGATCGATGCGGGGCATTTTTTATGGGCGCATAGCCGTGCCTTTTTCCCTGAGTTAACGTCGAACATCTAACTTGCAGGAACATGGCATGCCCGCGATGACGATCTCCAGGACGGCATCGCGGGCAAACCATGCTCCTGCGGGTTTAATCAACGTCTCCAGGGAATTACATGTCGTTCATCCATGCCAATCTGATCCATCTGCTGGCCGCGCTCTGGTTTGTCATCTGCTGGGGTGGCTACACCCGTTATGCCAGTTGGAAGGGGCGCGACACGGCGTGCCTGGCCAGCGTGTTGCACCTGTACCGTGAAGACTGGATGCGCCGCATGCTGCTGCGCGACAACCGCATTGCCGACGCCAGCGTGATTGGCAATCTGGAGCGCAACGCGTCGTTCTTTGCCTCCAGCACCCTGATTATTCTCGCCGGTATTCTTACGGTACTGGGCGCATCCGAGCGCGCGGTGTCGTTGCTGGCTGATATTCCGATGGTGCAGCAGGCCTCCCAGGGCATGTCGGAGATCAAGTTGCTGTGCCTGGCGCTGGTATTTGTCTATGCCTTCTTCACGTTCAGTTGGTGCATGCGCCAGTACAACTTCGCCGCGATCCTGGTGGGCTCGGCGCCCATGGTTGGTGAGCGCCATGTCTCGGAGCAGGAGCGCAAGGCATTTGCCGCGCGGGCGGCGCGGGTGATTTCGATGGCCGCCAACCAGTTCAACTTCGGCCTGCGTTCTTACTACTTCGGCATGACCATGCT
Source organism: Pseudomonas sp. IT-P176 (assembly GCF_949767245.1). Lineage (NCBI taxonomy): Bacteria > Pseudomonadati > Pseudomonadota > Gammaproteobacteria > Pseudomonadales > Pseudomonadaceae > Pseudomonas > Pseudomonas sp. IT-P176. The sequence goes on from NZ_CATKPN010000079.1 coordinate 82,293, forward strand.
GGCCTGGTTTGTCAGCCCCTGGTTGTTCATGTCGATGAGTGCCGGGGTGGTGTTTGTGTTGTATCGCCGGGAGTTTCATTCCGACGTTCTAGAGGTCATGGTCTATACCCCTACTGAGGCGCCATTGCCCGAGGCCAATAAAGAGGTGAGCTGATGAGTATTGCGTTCTGGTGCGTATTGATCAGTGCCTTGCTGATTTTTGTCGCGCGTGTGCCGGTGACCAAGGCCATGAAAGAGCAGGGCGGCTACAACAATCACCTGCCGCGCCAGCAACAGGCGCAGTTGAGCGGCTTGGGTGCCCGGTCGCTGGCGGCCCACCAGAACAGTTTTGAGGCGTTCATCCTGTTTGCGGTGGGGGTGTTGATGGCGCACACCACGCAGACGGCGGGATGGCTGATCGACGGGCTGGCAATGGTCTTCGTGATTGCCCGGGTGATCTATTTGCTGTGTTACTGGGCGGACCTGGCCTGGCAGCGCAGCCTGGTGTGGTGTATCGGCCTGGTCTGTTCATTGCTGCTGATGCTCAGCCCGACATTCAAGAGCGTGCTGCTCTAATACGTTTGCAACGCGCACAATAAAGCCCGCACTTGGCGGGCTTTATTGTGCAGCGCTAAAACCATTAATTGGTTTTTGGAGCGGCTTCTTCGGCAGCGGCTTTGTTCGATTCAGCCTGAGCTTTGGCAGCTTCGGCGTTTTCTTTCGCAGCGTCGTTCACTTTATCCTGAGCTTTGCTCATGTCCTGCTGAGCTTGCTCGGCATGTTTGGTAGCATCTTGAGCTTTGTCCTCGGATTTTTTATCGCAGGCAGCGAGACCGAGGGAAGCGGTCAACATCAAGGCAATAGCTAAAGTCTTACGCATGGGGTGTTTCTCCTTATGGAAAATATCTACTTGGCCTTTCGAGCACAGCCTGAGGGGTTAAGTTCCATGTTTCCCACAGATATATAAGTTTATTCTTGTGGGAACTTTTCCTTACGTCCATAACAGCTAAGCAACAACACTAATCAGAGCCTATAGCGAATGTCGGATAACCCCATTTTTGAGCGTGCGATGCGCTTTTTATCGGCCCTGCGTCATTGTCAGGTCCTCGGTTTGCATGTGCACAGCGCCAGCCAGGACGGTATGACCATCACCTTGCCCTACAGCCCGCAGATCGTCGGTAATCCGCAGACCGGGGTGATTCACGGTGGCGCCATTACCTCCCTGATGGACACCGCCTGCGGCATGGCCACCCTGTGTGTGCTGCCGGAGTTCGAAGTGTGCCCGACCCTCGACCTGCGCATCGACTACATGCACCCGGCCGAACCCCACAAGGATGTGTACGGCTTTGCCCAGTGCTACCGGGTGACCACCGATGTGATCTTTACCCGCGGCTTTGCCTATCAGGACGATCCGCAGCAGCCCATTGCCCATGTGGTCGGGACGTTCATGCGCATGGGCAAAGGGATCAAGGGCACCAAGGGCTTCGGCGGTTCGATGAGTGGTGGGCAACAATGAACGATGACTTCAAGACTCAATTGCAGCAGGCCCACGAGCGTGGTGACTATGCCTCGCTGCTGCACCTGATACCGTACGCCAAGCTGATTGGCGTTGAATGCTCGCGCCTGGGCGATGAGTTGCTGTTTCGCCTGCCGGCGAACAAGGACAACATTGGCAACCCGCTATTGCCGGCAATTCACGGCGGGGTGATTGCGGGTTTCATGGAGCTGGCTGCAGCCCTGCACCTGGTGGTGTTCACCGGCTCGCCGGGAGTGCCGAAGATCATCGACTTTTCCCTCGACTACCTGCGTGCCGGGCAGTTTCGCGATACCTATGCCAAATGCCAGGTCTGCCGGCAAGGTCGGCGCGTCGCCAACGTGGCGATAACCGCGTGGCAGAGCACTGAAGCCGAACCGATTGCCACGGCGCGGGCGCATTTCAAGATCGAGGAAACACCCAGCCCTTGAAATCCTCGGTGGCGCCCCCAACTTGAATGACATCCCGCCGCCACCCTTCAGGGCGCGGCCACTGCCATCCAATCGGAGTTTGATGACCATGAGCGTGGAAACTCAAAAGGAAACCCTGGGCTTCCAGACCGAGGTAAAGCAACTGCTGCACCTGATGATCCATTCGCTGTACTCCAACAAGGAAATTTTCCTTCGCGAACTCATCTCCAACGCCTCTGACGCTGTCGACAAATTACGTTTCGAAGCCCTGTCCAAGCCTGAGTTGCTGGAAGGCGGCGCGGAACTGAAAATCCGTGTGAGCTTCGACAAAGACGCCAAGACCGTCACCCTCGAAGACAACGGCATCGGTATGAGCCGCGAAGATGCGATCACGCATCTGGGCACCATCGCCAAGTCCGGCACTGCTGATTTCATGAAACACCTGACGGGCGACCAGAAGAAAGATTCGCACCTGATCGGTCAATTCGGCGTGGGTTTCTACTCCGCGTTCATCGTTGCCGACCAGGTTGAAGTGTTCAGCCGTCGTGCCGGCCTCGCCGCAAGCGAAGGCGTGCACTGGTCGTCCAAGGGCGAAGGCGATTTTGAAGTCGCGACCATTGAAAAAGCCGATCGCGGTACCCGTATCGTCCTGCACCTGAAATCCGCTGAAGACGAGTTCGCCGATGGCTGGCGCCTGCGCAACATCATCAAGAAGTACTCCGACCACATCGCGTTGCCGATCGAACTGCCGAAAGAAGTCACGGCGGCCGAAGGTGAAGAGCCGCCTGCGGTTGAATGGGAAACCGTCAACCGTGCCAGCGCGCTGTGGACGCGTCCGCGTACCGAGATTAAGGACGAGGAATACCAGGAGTTCTACAAACACATCGCCCACGATTTCGAGAGTCCGCTGAGCTGGAGCCACAACAAGGTCGAAGGCAAGCTGGAATACAGCTCGTTGCTCTACGTGCCGGCCCGTGCTCCGTTCGACCTGTACCAGCGTGAAGCGCCTAAAGGCCTGAAGCTGTACGTGCAGCGGGTGTTCGTCATGGACCAGGCTGAGTCGTTCCTGCCGCTGTACCTGCGTTTCGTTAAGGGTGTGGTCGATTCCAACGACCTGTCGCTGAACGTGTCGCGGGAAATCCTGCAGAAAGACCCGATCATCGATTCGATGAAGTCGGCGCTGACCAAGCGCGTGCTGGATATGCTGGAAAAACTGGCGAAGAACGATCCTGAGCAATACAAAGGCTTCTGGAAAAACTTCGGCCAGGTGATGAAAGAAGGCCCGGCCGAAGATTTCGCCAACAAAGAGAAGATCGCTGGCCTGCTGCGCTTTGCCTCTACCCAGGGTGAAGAGGGCGAGCAAGTGGTTTCCCTGGCCGAGTACCTGGCACGCGCCAAGGAAGGCCAGGACAAGATCTACTACCTGACCGGCGAAACCTACGCACAGGTCAAGAACAGCCCGCACCTGGAAGTCTTCCGCAAGAAAGGCATCGAAGTGCTGCTGCTGACCGATCGCATCGACGAGTGGTTGATGAGCTACCTCAGCGATTTCGACGGCAAGAGCTTTGTCGACGTGGCGCGTGGCGACCTGGACCTGGGTAACCTGGATTCGGCCGAGGACAAGCAAGCGGCGGAAGAAGTCGCCAAGTCCAAGGAAGGCCTGGTTGAGCGTCTGAAAACTGCGCTGGGTGACGCTGTTGCCGAGGTGCGGGTTTCCCATCGCCTGACCGATTCGCCGGCGATCCTGGCCATCGGTGAGCAGGACCTGGGCCTGCAGATGCGTCAGATCCTTGAAGCCAGCGGGCAGAAGGTTCCGGACTCCAAGCCGATCTTCGAATTCAACCCGGCTCACCCGCTGATCGAGAAGCTCGACGCGGAGCAGAGTGACGAGCGGTTCGGTGATCTGTCGCACATCCTGTTCGATCAGGCGGCCCTGGCGGCCGGCGACAGTCTCAAGGATCCGGCCGCTTATGTGCGCCGGCTGAACAAGCTGCTGGTTGAGCTGTCGGTGTAAACAGGTTGTAGAAAAACCCGCTTCGGCGGGTTTTTTCATTGTGGCGTTTATTGACGGGAGTGAGTCATGAGTCAAATCACTGTGCGTTCCGTGGCCTATCAGATTGATGGCCAGCCATACGAAAGTCGCCTGGCGTTCGATGCCGCTCACTCAGGTCCGCGTCCGGGCCTGTTGATGGCGCCGAACTGGATGGGCGTTGGTGCGGGTGCCGAGGAGATTGCCAAGGCGGTCGCGGCCAAGGGCTATGTGGTGCTGATTGCCGACCTCTATGGTCAGGCGGTTCGACCGCAGGACAACGATCAGGCAGGGGCGGCGATGATGCCGCTGAAGAATGACCGGCCGTTGCTGCGCAAGCGTATGCAGGTGGCGTTCGAGCAGTTGCAGGGCCAGGGTGAGGCGGCGGTCGATGTGTCTCGGCTGGCGACGTTCGGTTTCTGCTTTGGCGGCTGCTGTGCGTTGGAGTTTGCCCGCACGGGGGCGCCGGTGAAGGCGACTGTGTCGTTCCACGGTACGCTGGATACGCCGGATGCCAGTGATGCGAAGAGCATCAAGGGCTCGGTGTTGGTGCTGCACGGGGCGTCTGACCCGTTGGTGCCCAAGGAGCAGTTGCCGGCCTTCGAGGCCGAGATGAATGCGGCGGGTGTGGATTGGCAGTTGTTGAGTTATGGCGGGGCCTTTCACTCGTTTACCGATCGGCATGCCAATGTGCCGGGGATGATGATGTATGACGCCAAGGTGGCGGGGCGGGCGTTTAGGTCGATGCATGATTTGTTGGATGAGGTGTTTGCGGGGTAGGGGATTGGGGGCATCGCCCTCCGGGTGGATCAAGATCAAAAGCCAGGGCACGGCGACCTACCCGTCGGCCTGCTTTCCTGCGCTGGAATATCTCTGTGGGAGCGGGCTTGCCCGCGATGGCGGCTTGCTCCACACCAAAGCTCTCGGTGTAACCCCCCAATCCTCTCGCAGCTGTCGAGCCCGCGAGGCTGCGTTCGAGGACGCAGTCCTCGCAGCGCATCCCACAAAAAACCTGCCCGCCTCAGCCTCTGCCTTTGGGTAACTCAATTCTCTCGCTTTCCCCCGGAACACTTGGCCAGTCACCTGCTGCCCAGCGCCGGCGCGCTTCTTCGATGGCGCTCGGGTCGCTGGCAACGAAGTTCCAGTTGATCCGGCGTGGGCCGTCCATGGGGGCGCCGCCGAAGAGGATGGCGTGACAGTCGCTCTCGGCGAACAGGGTCATTGTTTCGCCGCTTGGCAGGATCACCAGCGAGTGGGGGTCGATGGGCTGGTCGTTGAGCTGGGCGTCGCCGCTGAGGACGTAGAGCGCGCGTTCTGTGTGTTCGGTGGGGATCAGCAGGGTGGTGGCGGTTTGCAGTTGCAGTTCCGCGTACAGGGTCGGGGAGAGTACGGGGACCGGGGACTCAAGGCAGAAGCCGGTGCCGGCGATCATGCGGATTTTTACTCCCAGGTTATCGCTGACCGGCAGGCTGGCGGCCGGGTGGTGGCTGTAGTGGCCTGGGCCTTGTTCGTGTTCCTTGGGCGAGGCCAGCCAGATTTGCAGGCCGTGCATGGTGAAGTCCTGGTCCCACAGCTCGGCGGGCGTGCGTTCGACGTGGGCGATGGCGCTGCCGGCGGTCATCCAGCTGACGTCACCGGCCTGGACGAGTTGCTCGGAGCCCAGGCTGTCCTTGTGCAGGAGTTGGCCTTCGAACAGGTAGGTCAGGGTCGACAGGCCGATGTGCGGGTGTTGGCGGATGTTCATGCCGTGGCCGGCCGGGTAGCGGGTGTGGAGCATGTGGTCGAAAAACACGAAAGGCCCGATGCTGCGGCATTTGGCCGAGGGCAGCGGGCGCAGGATCGGCTGGCCTTCGACCTCTTCGGGGCGCGGGCGGATCACGAGTGGAGCGGTCATGGGGCATTCCAGGCTGTACGAAAGATGCCGTTGAGCATAACCCGCACAGCCGGCACTTGCCGCTATTGGCTGAAGGCGCCTTCGGAAAGGTGGGTTTCGATGCTCACTTCGCTGGTGGTCATCAGCTTGTGGATCGGGCAGCGATCGGCCACTCGGTGCAACTCGTCACGCTGGGCATCGGTGAGCACGCCCTTGAGGGTCAGCTTGACGTGCAGGGCGTACTTGCCTTTCTGCTCTTCGCTGTTGTCGTGCTTGACCTCGACCGTGACGCCGGTCAGCGGGATGCCTTTTTTCTGTGCGTACAGCTTCAGGGTCAGCGCCTTGCACGCCCCGAGTGCAGCGTCGAAGTAATCGTGGGGCTCAGGCGCGGAGCCTTCGCCGCCTGCGGATACCGGGACATCGGCAAACAGTTCATGCTCATCGATCTGCACGCTGTGGCGAAAACCTTCACTGGATTCAGTATTGACGGTAATGGTCATGGGTTACCTCTCTGGCAGTGGGAGACGACGGAAAAACACCTTGCAGTTATAGAGCATTCGCGCAATCAGGCGTTCCACTTTCTTTATGGCTGAACCCTTGGGCGTGGCGCGGGGTCTATCCTGTTCATCTGTTGGGGAGTGCGCGCGTGTCTTTGAAACCCTGGAATACTGCCTGGTTGCTGGTGCTGCTCAGCGGGCTGGCGGACGCCCGTGAGTACGCCTATAGCGATGCACACCTGCACTATGTGGATTTTTTCCAGGAAACCGCCGGCATGCCGAAACTGCTCAAGGCGATGGCGGACAATCGCATCGAGCATGTGATGATTTCCGGGGTCCCGGTGGCGAAGAAGTGGCATGAAGACGAGCCCAAGCGCCCGCGCTATTACGCCGGGGATGATGCCGATGCCTACTGGTACAGCGCCACTGATGTGATTGTCGCCGCCGCGGTGAACAAGCTGACCCCCGAACAGCGCCAACAGTTTCATCCGTTCCTCTCAGGCTTCAATCCCAATGACAAGAACTCTGAGGCGCATATCCAACGCATGCTCGACCTCAATCCCGGCTTGTGGCAGGGCATAGGCGAGGTGTTTACCCGGCATGACGACTTGACCGCCCTGACCTCCGGCGACACGCCGCGAGCGAACAACGAGGCCATGACGCGGATTTACCACTTGGCGGCGGAGAACGACTTGCCGGTGCTGGTGCATTCCAACATCACTTCCAAGCGCGAGAAAAACCCGCTGTACCTGGCCGAGATCGAAGAGCCGCTGCGCAATCATCCCCATACCCGGTTTATCTGGGCGCACGCTGGCACCAGCCTGGAAATCCATCGGCATCAAACCCAGCTGGATTTCCTGCTGCCGACCCTGACGCGGCTGCTCGAAGCGTACCCCAATCTGTTCATCGACCTGTCCTGGAGCGTGCTCACGCCTTATCTGCTGGATGAGGCGGGGCAACCTCGCCCGGAATGGGTAAGCCTGGTGACGCGCTTCCCTGAGCGTTTCATGCTGGGTTCCGACGTGGTCGGGCGCTTCAAGACCCTGGGCAAACAAATGCACGGCTTTACCCCCTTTCTTGATGCCTTGCCGCCCGAGGTCGCGCGTCGGGTGGCGCGAGACAACTTCCTGGCGGTCCTGCCGCGTACGGTGACGCAAGGGGCGCGCTGAGTGGCGGTTTGTCATCAGCCTGTCACCCGGGTGTCATACCCTCGCGCCCATCTCAATCAAGGAGCGCGATATGTCCCTCACTCGTTTATCTGCATTGGCGGCGCTGATGCTGCTCAGCGGCCTGGCCAGCGCCGAGGTCAGCGTGCAAGGTCCAGTGGAATATGGTGTGTTCGAAGGGGCCAAGGCTGATCTGCAGTCGGGGGAGCGGGTGTTGCGGCGCAGCAACGAGTCGATCCGTCAGACGGAAACGGTGCCAGCCAAGCTGGGCACCAAGTTCGGTATCCGCTATCAGTTGGCCGGCAAGGCGGTCGAGGGGCAGCCGCTGACGTTGCTGTACTTTACCCCGGGCATTCGCACCCCCGACGGCGTGCGTCACGACAAGCTGGAGGTGGTCCAGAAGCTGCTGCCGGGTGCCCCGCAGGATGTGATGGCCTATGAATTCACCGAGAGCCACGAAGTGGTGCCGGGCGAATGGCGCTTCATGGTGTTCCAGGGTGATCGTTTGCTGACGCAGCAAAGCTTCACCGTGCGCTAAGCCGCAATCGCAGACAAAAAAACGCCCCGAACCAGTCGGGGCGTTTTTTATGCGGCGGTGCAGCGGGGTATTACTTACCCTGCCAGCGCTGCAGGACCAGGGTGGCGTTGGTGCCGCCGAAGCCGAAGCTGTTGCTCATCACGGTGTTGAAGGCTACGTCTTCACGGGTCTTGGTCAGGATTGGCATGTCGGCCACTTCCGGATCCAGCTCGTCGATGTTGGCCGAACCGGCCATGAAGTTGCCTTCCATCATCAGCATGCAGTAGATCGCTTCGTGAACGCCGGCGGCGCCCAGGGAGTGACCCGACAGGCTCTTGGTGGAGCTGATGGCCGGTGCCTTGGCGCCGAACACTTCACGCACACCTTTCATTTCCATGACGTCGCCGACCGGAGTCGAGGTGCCGTGGGTGTTCAGGTAGTCGATCGGTGCATCAACGGTGGACATCGCCATCTGCATGCAGCGGATGGCGCCTTCGCCGCTTGGTGCGACCATGTCGTAGCCGTCGGAGGTCGCGCCGTAGCCGACGATTTCCGCGTAGATCTTCGCGCCACGGGCCAGAGCGTGCTCCAGCTCCTCAACCACGACCATGCCGCCACCGCCGGCGATGACAAAACCGTCACGCTTGGCGTCGTAGGCACGGGAGGCTTTTTCCGGGGTTTCGTTGTACTGGCTGGATAGTGCGCCCATGGCGTCGAACAGGAACGATTGGCTCCAATGCTCTTCTTCACCGCCGCCGGCGAACACGATGTCCTGCTTGCCCATCTGGATCTGTTCCATGGCGGTACCGATGCAGTGGGCACTGGTGGCGCAGGCAGAAGCGATGGAGTAGTTCAGGCCCTTGATCTTGAACGGAGTGGCCAGGCACGCGGAAACGGTGCTGCTCATGGTCCGCGTCACGCGGTATGGGCCGACGCGCTTGACGCCTTTCTCGCGCAGGATATCCAGCGCTTCCATCTGGTTCAGGGTCGATGCGCCACCGGAGCCGGCGATCAGGCCGGTACGCGGGTTGGACACTTGCTCTTCGGTCAGGCCGGAGTCAGTGATGGCGTCTTTCATGGCCAGGTAGGCGTAAGCCGCCGCGTGGCCGACGAAGCGATAGATCTTGCGATCGATCAGTTCTTCGAGGGGCAGGTCAATGGAGCCGGAAACCTGGCTACGCAGACCCATTTCGGCATATTCCGGGTTGAACCGGATGCCAGGGCGGCTTGCACGCAGGTTAGCGGAGACGGTCTCTTTGTCATTGCCCAGGCACGAAACGATGCCTAGACCAGTGATAACGACGCGGCGCATGCGGATAACCCTTAGAAGTTGTCAGTGGAGGTGAAAACGCCGACCCGAAGGCCTTCGGCGGTGTAGATCTCGCGGCCGTCAACGCTGACCGAACCATCGGCGATGGCCAGGTTCAGTTTGCCTTTGAGTACACGCTTGATCTGAATGTTGTAGGTAACTTTCTTGGCGGTCGGCAGGACCTGGCCAAAGAACTTCACTTCGCCCGAACCCAGGGCACGGCCGCGGCCTGGCAGGCCTTGCCAGCCGAGGAAGAAGCCGACCAGTTGCCACATGGCGTCGAGGCCCAGGCAGCCCGGCATCACCGGATCACCTTCGAAGTGGCAGGCGAAGAACCACAGGTCCGGAGTGATATCCAGCTCTGCGACCAATTCACCTTTGCCGTACTTGCCACCCTCTTCGCTGATATGGGTGATGCGATCCACCATCAACATGTTCGGGGCGGGCAGTTGCGCGTTACCTGGGCCGAACAGCTCACCGCGACTGCAGCGCAGCAGGTCTTCCCGAGTAAAGGCGTTTTGTTTGGTCATGCGAGCTCCTCAATAGTCCCATGCGGCAGGTGGGGCAAATCTTCCCGGCCGATCAAAGCATTCATGCCTTGAACCGGCAGCCTACTCATAGACTATTGCGTTGTGGTGAAAGTCACAGGACAAGGGACATGAATGTACACTTGTGCACTGAAATTATTATTCAAGCCCAAAATCGAGCCTGTCGAGGTGACTAAGACTGCCGCACTTTCGGTTTTCGCGCCAGTCGCAGATGCTCGATTAGGCGGTACTACTGCAGCCAACGCTGGAGAATTTGCTGCAGATCAGTACGTTTGAAAGGCTTGGCCAGGTAATCGTTCATTCCCGCCGCCAGGCAGGCCTCGCGGTCACCCTGCAAGGCGTTGGCCGTCAGGGCGATGATCGGTACTTCGCTGCAGCCGGGCAGTTGCCGGATCTGCCGCGTGGCTTCGTAGCCGTCGATGATCGGCAGCCGGCAATCCATCAGGATTGCCTCGAAAATCAGGCTTTCGGCGCTGCGTACCGCCTGCGCACCGTCGGTGGCGACGCTGACGGTGAAGCCCAGGCTGCGTAGCATGGCCTCGATCACGGTCTGGTTGACCGGGTTGTCCTCCACCAGCAACACATTGCGCCCTTCGCCATTGCCGCTCGGCACCCGCGCGGCAGGCGCCGGTGTGGGCAAGGTCTGGCGCGACAAGGCCAGGGGCATTTCCAGGGTAAAGACCGAGCCCTGGCCCTCCACGCTTTGCGCGCGCAGGGTGCCGCCCATGCGTTCGGCCAGGGTGCGGGCGATCGGCAGTCCCAGGCCGGTACCGCCATAACGCCTTGAAATCGAACTGTCGGCCTGCTGGAAGGCGTTGAACATCTGCTCCAGGTTGTCCGGGGAGATGCCGATGCCGCTGTCGCGCACCGTGCAGGTAAACCACAGCAGTTCGTGGTCCAGCGACTGCCACTGCGCCTGGATTGACACCTGGCCGTGCTCGGTGAATTTCAGGGCATTGCCGATCAGGTTGACCAGGATCTGCCGGATACGTGTCGGATCGCCCTGCACGTTCAGGGCCGGCATGCCGTCGGCCAATTGCAGCTGCAGGTTCAGGCCGCGTTGCTGCGCACTGTGGGCGAACGCCTGGGCGCAACTGTTGATCAGGTCGGCGAGGTTGAACGGGATGTGCTCCAGTTCCAGGGGGGCTCGTTCGATGCGCGAGAAATCCAGAATGTCGTTGATCACCTTGAGCAAATGCTCGGTGGACTCCGACGCCAATGCGGCGTACTCGACTTGCTCGTCGGTCATCTGGGTGGTTTCCAGAAGCTGCAACATGCCCAGCACGCCATTCATGGGGGTGCGCAGTTCGTGGCTCATCATCGCCAGGAAGTCGGATTTGGCGCTGTTGGCCTTTTCCGCCTCTTCACGGGTCTGGATCAGTTGCGCCATGGCCTGCTGCTGTTCACGGCTGGCGTGCTCCAGGCCATCGGCCAGGTTGTTGATATGCCGCGACAGGCTGCCCAACTCCGCATCGTCGACGATCGGCAGCGGGGTGCTGTAGTCGCCTTGTTGGATGGCCTTCACCGCGTTGCCCATGGCACTGATGGGTTCCGACAGGCTGGCGGCCAGGCGCCGGGCCAGGAGGAAGGTAAAGAGCAGGGCGAACAGCGCCAGGATGCCCGCCTTGAGGACGATCTCCTGTTGGCGCTGACTGAAGGCATCGTTGGACATGCCAACGATCACCCGCCCCAGATAGTCTTCAGTGATGCCGCTGGGCGGGGGCGCGGCCTGCAGGAAGTCGTCATTGAGCTGGATGCGTTGCAGGCGCACCGGTGCCTGGAATACCTCGATCTGCTGTGGCTGTCCGCGGGAAAGCGACGGTTGCTCGACGTACACCAGGACGTTGTTGGCACTGTCCTGGACCTGCAGGAAACGCACGTGAGGGGTGGCCAGCGTGGCCTTCATCAGGCTCTCGAGCACCTCCTTGTTGCCGGAAATCACCCCATATTCGGTGGCCGGGGCCAGTTGATTGGCCACCAGTTGGCCGGTGTGATTGAGTTCCTGGCGCAAGTCCTGGATGCGCACGAAGGTAAAGAAGCTGATCAGCAGCAGGGTCAGCAGCAGGGCCGGGCCGAGGCTGATGACCTGGGTGCGGGTATTGATGCCCCAGTGGCGGCGGAAGGTCATGGCCAGGTGTCTCCTTCGGCCAACTGGATAGCCACCGCCACGGGGTCGATCTGTTCAAGGCCCAGGGAGCGCGCGACTTGCGGGTTGGTGGCGACCTTGAAGCGCGTGGGGTAGAGGCTGCGTGGCCAACTGGCCGGCGGACGGTCGAGCAACTCGTCGAGGATCGCCAGCCAGTCACTCTGGTCGCTGTAGCTGCTGGCCAGGCTGCCGGCCTTGACGAACCCGGCATTCGGTCCGATCAGCGCCCGTTGCTGGCCATAGCTGCTGAGCAACAGGTTTTTTGCGGTTTTCGGGTTGTACAGTTCGGGGTCGTCGAGACCCAGCAGCACGTCGCTGTTTTTCAGTAGCGTTTGCAGGGGCCGGCTGTCACTGGTGTTGTCCCAGCGCTCGGCGACGACTTCCATGCCCAGGCGATGGGCGGCGCCGTGCAGCTCCTTGAGCAGGAACTCGCTGTCCTTGCCGAACAACACGCCAATGCGCCTGGCTTGCGGCAGCAGGCTACGGGTCAGGCGCAACTGGCGGCTGAGCGGTGGATCACTCCACAGCAGGCTCAGGTGCAGAGGACGGGTGTCGCCCACGCGTTGATTGGCTTGCAGGCGGCTGATCCGCAGCACCAGGGTGGGAGGGCCTTGATGGTCTTGCAGGCGCCAGTCGAGGCTGGCCAGGTCGAGCAGAATCAGGCGGGTGGTACAGGGGATGCGGGCGGGCGGCGGCAACTCGCGCAATGGCATGAAGCGCACAGTGTCTTTGGGCCGCTGCTGGGCCAGGGCCTGGGTAAAGGCCTGCACGCCGGGACTGTCTTCGGCCCCCGTCAGGAGGATATCGGCTGCCCGCACGGGGAGGGCGGCCAGGCAGCCGAGCAGCAGCAGCCCCAGGCAACGAAGCAGGTGGTTCAGCAGGCTGGTCGACATACGCGCAAGAACCATCTCAGAACACCAGCTCGGCGCTGAAGTACAGCACGTGGCGTGAGTCGTAGTAATTGTCGGCGAAGGTGTTGGGCTGATTGTCCAGGCGTTGTTGCAGGGTGCCGGCCAGCTCCAGGCTGGCCTTGCCCAGGGCGATGCGTTTGGCCAGGCGCGAGTCGAGCCGTTCGAAACGGTAGCCATTGAGGGCGTCGTCGCCGTAGTAGAACAGCGCGCTGTTCCAGCCGTTGCCCCAATCGCGCAGCCAGCCGGCGGAGCCACTGTTGCGCGCGGTCAGTTGCTGGTCCTGGGGGCTGCTGGCCTCGGCGTCGACATAGGCGTAGGTCAGGCGTAACCGGTCGACAGCACTCAGGCGCCAGTCGAGCTGGGTTTCCGTACCTTGAAAGCGAGCGGTGTTGGAATTGCTGGCAATGAACTGATTGTTGCGCAGCGACTCGCTGATCATCCCGGTGATCTCGTCGTGGAACAGCTTGACGTCGAGGTTCAGGCCCAACTGGGCGAAATAGCCGTTGTAGCCGAGTTCGCGCGAGCGCATGTGTTCCTGCTCGAGATCGCCGGGGCCGCGGGTCTTGACGAAATAACGGGCGTTGGGCCTGCCGTAGGCCGTGGGGTTGAGCCCGGTCACCCGATAGCTCCAATTGACGTTGTTCTCGAACATGTCGGGCGAGCGCACGGCTTCGGAGTACACCGCGCGCAGGCCATGGCGCGGGTTGATCAGGTAGTTGATCGCGAAGCGCGGGGTCAGCGAGTCACCGATCAAACGGGTTTTTTCGTACATTGCACCGCCCTGCAGTAGCCAGTGCTCGGTGGCACGCCACTCCAACTGGCCGAACAGGCGCGAGGTGGTGTCATCGAGGGTGCCATTGAAGTAGGTCTCGGAGTCGGCCCGGTCGTAACGATAGTTCAAGCCGCTGACCAGGCGCAGACTATCGGACAGGCTCAGGGTGTCCTGCAGTTCCAGGTCGTAGCGCGATTCCCGGGTGCTTTGGTCGATGTTGCCGCAGACGGTCCGGTTGGCGCCGCCTCGCCACTGCGCCAGGGCCTGGTTGGCCAGTGCCTCCTGCTCTGGCGTCGAGCTTGGGGCACCGCTGGCGGTGAAGCTGTCCATGTTGCGCGCCAGGCGCTCGGTGTAGTTCGGGTCCAGTTGCCAGAGCTCCGCCAGTTGCGGGCTGAACGATATTTCGGCATCACAGGCGCGCCAGGTTTGCTGGCGATCCCAGTGCTGCGCCGTGCCCTGGACATAGAGGCTGTGCTCGGGGTTCAGGTCGAGGTTCCAGCGCAGGGAGGTGGAATAATTCTTGGCGCTCACGTCGGAATTGTTTCCGGCGGCGGTAATCCCGGGGAATACCGGACGGTAGGTATAGGGCCGCTGATTGCTGCCGTCCTTGGCGTTGAGCTGCCAGTCGAGGCTGTGCTGTTCGTCGAGTGTCTGGCTGATGGCCAGGTTGACCCGGTCCAGGCGCCGGCTGTCGTGGTAGTCCGCACCCCGCTGGTCGGAGTCGAAGCCGTCGTCTTCCTGGCCCGACAACGACAGGCGCAGGTCGCCACTGCCCCAGCCGGTGCCGTGGCTGGCGTACCAGTCATTGATCCCGCGCTGGCCGCGGGTGACTTTGACCCGTGTGCCATGGCTGTTGGCCGGGGCGCGGGTAATGATGTTGACCACGGCCATCAGGGCATTGGCGCCGTAGCTGACGGTGTTGGGCCCGCGAAACACCTCGATGCGCTCAACGTCTTCCAGCGCTACCGCGATATCGCTCCAGTCCACCGTTGCCAGGCCGGCGCGGTACACCGAGCGCCCATCGATCAGTACTTGCATGCGCCGCGCCTGACTGGCATTGCTGCCGTGGTAGTTGACCACCGCCTGGTTGCCGTTGACGTTGCCCACCATCATCCCCGGTACCAGCCGCAACAGCTCGCTGATGTCCCGCGCGCCGCTGGCCTTGATCAGTTCGCTGTCGAGCACGCTCATGCTGCCCGGCACGGCGGCGGGCGACTGTTTGAGTCGGGTGGCGGTCAGCACTTGTGGCAGCGGCAGGTTTTCCAGGAACAGGTCATCGGCCAGCAAGGTGTCGCTGAACAGCAACGCCAGGGCCAGCGAAGAATGGAGGGGGGAGGGACCAGCAACCACGGAACAGCCTTGATACCGTTTGGATGGGGCGCATGTTAACCGAGCTGGTCGAGTTTTCCAGTCACGATGTCAGCGTTTTCCTTCGTTTTGTTGTCTAGCGTCCTACTGATGTCGGTAATTGTTCGGGGGGCTGGTCGATGCACGGCCGCCCCGTATAATGCTGTCATCGCCATTGCAATGGATTAATGGACTACATATGAATGAACAGCGCCCGATTGCGGTCCTGGGGGGCGGGAGTTTTGGTACCGCTGTGGCAAATCTGCTGGCTGAGAACGGTCATGCGGTTCGCCAATGGATGCGCGACCCCGAGCAGGCCGAGGCCATTCGAGTCAACCGCGAGAACCCACGCTACCTCAAAGGTATCAAGGTGCATCCGGCCGTGGAGCCGGTCACCGATCTGCAGGCCACCCTCGACGATTGTGATCTGAGTTTTGTCGCACTGCCGTCCAGCGCCCTGCGCTCGGTGCTGGCACCCCATGCCGAGCGCCTGAGTGGCAAGTTCCTGGTGAGCCTGACCAAAGGTATTGAGGCGCAAAGCTTCATGCTGATGAGTGAGATCCTCGAGGAAATCGCTCCGCAAGCGCGTATCGGGGTGCTCTCCGGGCCGAACCTGGCCCGTGAAGTCGCCGAGCACGCCCTGACGGCCACGGTGGTGGCCAGTGAGGACGAAGAGCTGTGCCAGCGCGTACAAGCCGCGCTGCACGGCCGGACCTTCCGCGTCTACGCCAGTGCCGACCGTTTTGGGGTCGAGTTGGGTGGCGCGCTGAAAAACGTCTACGCGATCATCGCCGGCATGGCCGTGGCGCTGGGCATGGGGGAAAACACCAAGAGCATGTTGATCACCCGGGCGCTGGCGGAAATGACCCGTTTTGCGGTGAATCGTGGTGCCAACCCGATGACGTTCCTCGGTCTGGCCGGGGTCGGCGACTTGATTGTCACCTGCTCTTCACCCAAGAGCCGCAACTATCAGGTGGGTTTTGCCCTGGGCCAGGGCTTGAGCCTGGAGGATGCGGTGAACCGCCTGGGCGAGGTCGCCGAGGGCGTCAACACCCTCAAGGTGCTCAAGGCCAAGTCCCAGGAAGTCGGAGTCTATATGCCGTTGGTCGCCGGCCTGCACGCCATTCTGTTTGAAGGGCGCACGCTGGAGCAGGTGATTGAACTGCTGATGCGTGGCGAGCCGAAAACCGATGTCGATTTTATCTCCACCAGCGGTTTCAACTGAGCCCTCGATTGACGGGGGCAGGGAGCAAGACATGAACGAACCCAAAGTAGAAGCCAGGTACGAGTCCATCCTCCTGCGGGTGCTGTGGATGCTGGTGTTTGTGCTGGTGTGGCAGGTGGCGCAATTCATTCTCGGCGCCGTGGTGCTGGTGCAACTGGTCTACCGCCTGATTTATGGTGCCCCGAGTGCCGGGCTGATGAACTTCGGTGACAGCCTCAGCCAGTTCCTCGCGCAGATCGGCCGTTTCGGCAGCTTCCACAGCGACCAGAAACCCTGGCCGTTTGCCGACTGGCCAACCCCGCGCACCCCGGAAGGCGAGGCCCCGCACACAGTGGCGCCAGCACCACATCCGGTCCGTGATGAGGAGCCAAAACTATGAAAGTCTGGGTGTTGCGCCATGGTGAAGCACAGCCCTATGGTTCGCGTCCGGACTCGGAGCGGGCATTGACGCCCCACGGCTGCGAGGAAGCCTTGCGCAGTGCCGCCCGGTTGATCGGCGAACCGCTGACCGCGATCTACGCCAGCCCCTATCTGCGCGCCCAGCAAACGGCACAACTGGTGCGCGAGGCCCTGGGTTTCGTGCCAGACATTCGCACCGTCGAATGGCTGACCCCCGACAGCCGTCCGCAAGCCGTGGCCGAGCAACTGGCCTCGGTGGACAACGTGCTACTGGTCAGCCACAACCCATTGGTGGGCAATCTGCTGGGGTTTTTGCAGCACGGTCATGTGCAGGAGCCTGTGGCCGTGCGCACGGCAGGCCTGGCGGAACTCGAAGGCGAGTGGCCGCTGGCCGGGCTGATGAAGCTCAACAGCCTCAAACACCCGTAATACCCCGGCGCTCAGGGGCGGGTTTTTTTGTTTGAAATAGACAACCAAGCAATCGCTTGGTTGGTCTACGCTTGCGGCGACACCGAACAAAAACAGGAGCGCATTCCATGCCCGCCGCTTTTCGTTTGCCGCTGCAAGTGTTCTACGAGCGTGAAGCCCGTCACCCGCGCCAGCGGTTCATGGTCCAGCCGACCGGGGGTGGCCAGGTCGAGACGCTGACCTGGGCCGATGTCGGTCACCAGGCTCGTTGCGCCGCGCACTGGCTGCGCGCCCGGGAATTGCCCCAGGGCAGCCACATTGCTCTGATCTCGAAAAACTGTGCGCACTGGATCATCGCTGACCTGGCGATCTGGATGGCCGGGCATGTGTCGGTGCCGCTGTACCCCAACCTGACGGCCGAGTCGGTGGCCCAGGTGCTGGAGCACTCGCAGGCGGCCCTGGCATTCATCGGCAAGCTGGATGACTGGCCAGGCATGTCCAAGGGCGTCAGCGCCGACCTGCCCACCATCAGCCTGCCACTGTGCCCCGCGGCGACGTTTGACTACAGTTGGGCCGACCTGCAGCGCAGTTCACCGATCCAGGACAACCCGACGCCGGATGCCGACGAGTTGGCGACCATCATCTATACCTCCGGCACCACGGGCCTGCCCAAAGGGGTGATGCACAGCTTTGCCAACCTCGGCTTTGCCGCCACCCATGGCACCCAGTTGTTCAACCTCACTGAGTCGGATCGACTGTTGTCGTACCTGCCGCTGTGCCATGTCGCCGAACGCATGTTTGTCGAAATGGCATCGATTTATACCGGGCAAACAGTGTTTTTTGCCGAGAGCCTCGACACCTTCCTGGTTGATTTGCAGCGCGCCCGGCCCACGGCGTTGTTTGGCGTGCCGCGGATCTGGACCAAGTTCCAGATGGGGGTCTACAGCAAGATCCCGGCCCGACGCCTGGATTTTTTGCTGGGCCTGCCGATCATCGGCAAGCGGGTCGGGCACAAGGTGCTGGCCGGCCTGGGCCTGGATGCCTTGCGCATTGCCCTGTCCGGCGCTGCACCGGTGCCCTTGGCCCTGCTGCATTGGTACAAGCGCCTGGGACTGGATGTGCTGGAGGTCTACGGGATGACCGAAAGTTGCGGTTATTCGCATATCTCCCTGCCGGGCCTGCAACGCCCCGGCTGGATCGGCAAACCGTGCCCTGAGGTGCAAGTGCGCATCGACACAACGGGCGAGGTGCAGGTGCGCAGCGGCGCCACCATGCAGGGCTATTTCAAGGAGCCGCAGAAAACCGCCGAGACCATTACCGAAGATGGATTTCTGCGCACAGGCGATAAGGGCGAGCAGGACGCCGAGGGTTATTTGCGCCTGACCGGACGGCTCAAGGAAATCTTCAAGACTAGCAAGGGCAAGTACGTGGCCCCGGCACCGATCGAGAACCGCCTGGCGGTGCACTCGCGCATCGAGCAAGTGTGTGTGGTTGGCGACGGCCTGAGTGCGCCGTTGGGCCTGTGCGTGCTGTCGGCGGTGGGACTGCAGGATGCCGCCAGCGCGGCGCGAAATGCCCTGCATGCGAGCCTGGAAAGCCTGCTCGAAGAGGTCAATGGCGCCCTCGACAAACATGAGCGCCTACGCCAGTTGGTGGTGGTCAAGGACAGCTGGGCGGTGGAGAACGGCTTTCTGACCCCGACCCTGAAGATCAAGCGCAACGTGATCGAGGCCACCTACGGTGCGCGCTTCGAAGAATGGAGCGCGCGCAGCGAAGCGGTGCTGTGGCAGGATTGAGGCAAACAACAGCAATAAGGGACCAAGAGATGAGTCTGTGGCGTACTGCTCCAAACATTGAACAACTGAATGCGATTCAGAAAAACACCATTGGCGAAGTGCTGGATATTCGTTTTGAGTCGTTTGACGAGCAATCGCTGACCGCCAGCATGGTGATCGATCACCGCACCCATCAGCCCTACGGCTTGTTGCATGGCGGCGCCTCCGTGGTGCTGGCCGAGTCGGTTGGCTCGATGGCCAGTTACCTGTGCATCGATGCGAGCAAGTTCTATTGCGTTGGCCTGGAAATCAATGCCAACCACCTGCGAGGGCTGCGCAGCGGGCGGGTCACGGCGGTGGCCAGGCCGATCCACATCGGGCGTACCACCCACGTCTGGGACATTCGCCTGAGCAGCGATGAAGGCAAGGCCAGTTGCGTGTCGCGCCTGACCATGGCGGTGGTGCCGCTGGGTGAGGCACCTCCAGCACGCTGATCCGCTGCTGCTGGGGCGTGGGCGATCTACATAACCATGGCCTGACTGTCACCCTTCCTGGCAGTTACGGTCATTGCCCCGGACCTGGGTCTTGCGGACAATCAACCCTTGATTTTGTTTATGGATATGTCGTTATGCCGCAGCAGATTTTTTTCGCCCATGCCAATGGCTTTCCTTCAGGCACCTACGGCAAGTTGTTTGCCGCACTTGCGCCGGAGTATCAAGTCGCGCATCTGCAGCAGCACGCCCATGACCCACGGTTTCCGGCGGACGACAACTGGTTCAACCTGGTGGACGAGTTGATCCATCACCTGGAGCAGCAACCAGGCCCGGTGTGGGGGGTGGGGCATTCCTTCGGCGGCGTCCTGCACCTGCACGCCGCATTGCGTTGCCCGCAGTTGTACCGCGGGGTGGTGATGCTTGATTCGCCCGTGCTGACCCGTACCGATCAGTGGGTGATCCGCGCGGCCAAGCGTTTTGGTTTTATCGACCGCCTGACCCCCGCCGGGCGCACCCTGGGGCGCCGGGAAGAGTTTGCCGACCTCGAGGCAGCCCGGCATTACTTTGCCGGCAAGAGCCTGTTCCGCGGTTTCGACCCGGAGTGTTTCGACGCCTACCTGCAACATGGTTTGCACAAGGTCGGCGATCGTTTGCGGTTGCGTTTTGACCCGGCCACCGAGATCAGTATCTACCGGGGGGTGCCGCACACCAGTCCTGGTCGTACGCGTCAGTTGCAGGTGCCGCTGGCGGTGGTGCGTGGGCGGCAGAGCCGGGTGGTCATGCGTCATCACGCCAGCGCGGTGGCCCGCATGCCCCAGGGCGAGTCCCTGACTGTGCCCGGCGGCCACATGTTCCCCCTCGAACGGCCACAAGACACCGCCGGATTGCTCAAGGAGCTGTTCCAGCGCTGGGCCGGTCGCAGCGACCGGGAATGCGCGTGAGCAGCGTCACCGAGGTGCGCCTGAACCTGCCGCACATCGAATTGGCGGCCCACCTGTTCGGGCCTGAAGATGGCCTGCCAGTGATCGCTCTGCATGGCTGGCTCGACAACGCCAACAGCTTCGCCAGGCTGGCACCCCGGCTCAAGGGCTTGCGCGTGTTGGCCCTGGATATGGCCGGGCATGGTCATTCCGGGCATCGCCCCCTGGGGGCCGGTTATGCCCTGTGGGATTACGCCCACGACGTGCTGCACGTTGCCGAACAGATGGGCTGGCACCGATTTGCCCTGCTTGGCCATTCCATGGGGGCGATTGTCTCGGTGGTGCTGGCGGGTGCCATGCCCGAGCGCGTGACGCACCTGGCGTTGATCGACGGGGTGATTCCCCCCACGGCGGAACATGACAATGCTGCCGAGCGCATGGGCATGGCGTTGCAGGCGCAACTGGACCTGCAAGGCAAGCGCAAACCGGTTTACAGCAGCATTGACCAGGCTGTGCAAGTGAGGATGAAAGGCCTGGTGGCGGTCAGTCGTGAAGCGGCTGAGTTGCTCGCCGAGCGCGGGCTGATGCCGGTGCCGGGCGGCTACACCTGGCGCACTGACAGTCGCCTGACACTGCCTTCACCCCTGCGCCTGTCCAGTGAGCAGGCGCTGTCCTTTGCCCGGCGCATCAGCTGTCCGGCGCACCTGGTAGTCGCGGCCGACGGCATGCTCGGCAAGCATCCCGAGTTGCTGGAGCGTCTACCCTTTAGCCACGAACAGCTGCCAGGCGGGCATCACTTGCACTTGAACGACGAGGAGGGGGCAACCCTTGTTGCAGACTGTTTCAATCGCTTTTTCGCCATTCCTTGACTTGCAGCGGGCAACTGTCGAGGCTGGGCGGGTTGAAATGGGAGACAACCATGATAGATCTCTACACCGCTGCGACCCCTAATGGCCACAAGGTCTCTATCGTGCTCGAGGAACTCGGCATGCCCTACACGGTGCATGCCCTGAGTTTCGACAAGAAGGAACAAAAGGCACCCGCGTTTCTCAAGATCAATCCCAATGGCCGGATTCCGGCGATTGTCGACCGCGCCAACGGCGATTTTGCCGTGTTCGAATCCGGCGCGATCCTGCTCTACCTCGCTGAACTGAGCGGGCAACTGCTGCCCACCGACCCACAAGGGCGTTCGCGGGTAATCCAGTGGCTGATGTTCCAGATGGGCGGCATCGGCCCGATGCAGGGCCAGGCGAATGTGTTTTTCCGCTACTTTGCGGAAAAACTGCAGGGCGCCATCGACCGTTACCAGCACGAAACCCGCCGCCTGTACGAGGTGCTCGACAGCCGTCTGGAAACCGTCGAATACCTCGCCGACACCTACAGCATTGCCGACATTGCGACCTATCCGTGGGTGCGTGGCCATGAGTGGTCCGGGGTCTCGGTTGATGGCTTGCCGGCCTTGCAGCGCTGGATGGCAGCCATGGCCGAGCGCCCGGCAGTGCAGCGCGGGTTGTTGGTGCCACAACGCATCGACGACGCCAGTGTCATCAAGGGCGCCCAGGCCATGCTGATCCGATGAGAGTCTCTTCAAGGTTGAAGCGCATGCGTTTTTTCAGTTTGTTCGTACTTGCCTGTTGCAGTTCGTTGGCGTCGGCTGCCGACGTGCCGGGCAGCCAGGATTTGCCGCTGGTGCCACGCATGGCCGATGCGCAAATCGTCGATTATCGTCCGCCCGCCGAGCTGGAGCGGATCTACCCCATGGGTGCGATCCGCAAGATCAGCGGCCAGTTGCGGTTTGACGGGCAAGTCACTGCGCGGGGCCAGATGACCTCGGTGACCTATGAGTTGCCACCGGAACATTCCGCCACCGCTGCCTTCACCGCAGCCCGCGAGGCCTTGCAGAAGCAGGGCGCCGAGCTGTTGTTCTGGTGCCAGGCGCGTGATTGCGGCGAAAGCAGCCTGTGGGCCAACGAAGTCTTCGGCAACGCCAAGCTCTATGGTGCCGATAACGGCCAGGCCTACCTGCTGCTACGCCTGGCTGCACCCCAGGACAACTCATTGGTGGCGCTGTACAGCATCACGCGAGGCAATCGCCGGGCGTACCTGCATGTCGAGCAATTCGACGCCGGTGCCCCCTTGGGTGAGCTGTTGCCTACCTCTGCCACGTTGTTACGGCAACTCAAGGACACAGGCACGCTGGACCTGCCACGCTTGACCGGGGAACCCCAGGCCTCGTGGGTGACGTTGCTGTCCCGTGGCCTGAACCTCGATACCACGTTGCGGGTCAGTGTTTCCGGGGCCCAAGCCGATGCCTGGCGCCAGGCGCTGGTGGCACAGGGCGTGCGCAGTGCGCGGTTGGACCTGGGTGAGGTGAAAGACCCTGGCCTGCATTTCGAACTCTTGCGTTAAGCTCTGTGCAAGCGAACGTGCCTTGGGCCGTTCGCTTGCACTTTTGTCGATTAACCCTGTTCGAGATTTTTCATGCTCAATAACGATCGCCTGTTGGTGCAGATCCTGCTCCTGGTGTTATTCGGTGCCAGTTTCTGGGTGATGGCGCCGTTCTGGTCGGCGCTGTTCTGGGGCGCGGTGCTGGCGTTCGCCAGTTGGCCGTTGATGCGCCTGCTGACCCGTTGGCTCAACGGTCGCGAATCCCTGGCCGCCGCCGTGCTGACCCTGGGCTGGATGGTGCTGGTGGCGGCGCCACTGGTATGGCTGGGTTTCAACCTGGCGGACCATGTGCGCGATGCCACGGTCTTCATCAAGGATGTCCAGGTCGATGGCCTGCCCGAAGCGCCCGTCTGGCTCGGCTCCATTCCCCTGGTCGGGGGACGGTTGGTGGGTATCTGGAACAGCGTCGACCAGCAGGGCGCGGCACTGATGGTGACGGTCAAACCCTATCTGGGGCAGGTCGGCAACTGGTTGCTGGCACGCAGTGCGCAGATCGGTGGCGGTATCCTGGAGCTGACACTGAGCATCGTCTTCGTGTTCTTTTTCTACCGCGATGGCCCGCGGCTGGCGGGTTTTGTCCACCGTCTGCTGGAACGCCTGATCGGCGAGCGGGCCGGTTACTACATCGAGTTGGTGGCCGGCACCGTGCAGCGGGTGGTCAACGGGGTCATTGGCACGGCGGCGGCGCAGGCCGTGCTGGCCCTGATCGGTTTCCTGATCGCCGGTGTGCCGGGGGCGCTGGTGCTGGGCATCGTCACCTTCCTGCTCAGCCTGATTCCCATGGGCCCACCCCTGGTGTGGATTCCGGCCACGGCCTGGCTGGTGTGGAAGGGCGACTACGGGTTTGCAGTGTTCCTCGGTGTCTGGGGGATGTTCATCATCAGTGGCGTCGACAACGTGCTCAAACCCTACCTGATCAGCCGTGGCGGTAATCTGCCGTTGGTGATCGTCTTGCTCGGGGTCTTTGGCGGTTTGATTGCCTTCGGCTTTATCGGCCTGTTCATCGGCCCGACCTTGCTGGCGGTGGCTTATAGTCTGCTGATCGACTGGAGCAACAGCCAGGCACGGGTTGAAGACAAGCGCTGAAAGGGAGGGCGGGCTGACGCGGGTGGCAACGAGCGCGTCAGCTCTTTGAGGCTTTTTTTCAGTCATGGGCACCGTTGATGATGATTTACCGATCATCGGGTCCCGGACGGGCTCGCGTTCCGCTACAATGCGCGCCGATTTCGACTTGCCTGAGAGCCCACTCATGTCCGCCTGCCAGACTCCTATCATCGTCGCCCTGGATTTCCCTACCCGTGACGCCGCACTGAAGCTGGCTGACCAGTTGGACCCCAAGCTGTGCCGGGTCAAGGTCGGTAAAGAGCTGTTCACCAGTTGTGCTGCGGAAATCGTCGGAACCCTGCGCGACAAGGGTTTTGAAGTATTTCTCGACCTCAAGTTCCACGACATTCCCAACACCACCGCGATGGCCGTCAAGGCGGCAGCGGAGATGGGTGTGTGGATGGTCAACGTGCATTGCTCCGGTGGCTTGCGCATGATGGCGGCCTGCCGTGAAGTGCTCGACCAGCGCAGTGGTCCCAAGCCGCTGCTGATTGGCGTGACGGTGCTGACCAGCATGGAGCGTGAAGACCTGGCCGGGATCGGCCTGGACATCGAGCCGCAGGAGCAGGTCTTGCGTCTGGCGGCACTGGCGCAGAAAGCCGGGATGGATGGCCTGGTGTGTTCGGCGCTGGAAGCCCAGGCCTTGAAGGCGGCGCATCCGTCGCTGCAACTGGTGACCCCGGGGATTCGTCCGGCGGGCAGTGCGCAGGACGATCAGCGCCGGATCCTTACTCCGCGCCAGGCTCTGGATGCGGGTTCTGACTATCTGGTGATTGGTCGTCCGATCAGTCAGGCGGCTGATCCGGCCAAAGCGTTGGCTGCGGTTGTGGCTGAGTTGGCTTTGTAGGGGGGGCGCGCATTTCTCTTCTGTGGGAGCGAGCTTGCTCGCGATAGCGGCCTGCACCACACCGTAGATCTCGGCAATACCCCAATCCCCTGTAGCAGCTGCCGAGCCCACGAGGCTGCGTTCGAGGACGCAGCCCACGCCCCGGCTATCTCAAGATCAAGAGCTGCAAGCGAGCCAACGCTCGGCCTGTTGAGTGGTGGTGGCTTCTGTAGGGGCTGGCTTGCCGGTGAGGGTGCGACAAGCCAGCAGTGCTGGCTCGGGTTAAACCTTCAACACCAGTTTCCCGAAGTTTTCGCCGCTGAACAATTTCATCAGGGTTTCCGGGAACGTCTCCAGTCCGTCAACGATATCCTCCTTGCTCTTGAGCTGACCCTTGGCCATCCAGCCGGCCATTTCCTGCCCGGCGGCAGCGAATTGTGCGGCGTAGTCCATCACCACGAAACCTTCCATGCGTGCCCGGTTGACCAGCAGCGAGAGGTAGTTGGCCGGCCCCTTGATCGCTTCCTTGTTGTTGTACTGGCTGATGGCGCCGCAGATGACCACGCGGGCCTTGACGTTCAGGCGGCTCAGTACAGCGTCGAGGATGTCGCCGCCGACGTTGTCGAAGTACACGTCCACGCCTTTCGGGCATTCGCGCTTGAGACCGGCCACCACGTCCTCACTCTTGTAGTCGATGGCCCCGTCGAAACCCAGTTCGTCGATCAGGAACCGGCACTTGTCGGCCCCTCCGGCAATACCCACCACGCGGCAGCCTTTGAGTTTGGCAATCTGCCCGGCGATGCTGCCGACCGCTCCGGCGGCGCCAGACAGCACCACGGTTTCACCGGCCTTGGGTGCGCCGACGTCCAGCAGCGCGAAATAAGCGGTCATGCCGGTCATGCCCAGCGCCGACAGGTAACGTGGCAGTGGCGCCAGTTTCGGATCGACCTTGTAGAAACCGCGCGGCTCACCGAGGAAGTAGTCCTGCACCCCTAGTGCGCCGTTGACGTAATCGCCCACGGTAAACCCGGGGTTGTTGGAGGCAATGACCTGGCCCACGCCCAAGGCACGCATGACTTCGCCAATGCCCACTGGCGCGATGTAGGACTTGCCTTCGTTCATCCAGCCCCGCATGGCCGGGTCCAGCGACAGGTACTCGTTCTTGACCAGGATCTGGCCCGCCGCCGGCTCGCCCACCGGTACTTGCTGATAGGTAAAGGTTTCGCGGTTTGCCGCCCCCACCGGGCGTTTGGCGAGCAGGAATTGACGGTTGGTCTGGGCAGTCATGGCGGGTACTCAAGGGGGAAGGAAGTCTGATTGATAGACCCTCATGGCCGATGTCGCAAGGTTTGCTGATCCAGCGAATACGGCTCGATCCAACGCAGTGATAGTTCGGTGGGCCTATTCATCACTGCTACTCATGAGCGATCAACCGGCCTTCTGATAGTGCTGACGTGCGACAGGGCCGGGTGGCTAGACTGGCAAAACGCGTTCACTCCCATTATTCGAGGACACAACAATGAGCATGACGTTTTCTGGCCGGGTAGCGTTGGTGACCGGTGCGGCCGCCGGTATCGGCCGTGCGACTGCCCAGGCATTTGCCGCCGCAGGCTTGCAAGTGGTGGTGGCGGATCTCGATGTGGCGGGGGGAGAGGGCACGGTCGAACTGATTCGTGCGGCCGGTGGCGAGGCGGTGTTTGTGCGTTGCAACGTGACCCAGGAAAGCGACGTGCAAAACCTGATGGCGCAAGCCGTGAGTACCTATGGCCGAATTGATTACGCCTTCAACAACGCCGGGATCGAGATCGAAAAGGGCAAGCTGGCCGAGGGCACGCTCGATGAGTTCGACGCGATCATGGGGGTCAATGTCAAAGGTGTCTGGCTGTGCATGAAACATCAACTGCCTTTGATGTTGGCCCAGGGCGGTGGCGCCATCGTCAATACCGCCTCGGTGGCCGGCCTGGGGGCGGCACCTAAGATGAGCATCTACGCTGCGTCCAAGCACGCGGTGATCGGCCTGACCAAGTCGGCCGCCATCGAATATGCGAAGAAAAAGATCCGGGTCAATGCGGTGTGTCCTGCGGTGATTGATACCGACATGTTCCGTCGGGCCTACGAGGCCGATCCGAAAAAGGCCGACTTCGCTGCCGCCATGCACCCGGTGGGACGTATAGGCAAGGTGGAAGAAATTGCCAGTGCGGTGCTGTACCTGTGCAGCGATGGCGCGGCGTTTACCACAGGCCATTCGTTGGCCGTGGATGGTGGGGTGACGGCTTTTTGATGGACTGAGGAAAGCCGAGTTTTCTGCAGTGCAACCACTGGAACTTATGTAAGAGCAAGCCCGCATTCCTGTGGGCTTTTTTGTGTCTTTGGCGAATGTGTTTCAAGGGGTTAGGGCGAGGGGGTTTTGACCGGGTGCCGCATCAAGCGGACAGGCAGGCTGTGTTTAACTGATCGAGGAAATAATCTAAAACATTTGGAGCTGATTTCTCATGGAATTGAGAATCGATCGTCAGGCGCTGGTCCCCGTCGTGCAGCAGGTGGTTGATGCGCTTGCCGGCAGAATTCGCCAGGGTGCCATCGAGCCTGGCACGCGTTTACCCTCTGTTCGCCAACTGGCCCGGGACAACCTGCTCAGCCAATCCTGCGTGATAGAAGCCTACGAGCGCATGGTGGCGCAGGGCGTGCTTGCATCGCGTCATGGTTCAAGCTATTTCGTTGTCACGCCGCTGCTCCCGTGCAGCTCTGAAGAAGTGCTCGCTGCCGGGGCAAGCCCGTTGCCCCTGGGATGTGCCGGCATGCCGCAAAGCTGGCGCGAAAGCGATGACCTCGGGTATGCGATCCGGCAGATGTCACGCACCGATATGCAGGGGTTGTTCAGCTACAGCTCGGTGTATGGCTTGCCGGCCCTGCGCCTGCAGATTCTCAAGCGCCTGAAACAGATTTCGATCGTCGCCGAGCAGTCCCAGGTGCTCACCACTGCCGGCGCCACCCATGGGCTGGACCTGATCATCCGCACCCTGCTCAAACCCGGTGATTGTGTGGTGGTGGAAACGCCCGGTCATTCCAACCTGTTCGAGCAATTGCGGTTGTCGGGTGTGCGGATGCTCGAGGTGCCGCGTACCCCGCGTGGGCCGGACATCCAGGTGCTTGAGTCGCTCTTGGCAGTCCATCAGCCGCGCGCACTGTTCATCAACAGCCAGTTTCACAATCCTACCGGCAGTTGCCTGGTCCTCGCTGTGGCGCAACGCCTGCTGGAGCTGGCCGCTCAATATGGGCTGTGCATTGTCGAAGATGACGTCTATGGCGATTTTCACGGGCGCAGTGCGACTCGTCTGGCCGCGCTGGATAACGCTGGCTGTGTGATCTACCTCGGCAGTTTTTCCAAGACCCTCAGCAGCTCGCTGCGGGTCGGCTATGTCGTGGCCAATCAGGCGCTGGTGGCGCGCCTGGCGCAGGTCAAGCGGATCACCAGTCTGGGCGTCTCCTGTTTCAGTGAAGCGGTGCTCCATACCCTGCTGGCCAACGGGGCATATCGCAAGCTGGTGCAGCGCCAGCGGCTGCGTTTGAAGCGCGAGCTGAACGCGTCACTGCAGGTGCTGGAGGACGCGGACTGGGAAGTCTTTGGCAGACCTTCGGGGGGGCTGTATATCTGGGCCAGGCCCAGGGCTTGTGCAGCGAAACACGTACGCGCCCTCGCGCAGCGACACGGTATTGCCCTGGCTGGCAGCGCTGAATTCAGCCCCAGCGGCGAGGCCGGCGATTGGTTGCGCATCAATGTGGCCTATGCCGGCGACTCACAAGCATTGGCGTTCTTTCAGGCCTGCGCATTGGAGGATCGACCTCAAGCGTTCTGAAAGCGACGCATACATAGCTTTTTGCCATGATTGCGGTAGCCGAGACTTGTGCTTGAGGGGCCCCGGTTGCGACCCTGCCGGGAGAGAAAATGGCCCCCATTGCCATTGGCCACTGGAAGAAGGTGACGAGCAATGATTTCAGGCGCGCAAGGATATTTCGCCAACCTCGGCATGGCGAAAAAACTGGGACTGGGTTTTATCCTGGTGTTGCTGTTGACTGCCCTGGTAGCGGCTATCGGGGTCTGGTCGCTGCACACCATCAGCCAGCGTTTCGACGGGCTCAAGCAAATGTCGGCGCTCAACAGTGGCCTGCTCAAGGTGCGTCTGCTGGAGCAGGAGTATGCCTTGCACGCCGATGACAAAACCGCCGAGGCCTTGCGCCAGGGCCTTGACGGCTTGCTCAACCTGACCGCCGAGCTCAAGGCGCGGTCGGCGGTCAATGTCCCGGTGATGAATGAGGTCGAGCATTCCCTGGGCGCCTATCGCAAGGCCTTCGATGAATTTGTCGAGCTGACTTCGGCCAAGGACCTGGCGCTGGAAATGGCCAGTTGGTCGGTCGCAAGCGTGGCCAACAACCTGGATGTATTGCAGGCGGGGCTGGCTGACGATGGCGCCTACACACTCAAGGAGTCGGCCGGCAAGGAGGGTGGTGAATTTATCGAGCAAGCCAGCCAGGTCAGTCAGGTCTCGAAGTTGATGCTGCAGGCAATGAACGAGGCGCGGGTCCGCCTGGACCAGAGCCGCAAGGCCACCACGCAGGATAGCGAGCAGGGCAAGATCGAGCAGGCTGACCAGGCGTTGAGCCAGGCGCAAGCGCTGATGCAGGTGGTCAAGGATGGCGGTTACCAGACTGTACTCGGCGAGGTGGCCGGGCACATCGCCAGTTTCACCGAAAAACTGGCGGAGTACACCGAACTCCTGGCTCGCGAACAACAGGTGTATCAACAGTTACATGCACGTGCTGGCGAAGTGGTGCAGCGGGTCGATCAGGCTTACGCCGCACAAGACCAGGCGATGCAGGCAGAGTTGCAGCAAAACTCGCTGCTGATCATTGTGTCGTCGGCCTTGGCCTTGGTGGTCGGACTGATCGCCGCCTGGCTGATCACCCGACTGATCGTTAGCCCTTTGCGCAGCGTAATCCGACTGGCCGAGCAAATTGCCGCTGGCGACTTGAGTGCCAGTGTAGTGGTGACCCGGCGTGATGAAATCGGCCAGCTGATGCAGGCCATGCAGCAGATGGGCGCGGGATTGAGCCGGATCGTCAGTGGCCTGCAGGCGGGCATCGAGCAACTGGCCAGCTCCGCGCAGTCGCTGTCGGCAGGGACCGAGCAGACCAATCTTGAAGTCAGCAGCCAGAAAGAAGAAACCGACCAAGTTGCCACCGCCATGAATCAGATGACGGCCACGGTGCACGACGTGGCGCGCAATGCCGAGGAAGCGGCGCAGGCTGCCCAAATCGCTGACAGCAAGGTGGAGTCCGGCCAGCAGGTGGTGCGTCAGAGCATGCAGCGGATCGAACAACTGGCAGACTCGGCGACAGCGGCCAGTACCAGCGTCGAGAGCTTGAGCGCCGAGATCCAGAACATTGGCAGTGTCCTCAGCGTGATCAAGAGCGTGGCCGAGCAAACCAATCTGCTGGCCCTCAACGCTGCGATCGAGGCGGCACGGGCGGGCGAGCAGGGCAGGGGCTTTGCCGTGGTGGCCGATGAGGTCCGCGCGCTGGCCAAGCGCACCCAGCAGTCGACCGAGGAAATCGAGCGCCTGGTGTCTTCCCTGCGCGGCGCCGCGCAGTCTTCAGTGCAGCAGATCCAGAACAGTGGCGAGTTGGTCAAGCTGGCGGTCAGTGATGCGCTGCAGACCGAGAGCGCACTGGGCAGTATCGCTGCGGCCGTTTCGCTGATTCAGCAGATGAACCAGCAGATCGCGGCCGCAGCCGAGCAGCAGAGTTCGGTGGCCGAAGAGATCAATCGCAGCGTCACCAGCATCCGTGCCAGTGCCGATCAATCCTCGCTGGCCATGCAGGGCAATGCCGCGTCGAGCATTGAGCTGGCGCAGCTGGGTGTGGAACTGAAGGGGATGGTCGGGCATTTCAGGCTGTAAGGCGGGGCGCCTTCGAGGATCGCAGGCCAGTACTGGCCCGCGATCCTTGAAGGCGGCATCAGTCGTAGATGACCTTTTTCTTCCAGTCGGCATCGGCCTCGACTTCCTTGAGGCCCTCGGTCAACTCATTCACGTCACCTTCAACCGGGGCAATGTTGGTCAGCACCATGGAGTTGGCGCGGGCCAGGAGTTTTTCCAGGAACTTCAGCTGTTCACTGTAGGCCTGCGGATCGGGTTGTTTGCGCAAGTACTGCACGCCACGCTCGAATGCCAGGCGCGCCTGGCCAGGTTGCTCCTGTTGCAGGGCGTGCTGGCCCAGATTGCTGAAAAACTCGATGTGCAGCAGCACCAGGATGTGGCGGATTTCACGAATCCAGCTTTTTGCCTCGTTGGTGGGCAGGAAACCATCGTGGGCGGCGCGGGTGACCTGTCCATGCAAGGCTTCGAGCAGGAAACGCACGTCCTTGGCCTTGGCCTCGGTCAGGATCGGCGCCGGCGGGTTGTTCACCGGAATCGATTCGCCCTGGGCAATCAAGGCCTTCAACTCTTCGATGCGGCTTTTCAAGGGGGTGCTGGATTTCTCCAGATTGAGCATGCGCTGGCAGACGTTCAGTTCCAGGCGAGCCAGCAGCAACTTGAGGGCCGGTGTCATCAACTGGCCGGGGAAGGTCTCGGTGATTTCGCCGCAGCGGCGCAAGCGGTCATTGAGTTCAACCTTGGTGCGGGCCTTTTGCAGCTTGTTGTTTTCCACCACATTGTTCATGTAGCCAATAGCGATCAGTAGTGCGATCCCGACTATTACTAGCAGGGTGATCATGAGTGGTGTCACCGTGAAGACCTCTTTATTGGGTTTGGGTGCGAGTGTAGTGGCTAAGCCTGGGGGCGGATAGGGCGGTGCGACGAGTTGAAACGGGCCCTGCAGCGGTCGATAGGGGTAGGTGGTCGATGGATGCACAATGCCACTATCGGTGTGCCAAGGACTATAGCGCCTTGGCGAGTGCCAGAATATAGGCGTCAAACACCGGTCGGCCGAAAACCCCGAAACGTCCCACAAAGGACAGCGAAGTCATTGATTTAAATAAATTTATATCGGGGGGTTGACGACCCCTCAATCCATCCATAGAATGCGCGCCACTTACAGCGTAAAGCGAACAGCAAAACGCGGTAGGGAGTGAAGTTGTAGCTGTGTCCCCTTCGTCTAGTGGCCTAGGACACCGCCCTTTCACGGCGGTAACAGGGGTTCGAGTCCCCTAGGGGACGCCAATGCGGGAATAGCTCAGTTGGTAGAGCACGACCTTGCCAAGGTCGGGGTCGCGAGTTCGAGTCTCGTTTCCCGCTCCAATTTTAAACAGCAGTGCTTTCGGGCGGTGCTGAGTGAAACCAGAACCAAGTCTTCGGATGCGGATCTGGACACCGAAACACACACCATGTGTTCCGGGTAGCGTGTCCCCTTCGTCTAGTGGCCTAGGACACCGCCCTTTCACGGCGGTAACAGGGGTTCGAGTCCCCTAGGGGACGCCATTTGCGGGAATAGCTCAGTTGGTAGAGCACGACCTTGCCAAGGTCGGGGTCGCGAGTTCGAGTCTCGTTTCCCGCTCCAAATTTAACGAGAGCGCCACTCAGTGAGTGGCGTTTTTGTTGGTCACCGCAGCACACGCCATGTGTTGCGGGTAGTAGTTGCTGTGTCCCCTTCGTCTAGTGGCCTAGGACACCGCCCTTTCACGGCGGTAACAGGGGTTCGAGTCCCCTAGGGGACGCCATTGCGGGAATAGCTCAGTTGGTAGAGCACGACCTTGCCAAGGTCGGGGTCGCGAGTTCGAGTCTCGTTTCCCGCTCCATATTCATCAAAAACGCCGCTCATCGAGCGGCGTTTTTGTGTGCGTGGGTTTTTTTGTTGCCTCGCCATTCAAGTGGCAATACCTGCTGCCCACCGGGTGTTTCCCCTCGCCATTAAACCTCTCAAATTGTTACCGGACGCACCAATACCGGGCGAAGTGCGCACCGGGTAACAGTCTGAACCTTGAACGGCCTGATCCTCAATACACTGTTTATGTACGGCGAAACCCCCGTGCCTGTGGGCTTGCGTGCCTTTCGCCTGGGGCGGTTTGGCCTTGCGCGGGGGAGTTGGCTGAGTGATTGCATATGCTTGTACGTACAAGTAAGTCTATGTGCGTAAGTGTTGAGGTCGAAGCTCGGCGCACTGGATTGCTTTTGAAGCTAGCGCTTGAGGTTCGGGATCAGGTTTAGCGTCTTGCGCGCAGTCCCTGACCGTATCCATGGGTCACAAGCGCCCGTCATGGTTTTAGGAATTGATAATAATGAAAAGAACATTGCTGACCCTTTCTGCGCTGACCCTCTGCCTGGCTGCCGGTGCTGCCCTGGCCAAGGACTACAAGGAGCTGCGTTTTGGCGTCGATCCTTCTTATGCACCCTTCGAATCCAAGGCCGCCGATGGCAGCCTGGTGGGCTTCGATATCGATCTGGGTAACGCGATCTGCGCCGAGTTGAAGGTCAAGTGCCGGTGGGTAGAAAGTGATTTTGACGGCACGATTCCCGGACTCAAGGCCAACAAGTTCGACGGTGTGATTTCCTCGATGACCGTTACCCCGGCTCGGGAAAAAGTCATCGATTTTTCCAGTGAGCTGTTCTCCGGTCCAACTGCCCTGGTCTACAAGAAGGGTTCCACTGTAGGTATCGACCTGGCTTCGCTCAAGGGCAAAAAAGTCGGCTACGAGCAGGGCACCATTCAAGAGGCCTATGCCAAGCAAGTACTGGACAAGGCTGGCGTGGAAACCCAGGCCTACGCCAACCAGGACCAGGTCTACGCCGACCTGATTTCCGGCCGTCTCGACGCCTCGATCCAGGACATGCTGCAAGCCGAGCTGGGCTTCTTGAAGTCGCCACAAGGTGTCGACTACGAAGTCAGCCCGCCCGTCGACAGTCCGCTGTTACCGGCCAAGACCGCGGTGGGTATTGCCAAGGGCAACACCGAACTGAAGGCCCTGATCAATAAAGGCATCCAGGCGCTGCACGATGACGGCACCTACGCGGCGATCCAGAAAAAACACTTCGGTGATCTGAATCTCTACAGCGGCAAATAACGTCCCGCGCCCTTCTCGGGGAGGGCGCCTCTTTATCGCGATAGGTCCTGTGAATTATGTTCGAAGCTCTCTTACAGACGCTCGGGCTTTCCGCATTCAGCTTGCAGGGTTTTGGCCCTCTGTTGCTGGAAGGCAGCTGGATGACCGTCAAGTTATCGATTTTGTCCCTACTGCTGAGTGTGCTGCTCGGACTGCTCGGTGCCAGCGCCAAGCTGTCCAGCCTCAAACTGTTGCGAATTCCCGCCCAGCTCTACACCACCTTGATTCGTGGGGTGCCGGACCTGGTGCTGATGCTGTTGATTTTCTACAGCCTGCAAACCTGGTTGACCAGTTTCACGGTGGCCATGGAGTGGGAATACATCGAGATCAATCCATTTGGCGCCGGGGTCATCACCCTGGGCTTTATCTATGGCGCCTATTTCACCGAGACCTTCCGTGGCGCGATCCTCGCCGTGCCCCGTGGCCAGATGGAAGCTGCCACCGCCTACGGCCTGAGTCGTGCGCAGCGCTTTCGCTTCGTGGTCTTCCCGCAGATGATGCGTTTCGCTTTGCCCGGCATTGGCAACAACTGGATGGTGATTCTCAAGGCCACCGCGCTGGTGTCGATCATCGGCTTGGCCGACCTGGTCAAGGCCGCCCAGGACGCCGGCAAGAGTACTTATCAGTTGTTCTTTTTTCTGGTGTTGGCGGCGCTGATCTACCTGCTGATCACCAGCGCGTCGAATGTCGTCCTGCGCTGGCTTGAGCAGCACTACGCGGCAGGTTCCCGGGAGGCAGTGCGATGATTGAGCTCTTGCAGGAGTACTGGAAGCCGTTCTTCTACAGCGACGGCTACCACATCACCGGCCTGGCGATGACGATGTGGCTGCTCAGCGCCTCGATCTGCATCGGCTTCCTGGTGTCGATCCCGCTGTCGATTGCCCGGGTTTCACCGCATTTCTACATCCGCTGGCCGGTGCAGTTCTACACCTACCTGTTCCGTGGCACGCCGCTGTATATCCAGTTGCTGATCTGCTACACGGGGATCTACAGCCTCGCCGCGATCCGCGCGCAACCGGTGCTCGATGCGTTCTTTCGCGACGCGATGAACTGCACGATCCTGGCCTTCGCCCTGAACACCTGTGCCTACACCACGGAGATTTTCGCCGGGGCGATTCGCAGCATGAACCACGGCGAAGTCGAGGCTGCCAAGGCCTATGGCCTGACGGGCTGGAAGCTGTATGCCTACGTGATCATGCCTTCGGCCCTGCGCCGTTCGTTGCCCTACTACAGCAACGAAGTGATCCTGATGCTGCACTCCACCACCGTGGCCTTCACCGCGACCATCCCGGACATCCTGAAAGTCGCGCGGGACGCCAACTCGGCAACCTTCCTGACGTTCCAGTCGTTCGGCATCGCCGCGTTGATCTACCTGGCCGTAACCTTTGCCCTGGTCGGTCTGTTCCGGGTTGCCGAACGCCGCTGGCTGGCATTTCTCGGTCCAGCCCATTAAGGGCGGCAGTCACCGTCTGCGACCGATGCGCCGCGACGTACCTTTTTTCTTTCTGGATGTTTGCGCCCATGTACAAACTGACCATTGAAGAGTTGCACAAGAGTTACGGTAGCCACGAAGTGCTCAAGGGGGTTTCCCTCAAAGCCAAGACCGGGGATGTGATCAGCCTGATCGGCGCCAGTGGATCGGGCAAGAGCACCTTTTTGCGTTGCATCAACTTTCTCGAAACCCCCAACGACGGTGCCATGAGCCTGGACGGCAAGTCGATTCGCATGGTCAAGGATCACCATGGCATGCGCGTGGCCGACGACGCCGAGTTGCAACGCCTGCGCACGCGCCTGGCGATGGTGTTTCAGCACTTCAACCTGTGGGGCCACATGACGGTGCTGGAAAACATCAGCATGGCGCCGCGCCGGGTGCTGGGTGTCAGCAAGAAAGAGGCTGAAGAGCGGGCTCGCCGTTATCTGGAAAAGGTCGGCCTGCCGGCTCGTGTGGCAGAGCAGTATCCGGCGTTCCTCTCCGGTGGCCAGCAGCAGCGGGTGGCGATCGCCCGTGCGCTGGCAATGGAGCCGGAAGTCATGCTGTTCGACGAGCCCACTTCGGCCCTGGACCCGGAGTTGGTGGGGGAGGTGCTCAAGGTGATCCAGGGGTTGGCCGAAGAGGGTCGGACGATGATCATGGTCACCCATGAAATGAGCTTTGCGCGCAAGGTCTCCAACCAGGTGCTGTTCCTGCATCAAGGGCGAGTCGAAGAGCAGGGGGCGCCGGAGGAAGTGCTGGGTAATCCGAAGAGCGAGCGCCTGCAACAGTTTCTCAGCGGTAATCTGAAGTAACTGCGTGCGCGTCCGGCCGCGGGGCTGGGCGCGCGCAGTTTGTTACAGCGAGAGCAGCAGGCGTCCGGCAAACAGAATCAGGATCACGCCCATGGTCCGTTCGAACCAGTGGCCCATGCGCATGAACTGCTGGCGCACCCGGTTGCTGGAAAAGAACAGTGCCACCAGGACAAACCACAGGGCGTTGACCAAACACATCCACAGTCCGTACAGCGCCTGCACCTCCAGCGGCGTGGTGGCGCTGATGAGTGTGGTGAAGATCGCCAGAAAGAACAGCGTTGCCTTGGGATTGGTGGCGTTGGTCAGGAAGCCGGTGGTGAAGGCTTTGCCCAGGCTCTGCGGGGCTTCGGCTGTGGTGGCGGCCGGTTCGCTGTCAAGCGTCGACTTGGGTTTGCTGCGCAGCAGGCTCACGCCCAGATAAACGATGTAGCCACCCCCCAGCACCTTGGCCACCGTCAGCAACCAGGGCGTGGTGTGCATCAGTGCGCCGACGCCGAGCACGGTGTACAGCACATGCACTGAAATGCCCGCGCCAATACCCAGCGCAGTGCAGATCCCCACCCAGCGGCCAAACCTCACGCTCTGGCGGATCGTCACCGCAAAATCCGGCCCCGGGGCCACCACGGCGAGAAAGTGGATGGTCGCCAACGCCAGGAACTCACCCAGATAATTCGAAAGCATCTCAACTCCAGCAGGTAGGGGGGAGCATGCTCTGGCGAGCATGCCGGTAACGTGTGCTTTCAGGTGAGGGGCAGGTCGGGGCTCAGCTGACGTCGTAGCGCACCGACAGCGTGCCTTTCTTCTGCGAGAGGCTGGCGATGGTCACCGTGCCGAGTTCCTGCAGGCGCCGCACATGGGTGCCGCCGCAACCGTAGGCCGGTAGTTCACCAAAACTGATTTCCCGCGCGCCTTCGCGCAGCGAGGTCAGGCGCGGCAGGTCGTCTTCAATCCACTGGGCCAGGGCGTCTTGCAGGGCACTGGCATCGAACTCTGTGGGCGTCTCGCCCGGCTTGAACGTCACCCGTCCTTCACCTGGCCAGTGATGACCCTTGATCGGAATCCAGCCGAGGGTTTCGGCAAAGTGCCCGATCAAGTGCCCGGCCGTATGCAGCCGGGTATTGAGTTGGCGACGTTGCTCGTCGAGGCGGATGCGGGTCATGCCGGGGGTGATGGGCCGATCGACGTAGTGCACGATGCGCTCGGGCTCCTGAACCACCCGCAGGACCTGGCTTTCACCGATCCAGCCGGTGTCGCAGAGTTGACCGCCACCTTGGGGATGGAACAGCGTGGCACGCAGTACGACGGCAAATTCGTTCTCGTAGGGCGTGCACTCCAGGACTTCCACGTTGGCACTGTGTTCATCGCTGTGGAAGAACAGGCGAAGCGTCATATTCCAGGCTCTTATCAAAATTTCCGTTTTTTATTATATGGATGGCGCAATAGCGTGATAATCCGTTCAAACATCAAAGGACTGTTGCGCTGTGAGCATAAATCTACCGTTACCGCTATTGGGTGAAATGGCGATTTTCGTCAAGGTGGTCGAGACCGGCAGCTTCTCGGAAGCGGCGCGCCAGCTGGGTTCTTCTCCCTCGGCGGTGAGCCGGAGCATCTCGCGCCTGGAAAAGGCCCTGGCCACCCGGCTGCTGCAACGCACCACGCGCAAGTTGCGCCTGAGCGATGGCGGCGAAGAGGTGTTCAAACGCTGCCAGGAGATGGTCAGCGCCGCCCGTTCGGTCATGGAAATCAGTGGCCAGTTTACCCAGGAGGCCGAAGGGTTGGTGCGGGTCAGCGTGCCCAAGGCTGTGGGGCGGTTTGTGATCCATCCGCATATGCCGGAGTTTCTGCGGCGTTACCCCAAGGTCGATGTCGAGTTGCTCCTGGAGGATCGCGAGGTCGACCTGATCGACGACCATGTCGACCTGGCGATCCGCATCACCGACCGCCCACCGGTGGGACTGGTGGGGCGTCAGTTGCTGACCATCGACCACCTGCTGTGTGCGACGCCGCAGTACCTGGCGGAGCACGGTACGCCGAGCCATCCTCACGACCTGCTGAATCACAGTTGCATCTACCTGGGGGAAACGCCGAGCGATGCGCGCTGGAAGTTCAAGCGAGGCAGCAAGGCGGTGACCGTCGGCGTGCGCGGGCGATATGCGGCCAATCACACTGGAGTGCGCCTGGGGGCCGTGTTGCAGCATATCGGCATTGGCAGCCTGCCGTACTTCACCGCCCGGCATGCCCTTGAGCAGGGGTTGATCGTGCAGGTGCTAGCGGACTGGAGCTTTCTCGCTTCCTACAGTGGTGGCGCCTGGTTGCTGCATTCGCCGACGCGCTACCTGCCGCCCAAGCTGAGGGTGTTCATCGATTATCTGGTGGAGTGCCTGGAGAAAGAGCCGACGCTGAGTAAGCCCGGGAAATCGGCTGGAGTGGGTACGTTTGTTGCGCACTATGAGTTGCCGGAGAGTGAGGGGTTGTTCTGAGGTAGTGCGGGAGGGGGGTACATTTCTGTGGGAGCGGGCTTGCCCGCGATGGCGATTTCCGCCAATCCCCCGTAGCAGCTACCGAGCCCGCGAGGCTGCGTTCGAGGACACAGTCCTCGCCGCCCTTCAATGAGCCGACCTAGCGGTCGGCCTGCTTGGCTGTGCTGTAGGAGGTTCGCTTCCTGCTGTTGATCAGTGCTTGCTGTCCTGATTCGACAGGGCCAGCAGTTGTTTTTCCTGGTTCCAGTCGAAAGGTTCGTCGTTCTGTTCGGCTTCGAAGCGACGTTCTTCCAGGGCTTGGTACAGGTCGATCTCATCGTCGGGCATGTAGTGCAGGCAGTCACCGGCGAAGTACCACAGCAGGTCGCGTGGGACCATATGGGCGATTTGCGGGTAGCGTTGGATGATCTGGCACATCAGGTCCTGGCCCAGGTACTGGCTTTCGATCGGATCGATCGGCAGGGCGGCACGCAGTTCATCGAAGCGTTCCAGGAACAGCGCATGGCTTTCTTCCGGGACCTGCTCGGCTTCACCGACAGCGACCAGGATACTGCGCAGGAGGTCGAGCTGGACGAGAGTTTGGTCGAGCATAACGGGAGTCCTCTAGAACTAAAGCAAAACGGGCGCCGGAGTATATAGCTCTGGCGCCCGTTTTTCATCTCCGCCGCGCTGGACGGGCCAGGGGCCTAGCGGACTTTGCCCTCGGCCAGTTGCAGTTGCTCCTTGGAAAAGTCATCGACGTCGATCACTTTGCGACGCGCCGCTTCGGCTTCGCGCAGGCTCTGCGCCTCCACGGCTTGCAGCACCCCGGCCTCAAGGGCCGCGTCGATGAGGTTTTCCCCGGCAGCGGGCTTGAACTGCCCGTTCTTGAGGGCCAGGTGGAGTTTTTTCTGCAGCGGATGGACCGCATTCAGCAGATTGCAGGCATGTTGCAGGGCGCCCACCGGATCTTCGACAGCTTGCGGACGGTAGCAGCCGCCCAGCAGCTCCTCGAGGGTCGGGTCGCCCTTGGCCCGGCCGATCACGCCTGCCACTTCGGCACCGA
Organism: Pseudomonas sp. IT-P176; assembly: GCF_949767245.1. Taxonomy (NCBI): domain Bacteria; kingdom Pseudomonadati; phylum Pseudomonadota; class Gammaproteobacteria; order Pseudomonadales; family Pseudomonadaceae; genus Pseudomonas; species Pseudomonas sp. IT-P176. The sequence goes on from NZ_CATKPN010000079.1 coordinate 121,838, forward strand.
GTCGGTCGTCCGGGCCTTTGTGTCGGCGCCCGAACGGAAACACGATGACCCGCAACAGGCAGCCCAGCACCTTGCTCGGGAAGTTGCTCAACAGCTCGTCCAGCGCCCGTTCGGACTGCCCCAGGCTTTCCTCCATTGCCCAGGTGAACAGCGGCCGCATGTGCTCGGGCGAGTCGAGGTCGTGATAACGCTTGAGCGCGGCAGAGGCCAGGTACATGTTGCTCAGTACATCGCCCAGGCGGGCTGACAGGCGCTCACGGCGTTTCAGCTCGCCGCCCAGCAACATCATGCTCAGGTCGGCGAGCATGGCGAAGGCAGCCGCCTGGCGGTTGAGCGCGCGGAAGTAACCCTGGCTGAGTTTGTCGCCGGGACTGTGTTCCAGATGACCAAAGCCGAGGTTGAGGACCAGGGTGCTGGCAGCATTGCTCACGGCAAAGCCGATATGCTTGAGCAGCAAACCGTCGAACTCTTTCAGTGCCTGGTCCTTGTCTTCGCGGCCGGCGAGGGCCATTTCCTTGAGAACGAACGGGTGGCAGCGGATCGCGCCCTGGCCGAAGATCATCAGGTTGCGCGAGAGAATGTTTGCGCCCTCCACGGTGATGAAGATCGGCGCACCTTGCCAGCTACGGCCCAGGTAGTTGTTCGGGCCCATGATGATCGCCTTGCCGCCGTGCACATCCATTGCGTGGCTGATGCACTCGCGACCCCGCTCGGTGAGGTGATACTTGAGCACTGCCGAGAGCACCGAGGGTTTTTCGCCAAGGTCCAGGGCGCTGGCGGTGAGCATGCGGGCCGCGTCCATCATCCAGGCATTGCCGCCGATGCGCGCCATGGCTTCCTGAATACCTTCGAAGGCCGAGAGCGGCACGTTGAACTGTTCGCGCACCTGGGCATATTGGCCGGTGACCAGGCTGGTGAACTTGGCGGCGCCCGTGCCTACGGCTGGCAACGAAATCGAGCGTCCCACCGACAGGCAGTTCATCAGCATCATCCAGCCCTTGCCGAGCATCTCCTGGCCGCCAATGAGGAATTCCAGGGGCACGAAAACGTCCTTGCCGGAGTTGGGCCCGTTCATGAACGAGGCGCCGAGAGGCAGGTGGCGGCGCCCGATTTCCACGCCATCGGTATCGGTGGGAATCAAGGCCAGGCTGATGCCCAGGTCTTCTTCGTCGCCCAGCAGATGGTCCGGATCATAGGCCTTGAACGCCAGGCCGAGCAGCGTGGCCACGGGGCCCAGGGTGATGTAGCGCTTTTCCCAGTTCAGGCGCAGGCCCAGGGTTTCCTCGCCTTGCCATTGGCCTTTGCAGATAATTCCGGTGTCAGGCATCGCGCCGGCGTCGGAACCTGCCAGCGGGCCGGTCAGGGCGAAGCACGGGATGTCATCGCCACGGGCCAGGCGCGGCAGGTAGTGGTTGCGTTGTTCTTCGGTGCCGTAGTGCAGCAGCAGTTCGGCCGGCCCCAGTGAGTTGGGGACCATGACGGTGGAGGCGAGGTCGCCACTGCGGGTCGCCAGTTTCATCGCCACTTGTGAGTTGGCGTAGGAGGAGAACCCCTTGCCGCCGTATTCCCGGGGAATGATCAGGGCAAAAAAGCCGTTGGCCTTGATATGCGCCCAGGCTTCGGCTGGCAGGTCCATGGTCTGGCCGATCTGCCAGTCGCTGACCATGGCGCAGAGCTCTTCGGTCGGGCCGTCGAGGAAGGCCTGCTCCTCTTCGCTCAACTGCGCCTTGGGATAGGCCAGCAGCTTGTTCCAGTCCGGGCGACCGCTGAACAGTTCACCATCCCACCAGACGGTGCCCGCATCGATGGCGTCGCGTTCGGTTTGCGACATGGGCGGCAGGGTTTTCTGGAACCAGTTGAACAGCGGGGCGCTGAAGAACTTGCGCCGCAGATCTGGCAGGAGCAGGGGCGCGGCCACGGCCGCCAGCGCGATCCAGAAAATCAGCATCAACCAGCCGGGTGCGTGACTCAGGATGCCCATCGCCAGCAGGTAGGCGGCGACGATACCCAGGGCGGGCAGGGGCGCGGTGCGGCGGTGAGCCAGATAGGCAATTGCGACCACTAGAACCAGTATCCACAACAGCAACATATTCAATCCTCCGTGAAACCAGGGTCAAAACCACCCCAAGAGCTTAGTCGGCATCTGCCAAAGGGGGCGGTTGGCACTATGTGTTTGAATGTGTAGGAAATAGGGGGGTGTATTTCGCTTGTGAAACCGGGCGGCAAGCCGAACAAAAGCTGCGTGGGGTGTGTGACAAGCTCTCATGTTTGGCCGATATGTCGTTATCTCTGTGCTGAGGGTGTCGCTAGACTCGGGGCTTCCCCAGGAGATTGTTCTCATGCACGAGTATCTGAGTCCCGGCCGCTTCATCGATAGTGACCACCTGTCGGTGGTGGAGTTCGCCGAAAAACATCGGGGTAGCAGTCCAGACCCGGTCACGCAGGCGGTCAATCTCTATTACGCCGTGCGCGAGGCCGTGCGCTACAACCCCTATACCTTCAGTCGTGATCCCGAGACGCTGCGCGGCAGCTTTGCCCTGGCCACCGGTGAAAGCTACTGCGTGCCCAAGGCCACTTTGCTGGCCGGCTGTGCCCGGCATTGCGGCATAGCGGCACGCATCGGCCTGGCGGATGTGCGTAATCACCTGTCGACCCCGCGCCTGATCGCCTTGCTCAAGAGCGATGTGTTCGCCATGCACGGGTACACCGAGCTGTATCTGCAGGGGCGCTGGGTCAAGGCGACGCCGGCGTTCAATGCGCGGCTGTGTGAAATTTTCGATGTGCCGGCGTTGGAGTTCGACGGGGTCAACGACAGTGTGTTTCATGCCTTCAACCGCCAGGGGCTGCAGTCCATGGAGTACCTGGTGGATCACGGGCAGTTTGCCGATGTGCCCGAGGCGTTCTTTTTCGAGCATCTGCAACAGTGCTATCCGCATTTGTTCAGCGAGCGGATGCCGGCCCTGCTGGGGGACATGCAGAGCGATTTGTCTGACGCTTGATCCGGCGTAGACTGCCCCGGCATTCATCCATTGAGGGAAGGTCATGCTGAAGATCTGGGGTCGGAAAAACTCGTCGAACGTCAGAAAACCACTGTGGGCGGCGCAGGAACTTGGCCTGGCCTATGAGGCCATCGACGCCGGCGGCGCGTTTGGGGTTGTCGATACGCCCGAGTACCGTGCCATGAACCCCAACGGCCGGGTGCCGGTGATCGAAGATGATGGCTTTGTGCTGTGGGAATCCAACACCATCGTGCGATACCTGATGGCTCGTCACGCCAATGCGACCCATTGGTACCCGGCCGATGTCCAGGCCCGCGCGAGTGCCGAAAAATGGATGGACTGGACCACCTCAAGTTTCGCCGGCCCCTTCCGTACTGTGTTCTGGGGTGTGTTGCGCACCCCGCCCGCGCAGCAGGACTGGTCGGCGATCAACGCCGCGATCAAGGAGTGCGAAGCCTTGCTGGCGATGGCGGACCAGGCGTTGGCCAGCCAACCCTATCTGTCCGGTGCCGAGATCGGCATGGGCGACATTCCCCTGGGCAGTTTCATCTATGCCTGGTTCGAGATGCCCATCGAGCGCACTCCGCAACCCCATCTGCAAGTCTGGTACGCGCGCCTGAAACAGCGCCCGGCCTATCAGAAAGCGGTCATGACCGCGTTGACTTAATACTGACTATCAATACGCGTGACTGTACTTGTGCGACTTCGCCAAGCACCATAACGCTCATGCGCCGCGGTGGTTTTACTCGCCGCGAGCCGCAACGTATTTCTCACTTCCCTTCTTGGTGCGTAAATCCGATATGAGTTCTGCTCTGTCCATCCGGCAGCTAACCAAAACCTACGGCAACGGTTTCCAGGCCCTGAGTGGTATCGATCTGGATGTCGCTGAAGGTGATTTCTTCGCCTTGCTCGGCCCCAACGGGGCTGGCAAATCCACCACCATCGGCATTCTCTCGACCCTGGTCAACAAGACCAGTGGCAGCGTGAATATCTTCGGTCACGACCTGGACCGCAACCCGGCCGCGCTCAAGCGCAGCATCGGCGTGGTGCCCCAGGAGTTCAACTTCAACCAGTTCGAAAAGACCTTCGACATCGTAGTGACCCAAGCGGGCTACTACGGCATTCCCCCCAAGGTTGCCAAGGAGCGGGCCGAACAGTACCTGACCCAGCTTGGCCTGTGGGACAAGCGCGATGTTCCGTCGCGCTCACTGTCCGGCGGCATGAAGCGCCGCTTGATGATCGCCCGCGCGCTGGTGCACGAGCCGCGCCTGCTGATCCTCGACGAGCCTACTGCCGGCGTCGATATCGAACTGCGGCGCTCGATGTGGAGCTTCCTCACCGAGCTGAACCAGAAGGGCATCACCATCATCCTCACCACCCACTACCTGGAAGAGGCCGAGCAGCTGTGCCGCAACATCGGCATCATCGACCACGGCACCATTGTCGAAAACACCAGCATGCGTAACCTGCTCGGTCAGTTGCATGTCGAGACGTTCCTGCTCGACCTCAAGCACGACATGCAGGTGGCGCCGCAGTTGATCGGCTACCCGAGCCGGCGGATCGACAGCCATACCCTGGAAGTCCAGGTGGATAAAGCGGTGGGCATCACGGCGTTGTTCGCTCAATTGGCGACGCAGAACATCGAAGTGTTGAGCCTGCGCAATAAAACCAATCGCCTCGAGGAGTTGTTCGTGTCCCTGGTGGAGAAAAACCTGGCGAAGGTGGCCATATGAGTTCCGAACTGCAACCCAACCTCGTTGCCCTCAACACCATCGTTTACCGTGAAGTGCGCCGGTTTACCCGGATCTGGCCGCAGACCTTGCTGCCGCCGGCGATCACCATGGTTCTGTACTTCGTGATTTTCGGTAATCTGATCGGCCGGCAGATCGGTGACATGGGTGGCTTCACCTACATGGAGTACATCGTGCCGGGCTTGATCATGATGTCGGTGATCACCAACTCCTACGGCAACGTAGTGTCGAGTTTCTTCGGCAGCAAATTCCAGCGCTCCATCGAAGAGCTGATGGTGTCGCCGGTTTCACCGCACACCATTCTGATCGGCTACACCCTGGGCGGTGTGCTGCGCGGCTTGATGGTTGGGGTGATCGTGACCTTGCTGTCGATGTTCTTCACTGACTTGCAGGTGCATCACCTGGGCGTGACTATCCTGGTGGTGGTGCTGACGGCCACCATCTTCTCGTTGTTGGGGTTCATCAATGCGGTGTTTGCGCGTAACTTCGACGATATCTCGATTATCCCGACCTTTGTGCTGACCCCCCTGACTTACCTGGGCGGGGTGTTCTACTCCATCAGCCTGCTGCCGCCGTTCTGGCAGACGGTGTCGCTGGCCAACCCGGTGTTGCACATGGTCAATGCCTTCCGCTACGGCATTCTTGGCGTGTCGGACATCAAGATCAGCATCGCCATCACCTTCATGCTGGTGGCCACCGTGGTGCTGTACGTCGGCTGTGCACGGTTGCTGGTCAGTGGTCGCGGGATGCGCACCTGATTCAGGCACCCTGCGACAATAAAAACGGCACCCTGCGAGGTGCCGTTTTTTATTTGGTTCGCCGAGCTTTTTTGCGTCGCGTCCATTGCCGGCCGACCCACCAGCGCCAGTAGGTCATGGTCATGCAGTAAGCCAGGGCACCGAGCACCAGGCCGGCCACCACCGACCCTAGCAGGAACGGTTGCCACAGCGTCGACAGTTCACCGCTGATCCATTCCCAGGTCAGTTCCTCCGGCAGGCTGCGGGCAGGCACATTCATCAGCCAGGCGCCGGTCTGGTAGGTGCAGAAAAACACCACTGGCATGGTAATCGGGTTGGTCAGCCAGACCAGGCTCACCGCGATCGGAATATTGCCGCGCACCGAAATCGCCAGTGCCGCCGCTACCAGCATCTGCATGGGGATCGGCAAAAAGGCGGCAAACAGGCCCACCGCCATGGCCCGGGCTACCGAGTGGCGGTTGAGGTGCCAGAGGTTCGGGTCATGCAGCAGGGTGCCGAGAAAGCGTAAGGACTTGTGTTCCCTGATGCTGCTCGGGTCTGGCATGTAACGTTTGAATAAGCGCCGGGGCATAGGGCTTCTCGGTCAGTTCAGGCGGCAAGTATGCCCGGATTCAAGGAAACGCCCATTCAGACTTTGTGACAATTAATAAATGCGCGGCGCCGTGACTCGGCTAATCCAAGAGAGGGCACTCTCAAGGACGGGCTTATGCGCACAGGGATGTTGGCGCTTGCACTGGGTCTGTTGACCCTGGTTTTTTTGCCGGCCTTACCACCGGTCGGGATGTTGCTGGCGATGGTCTTGCTGGCGCTGATGCTGCTGCCGTTTCGCACCTACCCGCTGGCGTTGTTTCTATTGGGCCTGGTGTGGGCCTGTAGCAGTGCGCAGTGGGCGCTCGATAATCGCCTGGCGCCGGAGCTCGACGGCCAGACCCGCTGGATCGAAGGCCGGGTCGTGGGCTTGCCGCAGTACACACCCGGCGTGGTGCGCTTTGAGTTGGCCGATGCCCAGGCGCGGCGCACCGAGGTGCCGAAGTTGCTCCGGCTGGCCTGGTATGACGGGCCGCGGGTCAACAGCGGCGAACGCTGGCGGCTGGCCGTGAAGCTCAAGCGTCCCGTGGGCCTGCTCAACCCCCATGCCTTTGATTACGAGGCCTGGCTGTTGGCGCAACGCATCGGTGCCACGGCCACCGTCAAGGACGGACAGCGCCTGCAGCCTGCGCAATGGGCCTGGCGCGACGCGGTTCGCCAGCGTTTGCTGGCCGTCGACGCCCAGGGCCGAGAAGGGGCACTGGCGGCGTTGGTGCTGGGCGACAGCTCTGGGTTGAGCCGTGCCGACTGGCAAGTCCTGCAGGACACCGGCACTGTGCACTTGCTGGTGATTTCCGGACAGCACGTGGGTTTGCTGGCGGGGATGGTCTATCTGCTGATTGCGGGTCTCGCCCGGTATGGCCTGTGGCCGCAGCGCCTGGCGTGGTTACCCTGGGCCTGTGGCCTGGCGTTCGCCGCGGCACTGGGCTATGGGCTGCTGGCGGGATTCGAGGTGCCCGTGCGCAGGGCCTGCGTGATGATTGGCCTGGTGTTGTTATGGCGCCTGCGCTTTCGTCATCTTGGGGCCTGGTGGTCATGGCTGCTGGCGCTCAATGCAGTGCTGCTGCTGGACCCTATGGCCAGTTTGCGCCCGGGGTTCTGGCTGTCGTTTGCTGCGGTGGCGGTGTTGATTTTCACCTTTGGCGGGCGACTGGGGCCGTGGCGCTGGTGGCAAACCTGGACCCGTGCCCAGTGGCTGATTGCGCTGGGCTTATGTCCGGTGCTGTTGATCCTCAACCTGCCCATCAGCCTCACCGGCCCCTTGGTCAATCTGTTGGCCGTGCCCTGGATCAGCTTGTTGGTCCTGCCCCCAGCCTTGTTGGGCACGTTATTGCTGCCGGTGCCCTATGTCGGGGAGGGCCTGTTGTGGCTGGCTGGCGGTTTGCTCGAGGGGCTGTTCGGCGCGCTGGCCTGGGTGGCGGGGAAACTGCCGGCCTGGTTGGCGCCGGCAGTACCTCTGTGGGTCTGGGCGATCGCCGTGCTGGGCGCGGTATTGCTGTTGCTGCCCAAGGGCTTGCCGCTGCGGTTGCTCGGCTGGCCGATGTTGCTGCTCCTGGTGTTCGCGCCGCTCCGGGAGCTGCCCGAAGGCCGGGCCGAAGTCTGGCAACTGGATGTCGGTCAGGGCCTGGCGATTGTAGTGCGCACCCGGCAGCACACTCTGCTCTATGACACGGGCCCGGGTTTTCGCGACTCTGACCTCGGAGCGCAGGTGGTCCTGCCGGCGTTGCGCAAGTTCGGTGTCCGCCACCTGGACCTGATGCTGATCAGTCACGCCCATGCCGATCATGCCGGGGGCGCTCGCTCGATCTGGCGTGGCCTACCGGTCACGCAGGTGATCAGCGGCGAACCGCCGGACCTGCCGGATGAATTGCGCGCTTTGCCCTGTACCAGTGGCAAGCAGTGGGAGTGGGACGGTGTGCGGTTTACCCTGTGGCATTGGCCTGGGGCGACTGACAGCAATCAGAATTCCTGTGTGTTGCAGATCGAGGCCAATGGTGAGCGCCTGCTGCTGACCGGTGATATTGACGCCCGTGCCGAGCGGGTGTTGCTCGGTTCGTCGCTGGCGGTCCACAGCCATTGGTTGCAAGCGCCACACCACGGTAGCCGCAGTTCTTCATCCGAGGCTTTTGTCCGCGCGCTGACGCCCCAGGGGGTACTGATTTCCCGGGGGCATGGCAACAGCTTCGGTCATCCCCATCCGCAGGTGGTCGAGCGTTATCAACGCCTGGGAGTGCAGATCTATGACAGTGCCGAGCACGGCGCGGTGCGCCTGCTTCTGGGGGAGTTCGCGGCGCCGCAGGCGATGCGTCGTGGAGCACGTTTCTGGCACAGTGCACCGTCCGTCAGCCCTGCACCCTGAGGCGGCGTGGCCTGGTGCCATTGCCGGGCACGGTCGTCGGGGGGCGCGGCCTCTATGGCCTGTCGGTATGCTAAAGTGGCGCACTTTTTCGAGGGGACTGTCACTGTGTGGGAATTGGTCAAATCCGGCGGCTGGATGATGTTGCCGATCATTTTGAGTTCGATCGCTGCATTGGGCATTGTTGCCGAGCGCCTGTGGACCCTGCGGGCCAGCCGTGTGACCCCGGAGCACTTGCTCGGGCAGGTCTGGGTGTGGATCAAGGACAAGCAACTCAATAAAGAAAAACTCAAGGAATTGCGCGCCAACTCGCCGCTGGGGGAAATCCTCGCCGCGGGCCTGGCCAACTCCAAGCATGGTCGCGAGATCATGAAGGAGTGCATCGAAGAGGCTGCCGCCCGGGTCATTCATGAGCTGGAGCGCTATATCAATGCGCTCGGTACCATTGCGGCCATGGCGCCATTACTGGGGCTGCTGGGTACGGTGCTGGGCATGATCGATATTTTCAGTTCGTTCATGGGGTCGGGCATGACCACCAACGCCGCTGTGCTGGCCGGGGGGATTTCCAAGGCCTTGATCACCACGGCCGCGGGCCTGATGGTGGGGATTCCGTCGGTGTTCTTCCACCGGTTCCTGCAACGCCGCATCGATGAACTGGTGGTCGGCATGGAGCAGGAGGCGATCAAGCTGGTTGAGGTGGTGCAGGGCGACCGTGACGTCGATCTGACCGAGGGCAAAGCGTGAAATTCCGCCGTAAGCCACGGGAGAATGTGGACATCAACCTGGCGTCGCTGATCGACGTGGTGTTTATCCTGCTGCTGTTTTTCGTCGTGACCACTACCTTCACCCGGGAAACCCAGCTGCGTGTCGATTTGCCGGAAGCGGTCAGCGGCTCGCCGGCCGAAGACCAGCAGGCCAAGCAACTGGACGTCGCCATCAGCGCCGACGGGACGTTCTCGGTGAACAACCAGGTGCTGCCCAAGAACGACCTGGCCAGCGTGATCGATGCGTTGAAAAAACAGTCCAATGGCGACACCAACCTGCCGCTGTCCATCAGCGCCGATGGCAAGACCCAGCACCAGGCGGTCATCACCGCCATGGACGCCGCCGGCAAGCTGGGATTCACCCATTTGCGCATGACCACTGTCGAGGCGGCTCCGGCACCCTGATGGCCATGTCCGATCGATTGCTCGCCGCGTGGTACGCCGGTCATCCGGCGCTTAAAGTCTTGTGGCCACTGGAGTGGTTGTACCGGCGCGTGGTCACGGCCAAGCGCCAGCGGTTCCTGGCGGGCGAGGGCGAGATCTACCAGCCCCCGGTGCCGTTGATCGTGGTCGGCAACATCACGGTCGGGGGCACCGGCAAGACGCCGTTGATTCTGTGGATGATCGAACACTGCCAGCGCGCCGGCCTGCGGGTCGGGGTGGTCAGTCGTGGCTACGGGGCGACGCCGCCGCAGTTGCCCTGGCGGGTCGAGGCGCAACAGACAGCCGCGATGGCCGGCGATGAGCCGCTGCTGATCGTCCAGCGCACTGGCGTGCCCTTGATGATCGATCCGGACCGCAGTCGCGCCGTCCGTGCGTTGTTGGCCGCCGAGCCGCTGGACCTGATCCTTTCCGACGACGGCATGCAGCATTACCGCCTGGCGCGCGACCTCGAACTGGTGCTGATCGATGCCGCGCGCGGCCTGGGCAATCGTCGTTGCCTGCCGGCTGGGCCGTTGCGCGAGCCGGTGGAGCGCCTGCAAAGCGTTGATGCGGTGCTGTACAACGGCGCCCTGGCTGATGCCGACGATGGTTTTGCATTCCGCTTGCAACCCACGGCTCTGGTCAACCTGTTGACCGGCGAGCGCCGCGGCCTCGAGCATTTTCCAGCGGGGCAGGCGTTGCACGCAGTGGCCGGGATCGGCAATCCGCAACGTTTCTTCACTACCCTTGAAACGCTACACTGGCAGCCTGTGCCACATGCGTTTGCCGACCACGCGCAATACAGCGCGGCGGCCTTGAATTTCACGCCATCGCTACCGCTGGTCATGACGGAAAAGGATGCGGTGAAATGCCGAGCCTTTGCTGCCCCCGACTGGTGGTACCTGGCGGTCGATGCTGCGCCTTCACCGGCTTTCGTGGCCTGGTTCGATACGCAGCTGATGCGGCTGTTGCCCGCACGTCTTTTGCCTTAAACGCTTTTTTCCAGGGAGTTTTTCATGGACACCAAATTGCTCGACATCCTCGCCTGCCCGATCTGCAAAGGTCCACTCAAGCTCAGCGCCGACAAGACCGAACTGATCAGCAAGGGTGCTGGCCTGGCATTTCCGATTCGTGATGGCATTCCGGTCATGCTGGAAACCGAAGCCCGTACCCTGACCACCGAAGAGCGCCTGGACAAATGAGCAACGCGTTCACCGTGGTGATTCCGGCGCGATTTGCCTCCACGCGCCTGCCGGGCAAGCCCCTGCAGATGATTGCCGGCAAGCCGATGGTCCAGCATGTCTGGGAACAGGCGCGTAAAAGTGCCGCCCAACGAGTGGTAATCGCCACTGACGACGCGCGCATTGTCGAGGCCTGCCAAGCCTTTGGTGGCGAAGTGGTGATGACCCGGGTCGACCACAACTCCGGCACTGACCGCCTGGCCGAGGTGGCCACCCAGTTGGGCCTGGCGCCAGATGCCATCGTGGTCAACGTCCAGGGTGACGAGCCGTTGATTCCGCCGAGCGTGATCGACCAGGTCGCCGCCAACCTGGCAGCCCATGCCGAAGCGGGCATGGCGACCCTGGCCGAACCGATCGAAGACCTTGAAACCCTGTTCAACACCAATGTGGTCAAGGTCGTCAGCGACCTCAATGGCCTGGCGTTGACCTTCAGCCGGGCGACCCTGCCGTGGGCGCGCGACCAGTTCGCCAAGAGCCAGACGCAAATGCCTGAAGGCGTGCCGTACCGCCGTCATATCGGGATCTACGCCTACCGTGCCGGCTTCCTGCATGACTTCGTCAGCTGGGGCCCGTGCTGGCTGGAAGACACCGAGTGCCTGGAGCAGCTGCGCGCGCTCTGGCACGGCGTGCGGATCCATGTCGCCGATGCCCTTATTGCCCCGCCAGCGGGGGTCGACACCCTTGAAGACCTCGAGCGCGTCCGTCGCCTGCTGGAGGCCTGATGCGGGTTCTGTTTGTCTGCCTGGGCAATATCTGCCGGTCGCCGACGGCCGAAGGCGTACTGCGGCATAAGCTGCGTGCAGCCGGGCTGACCGGGCAGGTCGACGTGGCTTCTGCAGGTACCGGCGACTGGCATGTCGGCAATCCGCCCGACAAGCGCAGCCAGGCCGCGGCCCTGCGCCGTGGCTACGACCTGTCGGCGCAACGGGCGCAACAGGTAACGCGTGCCGACTTCTCCAGCTACGACCTGATCCTGGCCATGGACCAGAGCAACCTGCGCCACCTCAAGACCCTGCAGCCGACCCAGGGCAAGGCTGAGCTGGACCTGTTCCTGCGTCGATATGAGTCGAGTGTCGATGACGTACCGGATCCTTACTACGACGGTGAACATGGCTTCGAACAGGTGCTGGACCTGATCGAGCAGGCCTGCGATTTGCTGGTGATTGAATTGAAGGGACGCTTATGACTTTGCACCTGCAGTCGCAGGTTTCGCTCAAGCCGTTCAACAGCTTTGGCGTGGATGTGCGCGCGCAGCTGTTCGCCGAGGCCCAAAGCGATGCCGACGTTCGCCAGGCGCTGGCGTATGCCGGCGACCACGGGCTGCCATTGCTGGTGATTGGCGCGGGCAGCAACCTGCTGCTGACGGCGGACATCCAGGCGTTGGTGCTGCGCATGGCCACTCGCGGGATTCGCCAGTTGAGCGACGATGGCACGCGTGTAGTGATCGAAGCCGAGGCGGGCGAAGCCTGGCACCCCTTTGTGCTGTGGACGCTGGCGCAGGGCTTGTCGGGTCTTGAAAACCTCAGCCTGATTCCCGGCACGGTAGGCGCGGCGCCGATGCAGAACATCGGGGCCTATGGCGTCGAGATCAAGGACGTGTTCGCCGGGTTGACGGCCCTCGATCGCCAGACCGGCGAGCTGCGGGATTTCACCCTGGCCGAATGTAACTTCGCCTATCGCGACAGCCTGTTCAAGCAACAGGTTGGCCGCTGGTTGATCCTGCGGGTACGTTTTGCCCTGGACCGGGTCGAGCATTTGCACCTGGAATACGGTCCGGTGCGCCAGCGCCTGACCGAGCAGGGCATCGAGCGGCCGAGCGCCAGCGATGTCAGCCAGGCGATTTGCAGCATTCGCAGTGAGAAGCTGCCTGACCCGGCCGTGCTCGGCAACGCCGGCAGCTTTTTCAAGAATCCGCTGGTCGGCGCCCAGTTGGCCGCGCAAATCCGCCTCGCGCACCCGGGCCTGGTCGGATATCCACAAGCCGATGGCCAGGTCAAACTGGCGGCCGGCTGGTTGATCGAGCAGGCGGGCTGGAAAGGTTTTCGCGAAGGCGACGCCGGAGTACACCGGCTGCAATCGCTGGTGCTGGTCAACTATGGCGGTGCCACCGGGCTTGAGTTGCTCGCGCTGGCGCAGCGGATCCAGAAAGACATATTCGAGCGTTTTAATGTCGAGCTGGAAATGGAACCGAACCGCTATTGAGCTACGCTTGAACGCTGAACCCAGAGCCCTGCACACCCTAATGGTTGCAGGGCTTTTTTGTTAATGATCAGTTAACGTGAGCTTCTGACGATGTTTTCATTTTGCTCCACCGAAGGCCCGGTGAAGACCCATCTTCACAAGAGAGCCCATTAGCCTGAGTCGATCTGCGTGTTCCGAACCCTCGCTACAGCGCGGCAGATAACTCGGCCCCATAACCTCATGCATATGCGGGCGTGCCCATGATTACCCTGAAGCTCAATGGTCAAGACCATCAACTGGACGTCACCGAGGACATGCCGCTGCTCTGGGCGATCCGCGACGTTGCCGGTTACAGCGGCACCAAGTTTGGCTGTGGCATGGGCCTGTGCGGTGCGTGCACCATCCATATCGACGGTGCCCCGGCGCGCAGTTGCATCACCCCGATCGGTTCGGTGGTCGGCCAGGATATCGGTACTATCGACAACCTGCACCGCGATCCGCTCGGCCAACTGGTCCAGCAAGCCTGGCTTGATACGGCCGTGGCGCAGTGCGGGTTCTGCCAGGGTGGCCAGATCATGTCGGCCACGGCATTGCTCAAGACTCATCCCAACCCCAGCGATGAGCAGATCGAGACCGCGATGGTCGGCAATATCTGCCGCTGTGGCACCTATAACCGGATCAAGACTGCAATCCGCCAGGTGGCGACTCATCTGCAGGAGGCCAAGGCATGAGCCGCTTACCCAGTGATTTTGTCCTGAGCAACCTCAGTCGACGCGGCTTTCTCAAGGGGGTAGGTGCCACCGGTGCGCTGGTGCTGGCAGCCAGTTGGGGGTGGCAGGAGGCGTTCGCCGAGGTCAAAAAGTTCGGTGCCGAGGGCATGCCCAACGGCTGGATCGATGACCCCAAGGTGTACGTCAGCATAGCCGCCGATGGCACGGTGACGGTGCTGTGCAACCGCTCGGAAATGGGCCAGGGCGTGCGCACCAGCTTGAGCATGGTGGTGGCCGATGAACTGGACGCCGACTGGGCCATGGTCAAGGTCCGCCAAGCGCCGGGCGATGAAGTACGTTTCGGCAACCAGGACACCGACGGTTCGCGCAGCATGCGCCACTGGTACGAGCCGATGCGCCGGTGTGGGGCCGCGGCGCGGAGCATGCTGGAGCAGGCGGCGGCCAATCAATGGCAAGTGCCAGTCGACGAATGCCGGGCGCAATTGCATACCGTCCGCCATCAGCCCAGTGGTCGCCAATTGGGCTACGGCGCGCTGGCCGAGGCGGCCGCTGCCTTGCCGGTACCGGCGCGAGAAAGCCTGCGGCTGAAGCAGCCGTCGGAGTTTCGTTACATCGGCAAGGAGTCGGTACGTGCCATTGACGGCGAAGACATTGTCACCGGGCGGGCGGTCTACGGCGCCGATGTGCACTTCGAAGGTATGCTCTTTGCCACCGTAGCGCGGCCGGCGGTGTATGGCGGCACGGTCAAGTCCTTTGATGCCAGTGCGGCGCTGAAGGTGCCGGGGGTGGTCAAGGTGATGCAGATCGACAGCCGGCCGATTCCCTCCGAGTTCCAGCCGCTGGGCGGTGTGGCGGTGATTGCGAGCAATACCTGGGCGGCGATCAAGGGGCGCGAGGCGCTGAAAATTGTCTGGGCCGACGGCGCCAATGCAGCGTATGACTCGCTTGCCTACCGCAAGGAACTGGAGGCTGCTGCGCTCAAGCCGGGCAAGGTAGTGCGCAGCACCGGCAATATCGACGAGGCGTTGAACAGTGCCGACAGCAGCCTGGAAGCGTCCTATTACTTGCCTCACCTGGCACAGTCGCCAATGGAACCGATGGTTGCCGTAGCGCGCTTCAAGGATGGCCAGTGCGAAGCCTGGGCGCCGAGCCAGGCCCCCCAGGTCACCCGTGAGCGCATCGCCGAACGCCTGGGCATACCGTTCGACAAGGTCAGGGTGAACGTCACCTTGCTCGGTGGTGGTTTCGGGCGCAAGTCCAAGCCGGACTTCATCCTCGAGGCGGCGATCCTGGCCCAGGCGTTTCCCGGCAAGGCGGTGCGGGTGCAGTGGACCCGTGAAGACGATATCCACAACTCCTACTTCCATACGGTTTCGGCCGAATACCTCAAGGCCAGTCTCAATCAGGACGGCATGCCATCCGGTTGGCTGCACCGCACCGTGGCGCCGAGCATCACCGCGTTGTTCGCGCCGGGGATGAATCACGAAGCCGCTTTTGAGCTGGGCATGGGCTTCACCAACATGGCCTATGCGATTCCCAACGTGCGCCTGGAAAATCCCGCAGCCGCTGCCCATACCCGGGTCGGCTGGTATCGTTCGGTGTCGAACATTCCCCATGGTTTCGCCATCCAGAGCTTTGTCGACGAGCTGGCGCACAAGGCCGGCCAGGATCCGCTCAAGTACCAGATCAAGCTATTGGGGCCTGATAGGCAGATCGACCCGCGGACCTTGAGCGAGGAGTGGAACTACGGCGAATCCCCCGAACGTTACCCGATCGACACCGCGCGTCTGCGTGCGGTGCTGGAAACCGCCGCCCAGGCTGCCGGCTGGGGTCGCGAGTTGCCCAAGGGCCGTGGCCTGGGGCTGGCAGTGCACTACAGCTTCGTCACCTATGTGGCGGCAGTCATCGAAGTGGAGGTCGGGGATGACGGGACGCTGGTGGTGCACAAGGCGGATATCGCCGTCGATTGTGGTCCGCAGATCAATCCCGAGCGTATTCGCTCGCAGTTCGAGGGGGCCTGCGTGATGGGCCTGGGCAACGCGGTGCTGGGGGAGATCAGCTTCAAGGACGGCAAGGTCCAGCAAGACAACTTCCATATGTACGAGGTGGCACGCATGTCCCTGGCGCCAAAGGTGCTGGCGGTGCATCTGGTCACGCCACCGGGCAACGTGCCATTGGGCGGGGTCGGCGAGCCGGGCGTGCCACCGATTGCACCGGCCCTGTGCAATGCGATCTTTGCCGCGACTGGCAAGCGTATCCGTAGTTTGCCCGTGCGTTATCAGCTGCAAGGCTGGCAGCAGGAAAAGGCGTGATGGCGCGTGTGCAGCGCAATGTCGGCGCGATCATTCTCGCGGCAGGGCAGGGCAGTCGTTATCGACAAGTGGCCGGCGCTGACCAGGACAAGCTGCTGGCGCTGTGCAAAGGCCGCGATGGGGTTGTCCGGCCGGTGCTCGAGCATAGCCTGCGCAACTTGCCGGACAGCGTCCAGCCGCGCTGGTTGGTGACCACGCCGGACCGCGCCGAGGTCGCCCGGCTGGCCCGTGTCTACGGCTGCGAAGTGCTGTGGCTGGCATCGGCGGGCATGGGCGACAGCATCGCCGCGGCGGTGGCGGCCTGCCCAGGGTTGGAGGGCTGGCTGGTGGTGCTGGGAGATATGCCGTTTATCTTGCCGGCGAGTATTGATGAGGTGGTTGCCCAAGTGGCGGCCGATACCATCAGTGTGCCGGTGCGGGCGGGCGAGTTCGGCCACCCCGTGGGGTTTGGCGCATCGTTTGGCCCGGCGTTGATGGCCCTGTCCGGAGATCGTGGGGCCAAGCCGTTGTTTGCCACGGCCAAGGTGGTCGAGGTGGCGGTGACGGATGGGGGTGTTCTGTGGGATGTGGATGAGCCACAGGCGCTGGTCTTTGGTTAGTCAGCCGGGTGATGCCTTTGTGGCTTGCCAGCGATGGACGTACCAACCTGGGAGCGGGCGCCGGTTCCCACGATAAAAAAAGCCCCGCCTGATTGCTCAGGCGGGGCTTTTTAGTGGCGGATGGAATCAGGCGAGGGGTTTAGGCTCGTGTTCTTTTTCCAGGGCCTCAGGGTGTTGCTCTACCACTTCTTCAACGGAACGCAGGTTTTCGTCGATGGCAGGGGCAGCAGGCTCGGCAGCAACTTCAGCGACCGGTGCAGCAGTGGCAGCCAGTTCGGCTTCCTTCTGCAGGCGCTCGGCTTCGCGCTTGCGGCGACGCACTTCACGTGGGTCGTTCGGCGCACGACCGTTTTCGGTCAGGACCGCAGCTGGCGCAGCTTCGGCCACAGGGGCGGCAGCTTCAGCCACTACCCGGGCTTCAACTGGCGCTGGTTCGGCAGCCACGGGGGCTGGCTCGGCAACCACTTCGGCAACCGGTGCCACAACCTCGGCAGCCACGGCTTCAACCACGGCTGGCTCAGCTACCCAGTTGAAGGCAGTCTGCTCTTCGCGGGCTTCAGGCGCCTGTTCGGCGACTGGTGCTTCGAAAGCAGGTGCTTCAACCACCACAGGGGCTTCGACAACGGCCTCTACAGCGACAGGTGCTTCAACCACGGCTTCGGCTTCAGCCACTACTTGCGGTTGTGCTTCAACAGTCTGGGCTTCAACCGCCGGAGCCACTTCTACAGCAGGAGCGGCTGGTGCTTCGACTGGAGTGGTGGCTTCCACGACTGGCGCTTCAACCTGGGCGGTTGGCTGAACAACTTCTTCAGTCACGGCGGCGGTTGCACGTTCAGCTTGCTGATGAGCCTCGGCTTCGGCTGGAGCACTGATCACGGTGCTGGCAACAGCGGCGGTCACGGCCAGGCCGGCAGCCAGTTCTGCGCCCGTAGGCTCTTCGCTGCCTTCGGACTCTTCCGAGCCTTCGATCACATTGCCATTGGCATCACGTTGACGCTCACGACGGTTGCTGCGGCGACGCTGGCCACGGGAGCGGCGGCGTGGACGATCGCCTTCGGCGTTGTCCTGGCCATCTTCCGGCAGTTGCTCTTCGCTGGTTACCAGTTCTTCTTCTTCGGCAACCGGGGCTGCAGCTTGTTCGGCACGTGGTTGACGCTCTTCACGCGGCGGACGCGGTGCACGCTCTTCGCGTGGCTGGCGAGCCGGGCGCTCTTCAGCGACGGCGCTAGCAGCAACAGCAACGGCGGCAGCAGGTGCGGCATCCAGAGGTTCACGCAGTTCGCGCACTGGGCGGTCTTCACGATCGCCACGTGGCTTGCGCTCTTCACGTGGTGGACGTGGAGCGCGCTCTTCGCGTGGGGCGCGAGGTGCGCGTTCTTCGCGAGCGACGGTCGGGGTCTCTTCACGGGCTTCGCGTGGTTGACGCTCTTCGCGCGGCTCACGTGGAGCGCGTTCTTCACGCGGTGCACGTTCTTCGCGTGGCTTGCGTTCTTCATCGCGGCGACCGTTACGGTTGCGGCTCTGCTGACGACCGTTGCGACGTTCTTCGTTGCGGGCTGGACGCTCGGCGGCAGGTTTTTCAACCACTACCGGAGCGGCTGGCTCTTCCTTGGTGGCGAACAGGCTGACCAGCGACTTCACCAGGCCCTTGAACAGGCTTGGCTCTGGTACCGCAACCGGAGCGACTACCGGAGCAGCTGCGACTTCAACCGGCACCGGTGCGTTGGCACGGGCGGGTGCAGTCTTCACGGCAGCTTCCTGGCGAACCAGGGTGCGGGTGGCGGCGGCCGGTTGCACTTCTTCCACTTCAGCCGCGGCAGCTGCGATTTCGTAGCTGGACTGGTTGGTGTGGGCTTCCGGGCTGTCATCGCGCAGGCGCTGCACTTCGAAGTGCGGCGTCTCGAGGTGATCGTTCGGCAGGATGACGATGCGGGCACGGGTGCGCAGTTCGATCTTGGTGATCGAGTTGCGTTTTTCGTTGAGCAGGAACGCTGCCACCGGGATCGGCACCTGGGCGCGAACTTCGGCGGTACGGTCTTTCAGGGCTTCTTCTTCGATCAGGCGCAGGATCGCCAGCGACAGCGATTCAACGTCACGGATGATGCCGGTACCGTTGCAACGCGGGCAGACGATGCCGCTGCTTTCGCCGAGAGACGGACGCAGGCGCTGACGGGACATTTCCAGCAGGCCGAAGCGCGAGATGCGACCGACTTGTACGCGAGCGCGGTCGGCTTCCAGGCATTCGCGGACTTTCTCTTCCACGGCGCGCTGGTTCTTGGCAGGGGTCATGTCGATGAAGTCGATGACGATCAGGCCGCCGATGTCGCGCAGGCGCAACTGACGGGCGATTTCTTCAGCGGCTTCAAGGTTGGTCTGCAGAGCGGTTTCTTCGATGTCGCTGCCTTTGGTGGCGCGCGCCGAGTTGATGTCGATGGACACCAGGGCTTCGGTCGGATCGATGACGATGGAGCCGCCGGAAGGCAGTTCGACAACGCGCTGGAATGCGGTTTCGATCTGGCTTTCGATCTGGAAACGGTTGAACAGCGGCACGCTGTCTTCGTACAGCTTGATCTTGCTGGCGTACTGCGGCATCACCTGGCGGATGAAGGTCAGGGCTTCGTCCTGGGCTTCAACGCTGTCGATCAGCACTTCGCCGATGTCCTGGCGCAGGTAGTCGCGGATCGCGCGGATGATCACGTTGCTTTCCTGGTAGATCAGGAACGGCGCGGAACGGTCCAGCGAAGCTTCTTTGATGGCGGTCCAGAGTTGCAGCAGGTAGTCGAGGTCCCACTGCATTTCTTCGCTGCTGCGGCCAAGGCCGGCAGTGCGCACGATCAGACCCATGTCAGCCGGGGCAACCAGGCCGTTCAGGGCTTCACGCAGTTCGTTGCGCTCTTCACCTTCGATGCGACGGGAGATACCGCCGGCACGTGGGTTGTTCGGCATCAGCACCAGGTAACGACCGGCCAGGCTGATGAAGGTGGTCAGGGCTGCGCCCTTGTTGCCACGTTCTTCTTTTTCGACCTGAACGATGACTTCCTGGCCTTCGCTCAGGACGTCCTTGATATTGACGCGGCCTTCAGGCGCTTTCTTGAAGTATTCGCGGGAGATTTCTTTGAGGGGCAGGAAGCCGTGGCGCTCAGAGCCGAAATCGACAAAGGCAGCCTCAAGGCTTGGTTCGATGCGAGTAATCCGGCCTTTATAGATGTTGGCCTTCTTCTGCTCGCGTGCACCGGATTCGATGTCCAGGTCGTAGAGGCGCTGGCCATCTACCAGTGCAACACGCAACTCTTCGGGTTGAGTTGCGTTAATCAGCATTCTTTTCATGTAGTACCGTCGGTTTCCGGGCTGCCGGAAACGGCGTTCGGCACACACGACTTCTCACGGTCGGTGTCAGGTGCGTCGGGAGTGGTTGGCCATTCCCGTGTCTAGCGAAGTCCGGCCAATGTGGGCCTTCATCGCGACGTACGCGTCCTGCTTGCTGTGGCTACTTAAGCACTCAGTCAGGAGGAGGAATCAACCGGCGACTGTGGACGAGATGAAGCGTCTAAATATAAGCCTAGTGCTACACGGTCCGACGGTTGTGCATCTCCACCCTACACGTATCCCTGATAATTCGGGTGCTGCCGCGCGCAGAATCCGCAGCGGGTTGGCATTTACCGTGTTCTCCAATGGGGAGTCCACGCTCATGGCTACACAAGACTGGGTGAAAGCTGTTTGGCTGGCTCCCAGCTTGTAACAGGCGTTGTTTCCGAAACTCTCGACCCAGGTGTGATTCGGGACTGACTGCACTTTGTGAACTGGCCGTAAATATCGGCGCAACAGACGAGTGGTACTCTGTTTGTTGCACTCGCTTCAGGCCTCATGTCACCTGCGCTTGTTACAATCACGAACCTTCCAGAAGATGCGAAAGCCCCGTAGGACGGCCTCGCGTCCTGATGAATTGCGTTGGTCAGGGCCGGCAACTTGCCGTTTGTCCTCTGTCCAGCCGCTTTTGGCGGCGTTCGCGACTATAGCAGCAATGATTAAGTGCTTCAATTCCATAAAAAATTGTTATCATTCGCGGCATGACGACTACTGCCCCCCCGACCCCAGCCGTACAACTGCTGGAGGTCTCGCCGGAATATGCCGGCCAACGAATTGACAACTTCCTTCTTGCTCGGCTCAAAGGTGTGCCCAAGACCTTGATTTACCGCATTTTGCGTAAAGGCGAAGTGCGCGTGAACAAAGGTCGGATCAAGCCCGAGTACAAGCTGCAGGCGGGCGACATCGTGCGCGTGCCGCCGGTGCGTGTGCCGGAGCGTGACGAGCCAGTGCCCCTGGCCCAGGGGTTGTTGCAACGCCTGGAAGCCTCGATTGTCTTTGAAGACAAGGCGCTGATCGTGATCAACAAGCCTTGCGGCATTGCGGTCCACGGTGGCAGCGGCTTGACCTTCGGGGTGATTGAAGCCTTTCGTCAGTTGCGTCCCGATTGCAAGGAGCTCGAGCTGGTGCACCGTCTCGACCGTGATACCTCTGGCCTGCTGATGATCGCCAAGAAACGCAGCATGCTGCGTCACTTGCACACGGCATTGCGCGGCGATGGTGTCGACAAGCGCTACATGGCGCTGGTTCGCGGCAACTGGGCGAGCTCGATCAAGCAAGTCCGGGCGCCGCTCGGCAAGAGCAATCTGCGCTCCGGCGAGCGCATGGTCGAAGTCGACGAGGAGGAGGGCAAGGAGTCGGTGACCGTGTTCAAGGTCCTGCGTCGTTTTGGCGACTTTGCCACCCTGATCGAAGCCAAGCCGATTACCGGCCGGACTCACCAGATCCGCGTCCACACCTTGCACGCCGGGCACTGCATTGCTGGCGATACCAAGTACGGCGAGGAAGGTTTCTCCAAGGAGATTCGCGATCTGGGCGGCAAGCGATTGTTCCTCCATGCCTACATGCTGACCGTGCCGCTGCCCGATGGCGGTGAGTTGAAGTTGCAGGCGCCAGTGGACGAAATGTGGGCCAAGACCGTGGAGCGCCTGAGTGCACCCCTCTGATTGCAAGCTACTGATTTTCGATTGGGACGGGACACTGGCCGATTCCATTGGTCGGATCGTCGAGGCGATGCACGTCGCGTCTGAACGCTCGGGTTTTGCGCTGTGCAGCGATCTGGCGGTCAAGGGCATTATCGGGCTGGGTTTGCCAGAGGCGATTCGCACCTTGTATCCGCAAATCGGTGATGCCGAGCTGGTGGCGTTTCGTCAGCATTATGCCGATCACTACATAGCGCTGGAGGCCGAGCCTTCGCCGTTGTTCGAGGGCGTGCTCGAGTCGCTTGAGGCGTTCCGCGCCGAGGGCTATCAGTTGGCCGTAGCCACTGGCAAGGCGCGTCGTGGCCTGGATCGGGTGCTGAAGTCCCATGGCTGGGAAGATTATTTTGATATCACCCGCGCCGCCGACGAAACCGCTAGCAAGCCGCACCCCTTGATGCTCGAGCAGATCCTGGCGCATTGCGCGGTCGGGCCTGGGCAGGCGCTGATGGTGGGGGATTCGTCGTTCGATCTGCAGATGGCTCGCAATGCCGGGATGGCGTCTGTGGCAGTCAGCTATGGCGCGCAATCCATAGAGGCGCTGCGTGCGTACGAGCCGTGCCTGGCCATTGATCATTTTTCGCAATTGCATGCCTGGCTGGGTCAGCAGGCCAATTAAGTTTGGGTTGGGGTAGATGCAATGACTGACGAATGGAAGGCGCCTGTCAAAGCCAGTGCTGAAGACGGCGAAGACAAGAGCTGGAAACTGCTGGAAAAAACCCTGCTGGCCGGGGTGCAGGAGCAGCGTCGCTCGCGGCGTTGGGGGATTTTCTTCAAGCTGTTGACCTTTGTGTACCTGATTGTCGCGTTGATCCTGTTCACGCCGCTGATGGACATTGAAAAGAGCGCGACGCGCAGCTCGGGCTACACCGCATTGATCGAGATCACTGGGGTGATTGCCGATAAAGAGCCGGCCAGTGCCGACAATATCGTCGGCAGCCTGCGTGCGGCGTTCGAGGATGCCAAGGTCAAGGGTGTCGTGCTGCGGATCAACAGCCCTGGCGGCAGTCCGGTGCAGTCCGGCTACGTCTATGACGAAATTGTGCGCTTGCGCGCCTTGCACCCGCAAATCAAGGTTTATGCGGTGATTTCCGACCTGGGCGCCTCGGGTGCCTACTACATCGCCAGCGCTGCGGACCAGATCTATGCCGACAAGGCCAGTCTGGTGGGTTCCATTGGTGTCACAGCGGCCGGCTATGGCTTTGTAGGTACCATGGAGAAGCTGGGTGTCGAGCGGCGTACCTACACCTCGGGTGAGCACAAGTCGTTCCTCGATCCGTTCCAGCCGCAAAAACCGGAAGAAACCAAATTCTGGCAGAGCGTGCTGGATACCACCCATCAGCAGTTCATCGCCAGCGTGAAGAAGGGGCGTGGTGATCGGCTCAAGGACAAAGATCATCCGGAGCTGTTTTCCGGGCTGGTCTGGTCGGGCGAGCAGGCATTGCCGCTGGGCTTGATCGATGGCCTGGGCAGTGCCAGTTCGGTGGCGCGGGACGTGATCGGTGAGAAAGAGCTGGTGGACTTCACCATCCAGGAATCGCCGTTCGATCGCTTCTCGAAAAAGCTCGGCGCCAGTGTGGCCGAGCAGTTGGCCATGTGGATGGGCTTTCATGGCCCCGCCTTGCGCTGATTGCTGTGCGAGATAAAAAAACCGGCCTGCGTGGCCGGTTTTTTTATGGCCTGTAGCAGCTGCCGAGCCCGCGAGGCTGCGTTCGAGGGCGCAGTCCTCGCCGGGTGCGTTGGATCTGGCGACAGCTACGGGATCTGCACGCCTTCGGCCAGCAGCATGTCTACCAGGCGAATCAGCGGCAGGCCGACCAGGCTGGTGGCGTCCGGGCCTTCGGTGCGTTGGAACAGGCTTACCCCCAATCCTTCGGCCTTGAAGCTGCCAGCGCAGTCGTAGGGCTGCTCTGCGCGCAGGTAGCGCTCCACGCTTGCTGGGTCGAGCGTGCGCATGTGGACGGTAAAGGGGATGCAGTCGAGCTGGCAGTGGCCGCTCTGGCTGTTGAGCAGGGCCAGGCCGGTGAGGAAGGTCACGCTGGCACCGCTGGCGGCCAGCAGTTGTTCGCGGGCCTTGTCGAAGGTGTGGGGCTTGCCGATGATCTTGCCGTCGAGTACCGCGACCTGGTCCGAGCCGATGATCAGATGCCCCGGATGGCTGGCGGCCAGTGCTTGGGCCTTGGTTTGTGCCAGGCGCCTGACCAGCTCGGTGGCGGACTCGCCCGCCAGTGGGCTTTCGTCGATATCCGGGGAACTGCAGGTAAAAGGCAACTGCAGGCGAGCCAGTAATTCGCGGCGATAAACCGAGCTTGAAGCGAGTAATAAAGGCAACATAGGGCTCTCCAGAAGTCAGCCGCAAATTCTAGCGGGGCCTGCAAGTGACGGACAGGACTGAATTTCCTTTGACAAGGGCGGGTGCATCCCTATAATGCTGCGCCTATGTTGAATGACCCGATTCCACCTCACGTTGACCCGCGCAAATTGGCTGATCGTGGCACCACCCTTCAAGGTGAAATGCTGCTGGCCGATTTGGAGAGACTCTGCGACCCGCTTTCCGACAATGTCGGTACGGTGCAGGCTAAATTCGTTTTTGAACGAGATGAACGTAAATCTGTGGTGATCCACAGCTTTATCGACACCGAGGTCAAAATGGTTTGCCAGCGTTGTCTTGAGCTGGTCACCCTGCCGATTCACAGCGAATGCAGTTATGCTGTGGTAAAGGAGGGTGCGAATACCCAGTCGTTGCCGAAAGGTTATGACGTGCTGGAACTGGGCGAAGATCCTTTGGATCTGCAGTCACTGATCGAGGAGGAGCTTTTGCTCGCCTTGCCCATTGTGCCTGCTCATCATCCGGAAGAATGCCAGCAGCCGGCGGGTCTCGATGAGCCCGAACCGAGCGAGGACGAGGTAACGCGGTCCAACCCGTTCAGTGTATTGGCGCAGTTAAAGCGTGACCCAAACGTTTAGGAGTTAATCAATTATGGCTGTTCAGCAGAACAAAAAATCCCGCTCCGCCCGTGACATGCGTCGTTCGCACGACGCTCTCGAGGCAAGCACTCTGTCCGTAGAAAAGACCACTGGTGAAGTTCACCTGCGTCACCACGTATCGCCAGAAGGCGTATACCGTGGCCGTAAAGTGATCGACAAGGGCGCTGACGAGTAATCCTTGTCCGCTCAAGTCATCGCGATTGACGCAATGGGCGGGGACTTCGGTCCCCGCAGCATTGTTCAGGCCAGCCTTGCTTGCCTGTCTGCTACGCCCTCGCTGCACCTGACCCTCGTCGGTCAACCCTCCCTTCTTGAAGAATTGATCGCTGGCCAATCGGCTGTGGATCGCGCGCGCCTGTCGATTGCTCCAGCGTGCGAAGTCATCACCATGGACGAAAAGCCTGCCCAGGCCCTGCGTGGCAAGCCCGATTCGTCGATGCGCGTGGCGCTGGAGTTGCTGCGTGATGGCAAGGCCCAGGCCTGTGTCAGTGCCGGCAACACCGGCGCGCTGATGGCGTTGTCGCGGTTCGTGCTCAAAACGTTGCCGGGTATCGATCGGCCAGCGATGGTCGCGGCGATCCCGACACAAAAGGGTTACTGCCAGTTACTGGACCTGGGGGCTAACGTCGATTGCAGTGCCGAGCACCTGTTCCAGTTCGCGGTGATGGGTTCGGTGGCGGCCGAGACGCTGGGGATCGCCCGGCCCCGGGTGGCGTTGTTGAATATCGGCACCGAGGACATCAAGGGCAATCAGCAGGTCAAGCTTGCGGCGACCCTGTTGCAAGGTGCCCGGGGCCTGAACTACATCGGTTTTGTCGAGGGTGACGGCCTGTATCGGGGTGAGGCGGATGTGGTGGTCTGTGATGGTTTTGTCGGCAACATCCTGCTCAAGTCCAGCGAAGGCCTGGCGACCATGATTGCCGGGCGTATCGAGGCCTTGTTCAAGCAGAATCTTGCATCAAGGATGGTCGGGGCCCTGGCCTTGCCCTTGATGAAGCGTTTGCAGGCTGACCTGGCGCCCGCCCGGCACAACGGCGCGAGCTTCCTCGGGTTGCAGGGGATCGTGGTCAAGAGCCACGGTTCAGCTGGCGTGCAGGGCTTTCAGAGTGCGATCCAGCGAGCCTTGATCGAGATTCAGGAGAATCTGCCGCAGCGACTCCATGGGCGTCTCGAGGATTTGCTGCTTTAGGCATTTTCGTCGGACAATGCTTAAATGTGACCGCTCGGTTCAATTGGCCATCCAACTGTCAGTTTCTTGCGTCCCCACAGCGGGGCGTCAACTCTCCGACGACAAGATCATTAGGGGCTTGTTACATGTCTGCTTCCCTCGCATTCGTCTTTCCAGGACAGGGTTCGCAGTCCCTCGGCATGCTGGCCGAGTTGGGCGCGCAATATCCGCTGATCCTCGAAACATTCAAAGAAGCTTCCGATGCTCTGGGTTACGACCTGTGGGCACTGACCCAGCAAGGGCCGGAAGAGCAGCTCAATCAAACCGACAAGACCCAGCCGGCCATCCTCACTGCCTCGATCGCCCTGTGGCGCCTGTGGCTGGCTGAAGGCGGTGCGCGTCCGGCTTATGTGGCCGGTCACAGCCTGGGCGAATACAGTGCCCTGGTCGCGGCAGGCAGCCTGAGCCTGGGCGACGCCGTGAAGCTGGTCGAGCGTCGTGGTCAACTGATGCAGCAAGCCGTTCCGGCCGGGCAGGGCGCCATGGCGGCGATTCTCGGCCTGGACGACGCTGACGTGCTGGCGGCCTGTGCCGAGGCGGCGCAAGGCGAAGTGGTCAGCGCGGTCAACTTCAACTCCCCGGGCCAGGTGGTGATCGCCGGTGCCAAGGCGGCCGTCGAGCGTGCCATCGAAGGCTGCAAGGCGCGGGGTGCCAAGCGCGCCATGCCGTTGCCGGTCAGCGTGCCGTCGCACTGTGAGCTGATGCGTCCTGCGGCCGAGCAGTTTGCCGAGTCCGTCGCCGCGATTGACTGGCAGGCCCCGCAGATTCCAGTGGTGCAGAACGTCAGCGCACAAGTGCCGGCCGATCTGCAAACCCTCAAGCGTGATCTGCTCGAGCAACTGTTCAAGCCAGTACGCTGGGTCGAGTCCGTACAGGCGCTGGCGGCCAAGGGCGCGACCAATCTGGTCGAGTGCGGCCCGGGCAAAGTCCTGGCCGGCCTGAACAAGCGTTGCGCCGAAGGCGTGTCGACATCCAACCTCAATACCCCAGACGCCTTCGCTGCCACCCGTGCAGCGTTGGCCTGAATCAGGAGAAGCTTGCATGAGTCTGCAAGGTAAAGTTGCACTGGTCACCGGTGCGAGCCGTGGCATCGGCCAGGCTATCGCCCTGGAATTGGGTCGTCAGGGCGCCATCGTGGTGGGTACCGCTACTTCCGCCGCAGGTGCCGAGCGCATTGCCGCCACCCTGAAGGTAAATGGTATTCAAGGCACGGGCCTGGAACTCAACGTCACTAGCGACGAGTCCGTGGCCAGTGTTCTTGCGAGCATCCAGGAGCAATTCGGTGCGCCGGCGATCCTGGTCAATAACGCCGGTATCACCCGCGATAACCTGATGATGCGGATGAAAGATGACGAATGGCATGACGTCGTCGATACCAACCTGAACAGTCTGTTCCGCCTGTCCAAGGGTGTTTTGCGCGGCATGACCAAGGCGCGTTGGGGTCGAATTATCAGTATTGGTTCGGTTGTGGGTGCCATGGGCAACGCAGGCCAAGTAAACTATGCAGCCGCCAAGGCAGGTCTGGAAGGTTTCAGTCGCGCTTTGGCCCGTGAAGTGGGCTCGCGCTCGATTACGGTCAACTCGGTGGCTCCTGGGTTCATCGACACCGATATGACCCGCGAACTGCCTGAAGCGCAGCGTGAAGCCCTGCAGACACAAATTCCGCTGGGTCGTCTGGGGCAAGCTCAAGAGATCGCGTCTGTGGTCGCTTTTCTTGCGTCGGACGGTGCGGCTTACGTTACTGGGGCTACAATCCCGGTGAACGGCGGGATGTACATGAGTTAAATGTGACGGATCGCTTCAAAAAAATGTCATACGAGCTGTCTAAAATCCGTTATAAAGCTGCAATCTATTTATAGGCAGCCGGTCGTCAGGGTTTGAGGAGTGAAGCTTTCAGTTGAAAAACTGAAAAGCCTTTCTATACACTTACCCACTGGCCAGCTGCCTGAATTTGTCCATTAGGAGTGAAAACAAGGTATGAGCACCATCGAAGAGCGCGTCAAGAAAATCGTTGCTGAGCAACTGGGCGTTAAAGAAGAAGAAGTGGTGAACACTGCTTCCTTCGTTGAAGACCTGGGTGCCGACTCCCTTGACACCGTTGAGCTGGTGATGGCTCTGGAAGAGGAATTCGAGACCGAAATCCCTGACGAAGAAGCTGAGAAGATCACTACTGTACAAGCTGCCATCGATTACGTTACTAGCCACCAGGCGTAATAGTTTGTAATCGTTGTTAGCTGTCATGGAAAAACCGCACTGCCATCATGGCGTGCGGTTTTTTCTTTAGGTCTGATGCAAAGTCGTCATTTGAAAAAGGAGAGTGCTGTGTCGCGTAGACGCGTCGTAGTCACCGGTATGGGTATGTTGTCGCCACTGGGCACGGATGTGCCGAGCAGCTGGCAGGGCATTCTGGCTGGCCGCAGTGGCATTGGTCTGATCGAACACACTGACCTTTCTGCCTATTCCACTCGTTTTGGCGGCTCGGTAAAGGGCTTCAATGTCGAGGAGTACCTGTCGGTCAAGGAAGCTCGCAAACTCGACCTGTTCATTCAATACGGTCTGGCGGCCGGATTTCAGGCGGTGCGTAATGCCGGCCTGGAAGTCACCGATGCCAACCGTGAGCGTATCGGCGTGGCTATGGGCTCGGGTATTGGCGGACTGACCAATATCGAAGAGACCAGCCGCACGCTGCATGATTCCGGGCCGCGACGGATTTCGCCGTTTTTCGTGCCGGGCTCGATCATCAATATGATTTCCGGTTTCCTGTCGATCCACCTGGGTATACAGGGACCTAACTACGCCATTGCCACTGCCTGCACCACCGGTACTCACTGTATCGGCATGGCTGCGCGCAACATTGCCTACGGCGAAGCCGATGTGATGATTGCCGGCGGTGCCGAGATGGCCGCCTGTGGCCTGGGCATGGGGGGCTTTGGTGCTGCCCGTGCACTCTCCACGCGTAATGACGAGCCGACCCGCGCCAGCCGTCCATGGGACAAGGGCCGTGATGGTTTTGTACTGTCCGACGGTGCCGGGGCCCTGGTTCTCGAAGAACTGGAGCACGCCAAGGCACGCGGGGCGACCATCTACGCCGAGCTGATTGGCTTTGGTACCAGCGGCGATGCCTATCACATGACCTCGCCTCCGGCGGACGGTGCCGGTGCTGCTCGCTGCATCGCCAACGCCCTGCGTGATGCGCGGATCAATGGCGACCAGGTGCAGTACATCAATGCCCACGGCACCTCGACCTCGGCCGGCGACCTCGCCGAAGCCCAGGCGATCAAGACCGTGTTCGGCGATCACGCCTACAAGCTGGCCATCAGCTCGACCAAGTCCATGACCGGCCACCTGCTGGGTGCCGCGGGCGCCGTTGAGGCGATCTTCAGCGTGCTGGCGATCAACGGCCAGGTCGCGCCGCCAACCATCAACCTGGACGAGCCGGACGAAGGCTGCGATCTCGATTTTGTGCCGCACACTGCGCGTAACATGGATATCGACGTAGTGCTGTCCAACTCCTTCGGGTTTGGTGGCACCAACGGTTCGCTGGTGTTCCGTCGGTTCGTCGACTGATGGAAAGCTGGGTCGACGGTCAGCCGGCTGACGCACTGTCGCTAAAAGACCGCGGCCTGGCCTACGGCGATGGCTTGTTCGAGACCATCGCCGTCAGGGGCGGCCAACCCGTATTGCTGGAACGCCACCTGCAACGCCTGGCCGAGGGCTGCTTGCGCCTGGCGCTGGCGGCGGATCACAGGCTGATTCGCGCCGAACTGGTGGCCTATGCCGCCGAGCTCGGCGACGGCGTGCTCAAGCTGATCCTGACCCGCGGCGACAGTCAACGCGGTTATGCCTTCGACCCTGCAGCTACGCCGCGACGTATCCTGCAAGGCAATCCCCCTGCACATTACCCCAGCGTTCATGCCGAGTACGGCGTGCGCCTGTTCCCCTGTGCCACGCGTTTGGCCAGCCAGCCGCTGCTGGCCGGCCTCAAGCACCTCAATCGTCTTGAGCAAGTCCTTGCCCGCGCCGAGTGGCAGGGGCCTGAATGCGCAGAAGGGTTGATGTTGGACGTAGATGCCCGAGTCATCGAGGGTGTGTTCAGTAATTTGTTCATCGTGCGTGATGGCGTGCTGCTGACCGCCGATTTGCGCCGATGTGGTGTCGCCGGGGTGATGCGGGGCGAATTATTGTTTCAAGCCAAGTCACTGGGGATCCCCACTGAAATCACTGACATCAGCCTCGAACAACTGCAACAGGCCGATGAAGTCTTTGTCTGCAACAGCGTCTACGGCATCTGGCCGGTAAACGCATATGCTGCGCTGAGCTGGCCGGTTGGGCCGCTCACCCGTAAACTGCAGGGAATTGCCCGCGCGCTACTGGATGCTTGATTCGTGAGACGTAAACTCTTGCTGCTGCTGGAAACCGGATTGGTTCTGGCGGGGCTGCTGCTGGGCGCTTCGGCCTGGAAAATCAATTCGGCGCTGGAACAGCCACTCAACATTACTCAGGAAGAGTTACTCGACGTACCCACTGGCTCGACGCCGTCCGGGACCTTCAATCGCCTGGAAGCCGACGGTGTGCTCGAGGACGCTTTCTGGCTGCGCCTGTACTGGCGTTTCAACCTGGCCACCCATCCCTTGCACAGCGGCGAATACCGCATGCTGCCGGGCATGAGCGCACAAGGCCTGATCGGCCTGTGGCAGCGCGGCGAAGTGGTCCAGTACAGCCTGACGCTGGTGGAAGGCTGGAACTTCCGCCAGGTGCGTGCAGCGCTGGCGAAAAACGATAAGCTCGAACAGACCCTGGCCGGCCTCAGCGACAGCGAGCTGATGGAAAAACTCGGGCATGCCGGTGTATTTCCCGAGGGTCGGTTCTTTCCGGACACCTACCGTTTCGTCCGCGGCATGACCGATGCCGAAGTCCTGGAAAAGGCCTACGATCGGCTGGAAGAAGTGCTGGCCAAGGAATGGAGCAAGCGCTCCCCGGATGTGCCGTACAACGAGCCCTACCAGGCGCTGATCATGGCGTCTCTGGTGGAGAAGGAAACCGGGGTGCCACAGGAGCGCGGACAGATTGCCGGAGTGTTTGTACGGCGCATGCAGATCGGCATGATGCTGCAGACCGATCCGACCGTGATCTATGGCATGGGTGAGCGCTACAACGGAAAGCTGACCCGCGCGTCCCTGCGCGAGCCGACGCCCTACAACACCTATGTGATTTTCGGCCTGCCGCCGACCCCGATTGCCATGGTCGGCCGTGAAGCGATTCACGCGGCCCTCAACCCGGTGTCGGGCAGCAGCCTGTACTTCGTCGCGCGCGGCGACGGCAGCCATGTATTTTCCGATGACCTGGATGCCCACAACAACGCCGTGCGCGAGTATCAACTCAAGCGCCGCGCCGACTATCGTTCCAGCCCTGCGCCCGCCAACGGTGCGGTGACGCCCGAGGAGCCGGCGCCGGTGGTGCCGCAGGTGCCCGAGGTGCCAGCAGTACCCGAAGCGCCTGAGGCGGTCCCGCAGGATCAACCGCCTGCGCCGCCAACGCCTGACGCCCAGGCACCGCAAAGCCCGCAATGACTCTGACTAAGGACTGCCTGTGACTGGCTTGTTTATTACCCTGGAAGGCCCCGAAGGCGCCGGCAAAAGCACCAATCGCGAATACCTTGCCGAACGCCTGCGTGACGCCGGTATCGAAGTGGTGCTGACACGCGAGCCCGGCGGTACCCCCTTGGCCGAGCGCATCCGCGAAGTGCTGCTGGCGCCGGTCGATGAAGTCATGCATGCCGACACCGAGCTGTTGCTGGTGTTCGCCGCGCGCGCCCAGCACCTGGCCGAGGTCATCCGCCCGGCGCTGGCGCGCGGCGCGGTGGTGCTCTGTGACCGGTTTACCGATTCGACCTACGCCTATCAGGGCGCCGGCCGCGGGTTGTCGCTGGAGCGCATCGCGGCGTTGGAGACCTTCGTCCAGGGCGATTTGCGCCCGGACCTGACCCTGGTGTTCGATTTGCCGATCGAGATCGGCATGGCCCGCGCCAGTGCCCGTGGCCGACTGGATCGGTTCGAGCTGGAAGGCCGGGTGTTCTTCGAGGCCGTGCGCGCGGCATTCCTCCAGCGTGCCGCGGCAGATCCGCAGCGTTACCTGTTGGTCGATGCCGCCCAGCCATTGGCGCAGGTGCAGCAGGCGCTGGACGGCTTGCTGCCACAGTTGCTGGAGCGTCACCGTGGCTGAAGCCTATCCGTGGCAGGACAGCCTCTGGCAGCAACTGGCCGGCCGCGGGCAGCACGCCCACGCCTACCTGCTCCATGGCCCCAAGGGCATTGGCAAGCGCGCCCTGGCCGAGCGTCTGATGGCGCGCCTGCTGTGCCAGCGGCCAGACGGCCTGGACGCTTGCGGACAATGCAAATCCTGCCTGCTGCTCAAGGCCGGCAGCCATCCGGACAACTACATCCTCGAGCCGGAGGAGGCGGACAAGGCGATCAAGGTCGACCAGGTCCGTGAGCTGGTCAGTTTCGTGGTCCAGACCGCGCAGTTGGGCGGGCGCAAGGTGGTGCTGATCGAGCCGGTGGAGTCGATGAACATCAACGCCGCCAACGCCTTGCTCAAAAGCCTCGAAGAACCGTCTGGTGACACCGTGCTGTTGCTGGTCAGCCACCAGACCAGTCGCCTGTTGCCGACCATCAAGAGTCGCTGTGTACAGCAAGCCTGTCCGCTGCCCAGCGAGGCCATGAGCCTGGCATGGCTGGCCCAGGCGTTGCCCGATTGCACGCAAGAGGAGCGGGTCGAGTTGCTGACCCTGGCAGCCGGTTCGCCCCTGGCAGCGGTCACCCTGCAGGCCCAGGGCGTACGCGAACAGCGGGCGCTGGTGGTCGACGGGGTGAAGAAACTACTCAAGCAACAGCAGTCGCCCACCCAACTGGCCGAAGGCTGGAATGCGATCCCGCTGCTGTTGTTGTTCGACTGGTTCTGCGACTGGTCGAGCCTGATCCTGCGTTATCAACTGACCCAGGATGAAGCCGGCCTCGGCCTGGTGGATATGCGCAAGGTGGTGCAGTACCTGGCGCAGAAGTCTTCCCAGGACAAGGTGCTGAACATCCAGGACTGGATCCTGGCCCAGCGGCAGAAGGTCCTGAGCAAGGCTAACCTCAACCGTGTGCTGCTGCTCGAGGCCCTGCTGGTGCAGTGGACAGGGTTGCCGGCTCAACGTTAAACCGCGCTGCCCGGACTGTGTCCGGGCGCCCCACCCATACGATTTAGTTGCAACCTCACTATGCTTGTAGATTCCCATTGCCATCTCGACCGTCTCGACCGTCTCGACCTCGCCGCCCACGACGGCTCCCTGGACGCTGCCCTTGAGGCGGCGCGCCAGCGCGGGGTCGGGCATTTCCTGTGTATCGGCGTCAGTGTCGACAACGCGGCCGACGTCAAGGCGCTTGCCGAGCGCTACGACGACGTCGACTGCTCGGTGGGCGTGCATCCGCTGGACGTCCAGCCGGGCGCGGCACCGGCGTTGGACTGGCTGTTGCACGAGCTCAATCATCCGCGCGTGGTGGCCATTGGCGAGACGGGCCTTGACTACCATTACGAGCCAGAGGCGGCCGAGCTGCAGCAGCAATCCTTCCGCCTGCACCTGCAAGCCGCCCAGCAAACGGGCAAGCCGGTGATCGTCCACACCCGTGGCGCACGTGCCGATACCCTGGCATTGCTGCGCGAGGCAGCCTTGCCCCAGGCGGGTGTGCTGCATTGCTTCACCGAAGACTGGGACATGGCCAAGGCGGCGCTTGACCTGGGCTTCTACATCTCGTTGTCCGGCATCGTCACCTTCCGCAATGCCGATGCCTTGCGTGATGTCGCGAGCAAGGTGCCGGCCGATCGCCTGCTGGTGGAGACCGATTCCCCCTACCTGGCGCCGATTCCTTACCGCGGCAAACCTAACCTGCCGCAATACGTACGCGAAGTGGCGGAGTTCCTGGCGATGCTCCGCGGTGAGTCCTACGAGCGGTTTGCCGAGCAGACCACCGAAAACTTCAAGCGACTGTTCCCCTTGGCCCACGTTAAGTCGGTTTGAGCGACGGCCTGGGGAGGCAAATCGCAGGCAAAAAAAACCCGGGTTCTGGGGGGTGAATCCGGGTTAAGACCATTAGGAGTAAAACAAAGGTACGCGGTCCGTTGGTACCTATATCCACGCGCCACTTGGGGGAGATGACGCGCCGACATTTCAAGTATTGATCAGTATTGCGCCGAGTCCAGTTTGCTCCCCGGGTTTCTTAAACATATTTGGAATACCGGCGCTTCGCTTGAGTTCTCACTGCTTGGCGATGGCTGCGACTATGGCGATAGTTTCGTCGATCACGCGTTTTTCGGTATAGAAGTGCGGGGAAAACCGCACACCCGGCCCGCGCGGAATACACACTACCTGCTGGGCCTTGAGAGCCTCGTACACGACCTGGTTATCGATGCCGTCGATGCTGAAGGAAAAAATCCCCCCGCGCCGAGCCGGATTGAGCGGGCTGTGCAGGGTGATCCCGGCGATTGCGCCCAAACCGTCCTGCAGCCACTGCACGCGTTCGGCGATGAGTGTGGCGACGGTCGGCATGCCGACTTCTTCCAGTAACGACAGACTCGCCTCCAGGGCCATCGCGCCGAGCATGTTCGGGCTGCCGCACTCAAAACGCCGGGCACTCTTGGCCGGCTCCCAGGTGGTGCGGGTGTAGTCGCCCATGTGTTCAAGCATGTGCCAGCCGAATTCGTGCAGCTTGAGTTGTTCGCGCAGTTCGCTGCGCACGTAGAACACCCCCAGGCCTTCCGGGCCCAGCAACCATTTGTGGCCATCGGCCATGGCAAAGTCGCATTGATAGCTCTGGACGTCGAAGGGCAGGGCGCCGAGTTGCTGGATGGCGTCGATGCAAAACAGCACGTTTTGCTGTTTGCAGCCGGCTCCGAGGCGCTGCAGGTCCAGGCGCAGGCCGCTGGCAAATTGTATGGCGCTGACCGACATCAAGCGCGTGCGGGGGCCGCAGGCAGCCAGCAGCGCGCCTTCCGGATCGTCGCTCTTGAGGCTGGCCTGGATCACTTCGACGCCTTGCGCGGCCAGGGCTTCCCAGACGATGCGGTTGGATGGGAACTCCTCATCGCTGATGACGATCTGGTCACCGCTCTGCCAGGGCAGTCCGAAGGCGACAAAAGACAGCGCTTCAGAAGTATTTTTGACCAGCGCGATGTCGTCCGTCGACGGTGCGTTTAGCAGGCGCATCAGGCGTTCACGCAGGCGCTGCTCCAGTGACATCCAGTCCGAATAGTCCCGCGCGCCCAGCAAAACGTTCTCTTGGGCGAAGCGCGCCACGGCGCTGGCCGCCCGATTTGGCCAGGGCGCGACGGCTGCATGATTCAAATAGCGAAGGCCTGGAGCCTGTACAAATTCATCAAGAAACGTAGTCATGGTCGGATGATCCGTGCAATTTGGCGCAAGTTAGGCATAATACGCGGCTTCGAATTTTGACCCCTACAGACCTTTTTCTTATGCACAAAGAACCTCGTAAGGTCCGTGAGTTTCGTCGCCGCGAGCAAGAAATTCTCGACACCGCGCTCAAGCTGTTCCTCGAACAAGGTGAAGACAGTGTCACCGTCGAGATGATCGCTGATGCCGTGGGTATCGGCAAAGGCACCATCTATAAGCACTTCAAGTCCAAGGCGGAGATCTATCTGCGCCTGATGCTCGATTACGAGCGTGACCTGAACGAGCTGCTGCACTCTGCCGATGTCGACAAGGATAAGGAAGCCCTGTCCCGGGCCTACTTCGAATTCCGCATGCGCGACCCGCAACGCTACCGGTTGTTCGATCGCCTGGAAGAGAAAGTGGTCAAGGGCAACCAGGTGCCAGAGATGGTCGAGGAGTTGCACAAGATCCGCGCCTCCAACTTCGAGCGCCTGACCCTGTTGATCAAGGGCCGGATCAGCGAAGGCAAGCTGGAAGACGTGCCGCCGTATTTCCACTACTGCGCATCCTGGGCGCTGGTGCACGGCGCGGTGGCGCTGTATCACTCGCCGTTCTGGAGCAATGTGCTGGAAGACCAGGAAGGTTTCTTCCAGTTCCTGATGGATATCGGCGTGCGCATGGGCAACAAGCGCAAGCGCGATACCGACACCCCAGGCAGCTGATTCATTCAGCAGCCTTATTGCGCCATGTTTCCCTGTATGGCGCAGTGCCCCAGGAATATACTCAGGCTTAGGTATTGCTAAAACTTGATTTGTGAGTCAAGTTTTAGCTTTTCCGCACCGACTTCCGCCGGAGTAATCCATGATCGTTGACCGACAAGGCAGGCGCTTCCGCAATTTGCGCGTCAGCCTGACCTCCGCCTGCAACTATGCCTGTACCTACTGCGTGCCTAACGGCAAGCGGCTGGTGGCTGCGCAGGACGAGCTGTCGGCCGAAGCCATGGCGCGCGGGGTTGCGTACCTGATCGAGGCGGCTGGCATCGAGCGGCTGCGCATTACCGGCGGTGAGCCGCTGGTGAGCCCGAAGCTGGAAACCTTCATGCGGGCGGTCGGGCAGATGGGCCTGGATGAGATCAGCCTGACCACCAATGGCCAGTTGCTGGGCAAAAAGCTGCAGTTGCTGGTGGATGCCGGTATTCGGCGGATCAACGTTTCCCTCGATACCCTCGACCCGGCGGCCTTTCGCGGCATCGCTCGCGGTGGCGATCTGCCGACGGTGCTCGATGGCATGCAGCAGGCCCGCGCCGCGGGCATCAAGATCAAGGTCAACATGGTACCGCTGCGCGGGCAGAACCTGGACCAGGTGATGCCCTTGCTCGAATACTGCCTGGAGCGCGGCTATGAACTGCGTTTTATCGAATTGATGCGCATGGGCCACCTGGCCTCTGACTCGAATGCCTTCCTGCAGCAGTTCGTCAGCCTCCAGCAGCTACTCGGCCTGATTGGCGAGCAATACGAATACCTGCAAGCCGATGCGCCGGTGGATGCCACGGCGGTGCGCTATGAAATCCCCGGGCTCGGCCATTTTGGCGTGATCGCCAATGAAAGCGTGCCGTTCTGCCGGACCTGCTCGCGCCTGCGCTTGTCGTCCACGGGCTGGTTGCATGGCTGCCTGTCATCGAGCAATCGGCATTATGTCGGCGACCTGCTGGACAAGCCCCGTCACCAGGCCTTGCCGGCGTTGCAACGGCTGTTGGTGAAGGCCCTGGGGGACAAGCAGGAAGTGGCATTTTCCGGTGGCGCGACCGTGATGAAAATCATCGGCGGCTGAGCTGGCGCGGAAGCTGCATCTTGCCCGGATTCGCCGGTTTTCCGTCACCGGCTTCTGGAGGGTAAGGATGCGTAGCCTGGTTTTGCTGCTGGCGGTTGTCACGCTTGGCGGCTGCATGACTGTCAGCGACATGGGCGAAGGGGTTCGCGATCAGATGAGCGACGCCGGTTTTCTCGATCACAGCGACAGCCGTCGGGTGAACAACCTGCGTATTCAGCCAGACTCGTTCATCTACATTGCCCAGGGCCCGTTTGCCCCGCCTGGCAGTGCCGAGCCGCGCCCCAACGTGGTTGCCGAACAGGCTTTCAACGGCTTTATCGAGTATTTCCCGATGGTCCGTCGCGCCCGCGCGCCCGAGGGCCTGGATGCCGCCATGGGCGAGGCACGGGCTGCAGGCGCCCATTACCTGCTCTATACCCGCTTTGCCAGCGCCGACGACCGCATCGGCAACTCGGATGAATGGCTCGATCAAGAGGCTGTGGATCGCCTGGGTATCGACAAAGGGGTGATTCAACTGATGTTGATCGAGACCAGCACCCAGTATTTGATTGATACTGCACGGATCAAGAGTCGTGGCGGTTTACTGACGTTCCACGACACCAGGCCAGAAGATCTGCTGGGCCCGCCGCTGGCGCAATATGCGCGTAGCCTGCTGGGCCTGGGCGATCAGTAGTTCAACCGGAGAACAACATGAGTGGTGCGCAAAAAGCTAACGATCTGCTGGGGCAAATCCCCAAGTCCAAAGGCTTGCCGCCGGTTCATCTGTGGAACCCCGACTTCTGTGGCGACATCGACATGCGCATCGCCCGCGACGGCACCTGGTACTACCTGGGCACGCCGATCGGGCGCAAGCCGATGGTCAAGCTGTTCTCCACCATCATGCGCCGCGACGGTGACGATTATTTCCTGATCACCCCGGTGGAGAAGGTCGGGATCAAAGTGGATGACGCGCCTTTCGTGGCCGTGACCCTGGAGGTGCAAGGCGAGGGTGAGGCCCAGGTTTTGCGTTTCACCACCAACGTCGAGGAAGTCACCGAAGCCGGGCCAGAGCACCCTCTGCGAGTGGTCATCGACCCGCAGACCCAGGAACCAGCCCCTTATGTGCACGTACGGAGCAACCTCGAAGCCTTGATCCATCGCAACGTGTTCTACCAACTGGTCGAGCTCGCGGTCACCCGCGAACTCGACGGCCAGCGCTGGCTGGGGGTTTACAGCGGTGGCGAGTTTTTCCCCATCGGGCTCGAGCCCTGAGCGTGACTGACACGAGCACCCTACGCCTCCTGCAATGCCTTGCTCACGACCAGCCAGCGCCACAATAACCGCCCGATGGTGATCAACCAGTTCAACAGCGCCACGCCCAGCACCACCAGCAGCATCGCCGGCAGCCCTTGCTCGACGATTATCCTGCCCGCCAGCCAGGGAAAGCCGAATACCCCGACAAAATAGCCCAGGCTGAACAGCAGCAGGGCTTGAGAGGTGCTGCCGGGCGGCGCTTCGTTGGCGGCCAGGCCATTGATCACCGAGTAGGTCAGGCCGTAGCCGATGCCCAGCACCACGGCTGCCAGCAGGTAGCTGAAGGCATCGTCGACGACGAAGCCGAACATCAGCACCGACACCACCATCAATCCTGACAGCAGGCAGGATGCCCAGTAAGGGTCGCGCTTGACCACGAAGCTGGCAATCAGCATGCGGCTGGTAATCGCCGCGCTCATGAACCCGAGAAAGAACAGCGAGTAATCCAGCGCACGCGCGGCGGCGTAGCTGGTCTGAAAGCTCGACAGCCCGCCGAAGACACAACCACCCAGGCCCACCATGATGATCGGGAACAGCGCCCTGGAGGACATCACCCGAACCGTCGCCGCCCAGGAAATACGCGATAGCGCGGCATTGCCCAGCTGATTGGGTCGTTGCGAAAGCACTGCACCCAGGCGCCAGAACAGCAGCGCACCGATCAGGCTGGCGAGGGCGGCAAGGAAAAACGCGCTGCTCAGTGGATAACCCAGGGCGCTGGCGGCGCGCCCCAGCAAGGGCCCGGACCCGATGCCGGTCATCATGCTGCCCGACAGCAGGGCGAAATACCTGGTCCGTTGTGCTGCGGGCACCAGCATGGCCACGATGATCGGCCCCAGGGTGTAGAACACGCCCCAGCCCAAGCCCAGGGTCAGGCCAAAAAACAGCAAGGCGCTGCCAAAGCCCGGCGTCAGGGCAAACCCCAGGCTGGCCAGCACCAGCAGGCCGCCGAACAGGGCAATCGAACGCGCGGCACCGAACAGGTCCGACAAATGCCCGGAAACCAGCACCGCGGCGAAGGTGCTGAGCATCGCCGCGGAAATCACGCTGCCGGCATCGTGCTCGTTACCGCCCCGTGAGCTGATCAGCAGGGACAGTAAAAAGGTCGAGCCGTAGGACAACGACAGCAGGTAGCTGGCGAGGCAGAACAGGCCAAACAGTTTTCCCGCAACGGCGGAGTCCGGAGTAGGGCGACGGGGCATGGCGATATCTCGTGACCGGTAGGTTTGTCGAACCCTTATCTACCACGGCCAGCCCGAGTGTTTGTTCTGTGGTTGGCGGTTTCAGGGTTAGCGGATAGCGGAGTAACCCCTGGGCAGCGCGAGTCCTTTGATCAGCACCAGCGCTGCCTGGAGAAAATTTGACAGTGCCATGTGACGAACGTCGATCGGCGACATAGTATGGCGTTTTCATTCGTTCTCAAGGGACGTCCATGTCGATCGAGATCCGCCCGGCCACACCCAGCGATGCCCCGCAAATTCTCGCCTTCATCACCGAGCTGGCGGATTACGAGCGCGCCCGCCATGAAGTCATCGCCAGTGTCGCCGACATC
Organism: Pseudomonas sp. IT-P176; assembly: GCF_949767245.1. Classification (NCBI taxonomy): domain Bacteria; kingdom Pseudomonadati; phylum Pseudomonadota; class Gammaproteobacteria; order Pseudomonadales; family Pseudomonadaceae; genus Pseudomonas; species Pseudomonas sp. IT-P176. The sequence continues at coordinate 161,919 of NZ_CATKPN010000079.1, forward strand.
GAACGCAGCCTGTTCAGTGAAGGTGCCACCGCTCACGGCCTGATCTGTCTGCGCGATGGCCTGCCGATCGGGTTTGCGGTGTTTTTCTTCAGCTATTCGACCTGGCTGGGCAGTAACTGCCTGTACCTTGAAGACCTGTACATCACGCCCGAGCAGCGCGGCGGTGGCGCAGGCAAATACTTGCTGCGCCACCTGGCGAAGATTGCTTGCGCCAACGACTGCGGGCGTTTTGAATGGAGTGTGCTGGAGTGGAACACCCCAGCCATCGAGTTCTACAAATCCCTCGGCGCCCAGCCCCAGGAAGAGTGGGTGCGCTATCGCATGGACGGCAATGTCCTGCGTGATTTCGCCGAGGGGCGCTGAAGCGTTGCTCAGGCCTTGAGGGTCGCCATGTCGATGACAAAGCGATACTTCACATCGCCGGCGATCATGCGCGCATAAGCCTCGTTGATCTGGCGGATATCGAGCATTTCGATGTCACAGGTGATCCCGTGTGCAGCGCAGAAATCCAGCACTTCCTGGGTTTCGGCAATGCCACCAATCAGCGAGCCAGCGAGGACCCGGCGGCTCATCACCAGTTTGCCGGCGTGGACCGGTGGATCGATGGGTTCAATCAAGCCCACCAGGATGTGCACGCCGTCAAAGCGCAGGGTGTCGAGGTAGGGGTTGAGGTCGTGCTGCACCGGGATGGTGTCGAGCAGGAAATCGAACTGTCCGGCCGCCGCAGCCATCTGCGCGGCATCGGTGCTGACGATCACGTGGTCGGCCCCCTGGCGACGCCCTTCTTCAGCCTTGCTCGCCGAGCGAGTGAACAGCGTCACTTCGGCGCCCATGGCCTTGGCGAACTTGATCCCCATGTGGCCCAGGCCTCCCATGCCGAGAATGCCGACCTTGTCGCCAGCCTTCACGCCGTAGTGCTTGAGCGGCGAATAGGTGGTGATACCGGCGCAGAGGATCGGTGCGGCGCTGGCTGGGTCCAGTTGCGACGGGATGCGCACCACAAAGTGTTGATTGACCACGATGCTGTCGGAGTAGCCGCCCATGGTGTTGCTGCCGTCGACCCGGTCCGGGGTGGCGTAGGTCATGGTCGGGCCTTCGCGGCAGTACTGCTCCAGGTCAGCCTGGCAGGCTTCGCAGTGGCGGCACGAGTCGACCATGCAGCCGACGCCGACCAGGTCGCCGACTTTATGTTGGCTGACGTCGGCGCCGATGGCTGTGACCCTGCCGACGATCTCGTGGCCCGGCATCAGCGGGTAAACGGCAATCCCCCATTCGTTGCGTGCCTGGTGGATGTCGGAGTGGCAGACGCCGCAGTAGAGGATCTCGATTGCGACGTCGTCAGCTCGTGGGCTACGACGTTGGAATTGCACGGGGGCGAGGGGAGTGGTGGCCGACTGGGCGGCGTAACCGATGGCGGTGTACATGATGAACCTCGCAAATACAGTGACAGGAGAGGCGGCGCATTCTGGGCGCCAAGGCGGTCAACGGCCATGGCGATTCCTCCGGGTGTCATGCCTAATCCTCCGGCATCGGCCTGCCAAGGCTCGCATTGGCGAGCAGACCTGCGATGATGCTTTCATCCCATTTTTGCGAAGTTTTTCCTATGTTGCTGACCCGTCATCTCGACGCCAATGCCAGCCTGGTGGCGTTGATCGAGCCGCTGGCCACCGGTGATGGCTTCACCCCGACCGCGTTGCCCGGCGTGCAGGTACTGCGCGCCAGTTGCGACGTTGCCCGCGGCCCTCATATCTATGAGCCGAGCCTGATGATCATCGCCCAGGGCAGCAAACTGGCGTACCTGGGGCCGCGGACCATGGAGTATGGGGCCGGGCATTACCTGATCCAGGCATTGCCGGTGCCCTTCGAATGCGAAACCTATGCCTTGCCCAATGCCCCCTTGCTGGGGGTCTCGGTGGCGATTGACCGGGTGCTGCTGGGGGAGTTGGTGCTGGCCATGGGGCTGGCGCCAGGGCGGGCCGGTGCCGCACAGACGCCCGAGTCGATGACCTCGGTGGTGCTCGATGACGGCATGCGCGGTTGTGTCGAGCGGTTGTTGTCGTGCCTGCACGATCCGCTGGAAGCTCGGATCATGGGGCCGGCGCGCCTGCGTGAATTGTTGTTCACCGCCCTGCGCGGGCCCCAGGCCGATGTGCTGCGGGCGCTGGTGGAGCAGCAGGGCCAGTTCGCCCGCGTCGCGGCGTCGATCAGCCATCTGCATGCGCACTACAACGAGCCGTTGAACGTCGAGACCCTGGCCAGCTGCGCCAACATGAGCGCCTCGACTTTCCATGAACACTTCAAGCGCAGCACTTTGTTGTCGCCGGTGCAGTACTTGAAGCGCCTGCGCCTGCTCAAGGCTCAGACTTTGCTGGTGGCCGAGGGCCTGGGCGTGGCGCAGGTGGCGCATCGGGTCGGTTATCAGAGCACGTCGCAGTTCAGTCGCGAGTACAAGCGCTACTTCGAGCGCAACCCGGGAGACGAGCGCGCCGCTTGACCCAGCCGTGCGCTGCTCGGCAGCTGCTACCAGAGCTTTATTGCAGGCAACAAAAAGGCCCCCATTCGGGAGCCTTGATGTTCAGGCATACGGCTTACATGTTCGGGTAAGTCGGTCCGCCCGCGCCTTCCGGCGTCACCCAGGTGATGTTCTGCGCAGGGTCCTTGATGTCACAGGTCTTGCAGTGCACGCAGTTCTGGGCGTTGATCTGGAAGCGTTTCTCGCCGTCTTCCTTGGTGATCACTTCATACACACCGGCCGGGCAGTAGCGCTGCGCAGGCTCGTCGTAGAGCGGCAGGTTCTTGCTGATCGGGATGCTCGCGTCGGCCAGCTTGAGGTGGCACGGCTGCTCTTCTTCGTGGTTGGTGCCGGAGATGAACACCGAGCTGAGCTTGTCGAAGCTGAGTTTGCCGTCGGGTTTCGGGTAGTCGATCTTCTTGCAGTCGGCCGCCAGCTTCAGGCACGCGTAGTCTGGCTTGGTGTCGTGCAGGGTGAACGGCAGCTTGCCGCCGAAGATGTTCTGGTCGAGCCAGTTGACCCCACCGCCGACGATCGCGCCGAACTTGTGGATCGCTGGACCGAAGTTGCGGCTGGCGAACAGTTCTTCGTACAGCCAGCTTTTCTTGAAGCTGTCGACATAGGCCGTCAGTTCGTCGCCGCCTTCGGATTCGGCGAGCAGGCGATCAGCCACCGCTTCAGCCGCGAGCATGCCGGACTTCATCGCCGTATGGCTGCCTTTGATCTTGGCGAAGTTCAGGGTGCCCAGGTCGCAACCGATCAGCGCGCCGCCCTTGAAGACCATTTTCGGCAACGAGTTCAGGCCGCCTTTGCAGATTGCCCGGGCGCCGTAGCTGATGCGCTTGCCGCCTTCCAGGTATTGCTTGAGCACCGGGTGATGCTTGAGGCGCTGGAACTCGTCGAATGGCGACAGGTAGGTGTTGCTGTAGGACAGGTCGACGATCAGGCCCACGACCACCTGGTTGTTTTCCAGGTGATAGAGGAACGAGCCGCCGGTGTTCTCGGTGCCCATGATATCCAGCGGCCAGCCGGCGGTGTGGACCACCAGGCCAGGCTGGTGCTTGGCCGGGTCGATTTCCCAGATTTCCTTGAGGCCGATGCCGTAGTGCTGGGCGTCGGCATCGCTGTCCAGGTTGAAGCGCTTGATCAGTTGCTTGCCAATGTGGCCGCGGCAACCTTCGGCGAACAGCGTGTACTTGCCGCGCAGTTCCATGCCGGGGGTGTACAGGCCTTCTTTCGGATTACCTTCGCGATCGACGCCCAGGTCACCGGTGATGATCCCGCGGACCACGCCATTTTCGTCGAACAGGGCTTCCTGTGCGGCGAAGCCGGGGTAGATTTCCACGCCCAGGTTCTCGGCCTGCTGGGCGAGCCAGCGGCACAGGTTGCCCAGGGAGATGATGTAGTTGCCTTCGTTGTGCATGGTCTTGGGCACAAAGAAGTCAGGAACCTTGACGGACGCCTCGGGGTTGCGCAGCACATAGATGTCATCGCGCACGACCGGGGTGTTGAGCGGGGCGCCGAGCTCTTTCCAGTCCGGGAACAATTCGTTCAGGGCTCGAGGTTCGAACACCGCGCCGGACAGGATATGCGCACCGACTTCGGAGCCTTTTTCGACCACGCAGACGCTAATTTCCTTACCGGCTTCGGCGGCCTTCTGCTTCAATCGGCAGGCGGCGGAAAGACCAGCGGGGCCGGCACCGACGATGACCACGTCGAATTCCATGTATTCGCGTTCCACAGGTTATCTCCTACTCAAGGCTCAACAGTTTTTTTTCTAATTGGAGGTTTGGTGTAGCCTCGATCAATTGCTCTGCCCTGTGGGCAGGAGGACAATCGAGGGCCCACCTTTCTCTCTAGGTGGCGCATTATATCTACACCACTCTCAGCGTCCAATACAAACGTTTGTTTGAAATTGCTGGAAGCCAGATAAATCAAAGAAGCGCGGCTTATAACTGACCATTTTGCCGTATTGACCGGAATAGGCGTTCCGGTCAAGATACGGGCGGTTTTGCGCTCGCCGTAGGCTGACTGTTGGTTTCAAGAGCACCTCTAAAGACAGGGCGAAGGCAGTACAAGGTGATGCGCAATGTGGGTTCGCGGCGAAGTCTACACGCTGTGAAAACGAATGACTTGTCAGTCACCGCTGACGAACGGTCATTTGCCTCCTGAGCAGGATTACCCGATACACAGGCCGGCGTTTTTAGAGGTGCCCTTGTGCCCGATGAGCATCAACCGCCAGGTTCGCCTAGGCGACTTTCTTTTCACCGGAGAGTAACGAGGAATCCATGAAGGTTCTTGTAGCTGTCAAACGAGTGGTCGACTATAACGTCAAGGTCCGCGTCAAAGCGGATAACTCCGGCGTCGATCTCGCTAACGTCAAGATGTCGATGAACCCTTTCTGCGAAATCGCAGTGGAAGAAGCCGTACGCCTGAAAGAGAAAGGTGTTGCGACTGAAATCGTCGTCGTCTCCATCGGCCCGTCCACCGCTCAAGAGCAACTGCGCACCGCGCTGGCTCTGGGTGCCGACCGCGCCATCCTCGTCGAATCCGCCGAAGACCTGACTTCCCTGGCCGTTGCCAAGTTGTTGAAAGCTGTTGTCGACAAGGAACAGCCGCAGCTGGTGATCCTCGGTAAACAAGCGATCGACAGCGACAACAACCAGACTGGCCAGATGCTCGCTGCATTGAGCGGCTACGGTCAGGGCACCTTCGCTTCGAAAGTCGAAGTGTCTGGCGACAGCGTTGCCGTGACTCGTGAAATCGACGGCGGCGCGCAGACAGTTTCCCTGAAACTGCCAGCCATCGTCACCACCGACCTGCGTTTGAACGAGCCGCGTTATGCGTCCCTGCCAAACATCATGAAAGCCAAGAAGAAGCCGCTTGAAGTGCTGACTCCGGATGCTTTGGGCGTTTCCACTGCCTCCACCAACAAGACCCTGAAAGTCGAAGCGCCGGCTGCACGCAGCGCGGGTATCAAGGTCAAGTCGGTGGCTGAACTGGTCGAGAAACTGAAAAACGAAGCGAAGGTAATCTAATCATGACTATCTTGGTAATCGCTGAACACGACAACAAGGTTGTGGCCCCGGCCACCCTGAACACCGTGGCTGCCGCTGCGAAGATCGGTGGCGACATCCACGTCCTGGTCGCTGGCCAGAACGTTGGCGCGGTGGCTGAAGCCGCTGCGAAAATCGCTGGCGTGGCAAAAGTGTTGGTGGCCGACAACGCCGCCTACGCACACCAACTACCGGAAAACGTAGCGCCATTGGTTGCCGAGCTGGGCGCTGGCTACAGCCACATCCTGGCTGCCGCCACTTCCAACGGTAAAAACATCCTGCCGCGCGTTGCCGCGCAGCTGGACGTTGACCAGATCTCCGAGATCATCTCGGTAGAAAGCGCTGACACCTTCAAGCGCCCGATCTACGCCGGTAACGCGATCGCCACCGTGCAATCGAACGCCGCCGTAAAAGTGATCACCGTGCGGGCCACCGGTTTCGACCCGGTTGCAGCTGAAGGTGGTTCGGCTGCTGTTGAAGCGGTTGCTGCTGCTCACGATGCTGGCACCTCCAGCTTCGTTGGCGAAGAGCTGGCCAAATCCGATCGTCCGGAACTGACCGCTGCCAAGATCGTCGTTTCTGGCGGTCGCGGCATGCAGAACGGCGACAACTTCAAACACCTGTACGCCCTGGCCGACAAGCTGGGCGCTGCTGTCGGCGCTTCCCGTGCCGCGGTTGACGCAGGTTTTGTACCCAACGACATGCAGGTCGGCCAGACCGGCAAGATCGTTGCTCCACAGCTGTACATCGCCGTCGGTATTTCCGGCGCGATCCAGCACTTGGCCGGCATGAAAGACTCCAAAGTGATCGTTGCGATCAACAAGGACGAAGAAGCGCCGATCTTCCAGGTGGCTGATTACGGCCTGGTGGCGGACTTGTTCGAAGCCATCCCTGAGCTGGAGAAGCTGGTCTAATCCAGCGGCTTCACTTATAAAGAGCCCGGCCTTTTGGCCGGGCTTTTTATTGTCCGCGAGTTGAGAGTGGAGACATACGCCATGGATTTGCGTCGCTTGAGCGGTTGGTCGATGTTCCTCGGCCTGACCCTATTGCCCCTTGTATCGAACGCTGCCGGCAAATGCGAACGCCTGGTGGTGACCGGCAGCCCCGATGCGCCGCCCTATCTGTGGCAAGACCCGCAGGACCCTGTGCACCTGATCGGCGCCAATGCCGACTTGCTGCAGCAGGTGGTGGCGGAGTTGGGGCTCAAGGTCGAGTTGCGTTTTGCCGGCAAGCGCTCCCAGGCGCTGGAGGAGGTGCGCAGCGGGCGCATCGACATGCTGGCGGACGCTCCGCTGGCGACCGGGCAACTGGAGGCGCTGGACTACATACACCCGGCACTGGCCAGCAATGACTACCTGGTATGGACCCGCAATGGTTCGACGCTGGACTACAGCGAGGCCAAGGATTTGAGTGGGCATCTAGGCGCAGTGTCGCAGCAGGCACGGCTGACCCAGGATTTCGCAGCGTTCGCGCAATCGCAACTGACCCTGGTCAGTACGCCGAACCTGACCCAGGCGTTTCAGAAATTGCTGCTGGGCGAAGTGGAGTTTGTGTTGGCGGGGCGGTACGCCGGGATGGCCATGACACAGACCCTGAGTATCGCCAACGACGTGCAGGCTTACGCCCAACCGGTGGATAAACCCGGGCTGTTTCTGGCTATTTCCCACAACTCGGCGTGCAACGATCCATGGTTGCGCGGACAGTTAGCCAAAAAGATGACAGAATTGCCCGCGTCCGGTCTGACTGAGGCCGTGCTACAGCGCAATCTGGAGCGCTGGAAAGCACAATTGAAACAGCCCGTCAGCACCCCAAAACAGTAGGGATTTTTAGTGACTATTCGACCTCTTTTCGCTGCCCTGGCCGTCACGGCTCTGGCGGGTTGTGCAGCCGATCCGGCGCCGAATGAACAAATGCGTTTGACCGGGCAGGCCCTGGAACAGGCGACCGCGGTGGGGGCCACCGCCGAGGAAGTGCCGGAGCTGAAGCTGGCAGAAGGCAAGTACACCCAGGCCAAGGCCGATATGGCCGACCAGTCATTCAAGGATGCCCGTGTGCAGGCCGAGCAGGCCGAACTGGATGCACGCCTGGCCGAGGCCAAGGTCCTGACGCTTAAAAGCCAGGAGCAACTGAACGTTCTCAACACCCGCATCGCGCGCTTGCGCAAGCAGTTGGGAGACGCCCAATGAAGCTTGCGAATGGCGTCCTCGGCGGCCTGCTGCTGGCCAGCCTGTACGGGTGTGCGGGCCAGCACAGCGATGTGGCATTGCAACAAGCCTATAACGACTTCCAGAAGGTCAAGGAAGACTCCAACGTATTGCGCATCGCGCCCAAGGACGTGATCCGGGCCGGTGAATCCCTGGCCCGGGCCGATCGCCTGTCCAGCTATTGGGGCAGTGGCGCCGATGTGCAGCACTATTCCTACCTGAGTCAGCGTTACAGTGAGATTGCCCGGCAACACAGCGAGAAAGTGCTCAACGAAGAGCGCGCAGCCAAGCTCGAGCTGGAGCGCCAACGCCTGCAACTGGCATTGCGCGAGGCCAAGTTGCTCAGCGTGCAGCAGCAGGGCAAATGGCTGGAAGAGCAGATCATCAGCCTGGCAACTACCCAGACCGATCGCGGGCTGGTGATGACCCTTGGCGATGTGCTGTTCGACACTGGTGAGGCGGAGCTCAAGAGTTCGGCCAATCGCACGGTGCTGAAAATTGTCCAGTTCCTGCAGCTCAACCCCAAGCGTGTCGTGCGCATCGAGGGTTACACCGACAGCACGGGCGGCAAACAGGAAAACCGCAAACTGTCCCGGGACCGCGCCCAGGCGGTGGCCGACATGCTGATGGACCTGGGTGTTGACGATAAACGTATTCAAGTCGAAGGTTATGGCGATGAATACCCGGTAGAGGCCAACGCTTCCGAGCGGGGCCGGGCGCAGAATCGCCGGGTGGAAATTGTGTTCTCCGACGAAAAAGGCCAGCTCGGCGCTGCCCGCTAAGGTCAGCGTTACTGGAAAGCCCGGCACCTGTAGAGGTGCCGGGTTTTTTTTGGCCTGCCAATCGGCGCACAAAACAGTACAGTTTTTACTGACACTGGGCTGTACGGTCGACTATTGTGGCAACTGTCCCCGTACACTTCTAAACTGTGCCGGTATAGTTCTCTACAAAAATAAAATGCCCGTGAAATCGAGTGCTGCGTCATGACCAATCTTTTGCTCTATCAACGTATCGCTCAGCAGCTGGCTGAGGATATCCGGCGCGGCGTGTATCAGCCTGGCGAGCGTGTGCCTTCGGTGCGCAAGATGAGCTCGCAGCTCAATGTCAGCCATGCGACGGTGCTCCAGGCCTATGCCAACCTGGAAGACCAGGGCCTGATTCGCGCACGTCCGCAGTCGGGTTACTACGTTCACCAGACCCCGGCCCTGACCGCGCCGACCCCGGATATCGCCCGGGTCGAGCGCCCGGGCCTCGTGACCCGCAGCAGCATCATCCAGCAAGTGTTGGTGGAGTCACGCCGCGAAGGGGTGTTCCCACTGGGCGCCGCTGTGCCCAGTGTCGACTATCTGCCGGTGCGGGCGCTGCATCAGCAACTGGCCAAGGTCACGCGTTTTCACAGTCCGCGGGCGTTCAGCTACATGTTCAGTCCCGGTTTCGAGCCCTTGCGCCGCCAGGTGGCGATTCGCATGCGCGACGCCGGGGTGGTGGTCGACCCATCCGAAGTAGTGATCACCCACGGTTGCGTCGACGCCCTGCAGATGTCCTTGCGCGTGCTGACCCGCCCCGGTGACCTGATTGCCGCAGAGTCGCCGACCTATTACGGCCTGTTGCAACTGGCCGATCTGCTCGGCCTCAAAGTCATCGAGATTCCCAGTGATCCGTCCACCGGCATGAGCCTGGAAGCCCTGCAACTAGCCGCCAACCAGTGGTCGATCAAGGCCCTGGTGCTGACCACCCGCCTGAGCAACCCCCTGGGTGGCACTATGCCGGAAGAGCGGCAGAAACAACTGCTGCGCCTGGCCTCGGACTTTGATATCCAGGTGGTCGAAGACGATATCTACGGCGAGTTGATGTTCGAGCAGGGGCGCACCAAGTCCCTCAAGGCCTATGACCGCCTGGATCGGGTGATCTACTGCTCGAGCTTTTCCAAGACCCTGTCCCCCGGGGTGCGCATCGGCTGGATGATCGCCGGCAAGTACCAGCAAGAAATCCAGCGCCTGCAGACCTTCAGTACCCATTCGGCCTGCAGCGTCACGCAGATGGGCATCGCGGCCTACCTGGAGAACGGCGGTTACGATCGACACCTGCGCTACATTCGCCAGGAATATCGCAAGAACCTCAGTGCGTTCCAGCTGGCAGTGCAGCAGTATTTCCCCGAAGGCACCCAGATGACCCGACCCACTGGCGGTTTCATCCTGTGGGTCAGTTTGCCGGGACGGGTCAATACCCAGGAATTGCACGTGCGGGCTTTGCAGCAGGGGATCAGCATCGCCCCAGGACTGATTTTCAGTAACACCGAGCAGTTCAACCACTGCATTCGCTTGAATTGCGGCATCCCCTGGAACCGTGAAGCCGAGCGAGCCTTGATGACACTGGGCATGCTCGCGACCCAGCTGTGTCAGGAAACCGCCAGCGGTTTTTGAGGCATCGCCGGGGCTGATCGAGATGGGCGCTTGTCAGCGCCCTTGCAACAGGCGAGCATATGGCCCTCTGCCGTTAGTGCTGTAGGGGTTATGAAAGCGATTTTTCCTGTTGGTCTGGTGTTGGTCTGCTTGCTGAGTGTGTTCAATTGGGGGAGCGCGATGGCGGCGGCGACCCCGGATAAAGCGGTTTCCAGTACGTCAACGACTAAGGTGGCCCCCACCACGCCGGTCAAAAAAGTCGCGCCCGTGAAAAAAACGGACGCTGCGAACAAACCCGTTGCGCACAAGCCACGCCCGCCGATTGCCTCAAAATCCAAGGCCGCCAGCGAAGTGGTGCGCACCACTGAGTTACCGTCCACCAATATCGACCTGAGCCTGCCTCCGGAAATGGTCCGCCAGTTGCAACCCATTGGCACCGTCCCGATCGTCAAGCGCGCACCCTTGTTGCCGCCACTGTTCGAGGAAAAACCCAAGGAAGAAAGCAAGTTCCAGCTTAACGGCCGGCTGATTTCCAACGAAATGCAATTGCAACTGCGCAACGAAGAGCGCCGGGAAATCGAAGGCGCGGCCCTGGAATTCCAGTTCAATCAGTAAAACCCGACGGCAGGTGTGACCTGGCGAGCCGACGCTTTGTCGCAAGACTGATCAGTCACGCGTATTTGCGCGAAAAACCCCTGGGCGGCCAATTTCAAACGGCTGTTTAAGCGGGTACTCTAGTCTCCGTCATTCCACACTCCCGAGGAGCTTGTCGTCATGAAATGCCGAGAAGGCTGTGGCGCCTGCTGCATTGCCCCTTCCATCAGTACACCGATTCCCGGCATGCCCCATGGCAAGCCCGCGGGCGAACGTTGTGTGCAACTGTCTGTCGATAATCTGTGCAGTATCTTCGGCCAGCCCGAGCGTCCTGCCGTCTGTGGTGCGTTCCAGGCGGATATCGAGGTCTGCGGCAGCAGCCAGGAACAAGCCATCACACTGATCGGCTGGTGGGAACAAATGACCGCGGCGTAGTGTGTTCAACGAACGGAACTTCAACAATAAGGAACAAGACTATGGGTTCGCTGCATCGTATCGCTGTGCTGTGTGGGTTGAGCGCTGTTCTGGCCTCCACCGTGGTTCAGGCCGAAGACTGGAAAGTTGCCAAGAACGAAGACGGGATCAAGATCTCCCTGAGTGAAGTGCCGGGCTCCGACTACAAGTCCTATCAGGGCGTTACCCTGATGAAGACCACTGTTGCCAAGCTGCGGGCGCTGCAGGAAGACGTGGCCGGGGCCTGTGCCTGGATCCACGAGTGCAAGAGCCAGAAACTGCTCAAGCACGAAGGTGACCAGAGCTGGACCTACACCCAGTTCAATACCCCTTGGCCGGTGACTGCGCGTGACTCGGTGCTGCATATCACCACCGTCGATGGCGCCGATGGCAGCCTGACCCGCAACCTGGAAGGCGTGCCGAAATACATTCCGGAGGAAAAGGGTTTTGTCCGGGTAACCGAGGTCAAGGGCTTCTGGAAGTTCGTGCCCAAGGGCGATCAGGTCGAAGTGACCTATCAAGTGCACACAGAGCCAGGTGGTAGCGTGCCGGCGATGGTCGCCAACAAGTTTGTGGTCGATGCACCTTTCGAGACCCTCAAGACCCTCAAGGAACGTGCCGAGAAGTAAGCACGCCTGTTCCAGGCCATCGGAACAACAGGGTTGGTGATAGCAACCCTGTTGCCAGGGCAGTTCTTCGAGGGGCAGGGAACGAATGCCCGGCGACCCGGGTCGAGATGGAAGTAAGCCCATCTACGGGTTTTATCGAGGAGGCACCGATGCAAAAGTGGGAAATCACCTTTGTGGATGATCATGGTGTGCAAAGCGTCGAACGCTTCGACTGCGAGCAGCAACCTGACATGGAAAAGGCCGCGCAACTGATTCGCGCCAAACTTCTCCCGGTCCCGGCCGAGCTGGATCTCAATGACCTGGAAGGTCGCACCGACGACCCGACGCTCAAGAGCCTCAAAGATCAGAACAGCATTCAAATCCTCAGCATCTCCCCGATTCCATAATCCCTTCTGTAACCAGGCCTTGGCACGCGCTCCGAGTTGGAGCTACTCTGCAAGCGAGATCAGCGAATGGATCGCTAAGGTCTGGTCTTGTCAGCTACATGCTTGTGTCCCGGCGGCAATCTGATTGCCGTAGCGCTTGCACCATTCGGTTGCCGGCGCGTGGAGTACGGAAAGTCTATCCATTGGAAGTAGGAGGACGTTTCATGAGCACAGCCTATCAAGAAGACATCAGCAGCAGCGTGCTGCGCCGCATGAAAGAAGGCGGTTTTGATTTTTCACGGTTCCATCCCATCGAGTTCTACGCCATTTTCCCCGACGAGGAGGGGGCACGCAGGGCGGCAGGACAATTTCGCGGTGAATCCTTGAATGCACAGATCAGTGTGCGCGACGACGGTGCCTGGTACCTGGAACTGAGCAAGGTGATGTACGCCACCTACGGCGGCATTGGCGATTTTGAACAGGACTTCGAGGCGGTGGTCGAGCCTTTGGGGGGAATCATCGAAGGTTGGGGCGTCAAGCAGGAGGTACGAGGGCAACTCGCATAACACTATGAATAGCGACATCACTCAGCGACGGCTGACCTTTTGGGTCGGCCGTTTTCATTTGGGTTGGGGCAAACGCCAGGCAAAAAAAAGCCACCTGAGCAGGTGGCCAAAAGGGAAGAGGGGTAGCCAGCAAGCGAGCGGTGCCGCTTGCTGCGTGATGGGCCAATTATCCGCGTGCCTGGGCGGGCAGTGAAATGAACTATGGCTATGCTGCTAATAGCCATAAGCATTGCTTCGCAATGAAGCGCGGGCGATCAGGTGGGGGCGTTTGCTGCACGGGATTGGTGCGAAGCCTTCGGGGTGAAAATCCAACTGATTGATACTAAAGGGTTTATGCCGCTGGCACGGGCCTTGCGATGCCAAGGTGTCCGGGTGACAAGGAGTACGGCATGATCCGCACCTATTTTGATGAGATGTACGATGCCAGCGGCCAGGTCCGCGCGCATTATCGAGAATTCGCCCGTTGGTTGGCCCAAACGCCTGACGAGCTGCTGGCTCAACGCCGACGCGAGGCCGATCTGTTGTTTCATCGCGCCGGGATTACCTTCACTCTCTATGGCGACGAGCAGGGCACCGAGCGCCTGATTCCCTTCGACACCATTCCGCGCAGCATCCCCGCCAGCGAGTGGCGGATTGTCGAGCGTGGCTGCATCCAGCGGGTCAAGGCGCTGAACATGTTCCTCGCCGACCTCTATCACGAACAACGCATTATCAAGGCAGGCATCATCCCGGCCGAGCAGGTGCTGGCCAACGAACAGTACCAACTGGCCATGCAGGGCCTGGACCTGCACCGCGACATCTACTCGCACATCTCCGGGGTCGACCTGGTGCGCGATGGCGACGGCAGCTACTACGTGCTGGAAGACAACCTGCGCACCCCCAGCGGTGTGAGCTACATGCTCGAAGACCGCAAGATGATGATGCGCCTGTTCCCTGAGCTGTTCGCGGCCCAGCGTATTGCGCCCATCGACCACTACCCGAACCTGCTGCTCGACACCCTGAAAAGCTCCAGCCCCATCGATAACCCGAGCGTGGTGGTACTGACCCCGGGACGCTTCAACAGTGCGTTTTTCGAGCACGCCTTCCTGGCCCGGGAAATGGGCGTGGAACTGGTGGAAGGCGCGGACCTGTTTGTGCGTGACGACAAAGTCTTCATGCGCACCACCGATGGCCCCAAGGCCGTCGATGTGATCTACCGGCGGCTCGACGACGCCTTCCTCGATCCGCTGGCATTCAACCCGGACTCGATGCTCGGGGTTCCCGGCCTGCTGGCGTCCTATCGCAGCGGCAATGTGGTGTTGGCCAACGCCATCGGCACGGGTGTGGCGGATGACAAGTCGGTGTATCCGTTCGTCACCGAGATGATCCGTTTCTACCTCGATGAGGAGCCGATCCTGAAAAACGTGCCGACCTGGCAGTGTCGCAACCCGGCGGAACTGTCCCACGTGCTGGCCAACCTGCCCGAGCTGGTGGTCAAGGAAACCCAGGGCTCCGGCGGCTACGGCATGTTGGTCGGACCGGCAGCGACGGCGGCCGAGATCGAACAGTTCCGCGCACGGATCAAGGCCAAGCCCCATGCCTATATCGCCCAGCCGACGTTGTCCCTGTCGACCTGTCCGACCTTCGTCGAGAACGGCATCGCCCCGCGGCATATCGATCTGCGCCCGTTCGTCTTGTCGGGCCGTGAAACCCGGGTGGTGCCTGGGGGCCTGACCCGCGTCGCCCTGCGCGAGGGCTCTTTGGTGGTCAACTCCTCCCAGGGTGGCGGTACCAAGGACACCTGGGTTGTCGAGGATTAAAGGAAGCTTGCCATGTTGAGTAGAACTGCCTCGGATCTGTACTGGATGTCGCGCTACCTGGAGCGGGCGGAAAACCTCGCGCGGATGCTCGACATCAGTTATTCGCTGTCGTTGATGCCGCAGGACGGCCGCGGCGATGGCTTGCATGAACTGGCGATGCCCTTGTTGATCACCGGCACGCTGGACGACTACCTGGAGCGCCATGGCGCGTTGCACGCCGAGCGTTTGCTGCACTTCTTCGCCCTGGACGCCGCCAACCCGGCCAGCATCTATAGCTGTCTCGGGGCCGCGCGGGCTAGCGCCCATGCGGTGCGTGGGCGGATTACCGCCGACATGTGGGAAAACATCAACGCCACCTGGCTGGAAATTCGCGGGATAGCCGAACAGGGCCTTGGGCGTTATGGCATGAGCCGGTTCTGCGAGTGGATCAAGGAACGTTCCCATCTGTTCCGCGGGGCTTCCTACGGCACCATCATGCGCAATGATGCGTTTCGCTTCATTCGCCTGGGCACCTTCATCGAGCGGGCCGACAACACCTTGCGCCTGCTGGATGCGCGCTACGAAATGGCCGGCGATCAGGGCGAGGCGGTCAGCGATGGCACCGCCCACGCCTACTACCAGTGGAGTGCGTTGCTGCGGGCCTTGTCGTCATTCGAGGCCTACACCGAAATCTATCGTGACGCGCCCGGCGCCCAGCAGGTCGCCGAGTTGTTGTTGCTGCGAGCCGATGTCCCCCGTTCGTTGCGTGCCTGCACCGAGGAAATCGACCAGATCCTTGCCCAGTTACCAGGCGCCAACGGCCGTCCAGCCCAGCGCCTGGCGGCGGAAATGGACGCGCGCCTGCGCTACACCGGCATCCAGGAAATCCTCGACGAAGGCCTGCATGCCTGGTTGACCGAGTTCATCCCGCTGGTACGCCAGTTGGGCAATGCCATACACAGTTCCTACCTGGAGGCTGCATGAGACTTTCCATTAGCCACGAGACCACCTATCACTACGAGGACCAGGTGCGGGCGAGCATCCAGTATGTGCGGTTGACCCCCCACGACAGCGAGCGCCAGCACGTGCTCAGCTGGCAACTGGAGTTACCGCGACCGGTGCGTGCGCAGCTCGACCCGTTCGGCAACATCCTGCATGTGCTGACCCTGGACGAGCCCCACGAAGCCATCATCATCGGGGCGCGCGGGCAGGTGGACATCGATGAGTTGCGCGAGGCCGAACACGAGAGCCAATCGGCCCTGCCATTCCTGCGCTTCACCCGCCTGACCGAGGCCGACGAGGCCCTGCAGGCCTTTGCGACACAACAGTGTCGGCAACGGCGCGACCGCAGCGCGTTGATCGACCTGATGCATGGCCTGAACCAGTACATCACCTACACCCCAGGCGCCACCGAAGTGCAAACCAGCGCCGCGCAAGCCTTCGCCGGCCGTGCCGGGGTCTGTCAGGACCATGCCCACACCTTCATCGCCTGTGCCCGCAGCCTGGGGATCCCGGCGCGTTATGTGTCGGGCTACCTGTACAGCGAAAGCAGCGAACACCTGGCCAGCCATGCCTGGGCCGAAGCCTGGCTGGAAGACGCCTGGTACAGCTTTGACGTGACCAACCAACTGGCCCGTCCCGAGCGCCACCTGAAGCTGGCAGTGGGCCTGGACTACCTCGACGCCTGCCCGGTACGCGGCATGCGCCGCGGTGGCGGTTTTGAACAGATGCACGCCAAGGTCTTCGTCTCGCCGCTGCCGGCGCCGGTGATGTCGGTGCAACAGCAGTAGGCGGCGTGCCTGCATCGCGAGCAGGCTCGCTCCCACAGTGGCTCTTGCGGTGATCAACAGACCTTGTGGGAGACATCCGCGCGCGCTCCGCCTGCTCGCGATGGGGCCACCCGTCAGGGCTTCACCTTGCGCCCCGCCATATGCCGCAAGTACGCCACCAACTGTGCCAACTCTTCATCCTTCAACACCGCCTGGGAGAACCCCGGCATCTTCGCCTGGGGCCATTGGCGCAGGCTTTGCGGGTCGCGGATGTAGCGTTCGAGAAACTGCGCGCCAAAATATTCGGTGGGGCTGAAGGGGATGTTCAGGTCGGGTCCGAACTGCGCGTCACCCGCGCCGTTGAGGCGATGACAGGCCAGGCAGTTTTTCTGGAACAGGGCAAAGCCCAGGTTGATCGGGTCACGGGTGGGGAGGGCAGGGTCCGGCAGCAGGGCCGGGAAACGCTCGGCGACGGCGGCCAGGCGCTTGATGGTCGCGACCTGGAACGGCCATTGCTCCGGGCTGATCCCCGCAGCCTGGGGCTGAGTCCAGACCAGGTAGAACGGACCCGCGCTGGGTTTGCCAGGCGCCAGTGCCGGCCACGGATGCGCCGGGTCTTCAATGGCCAGCCAGGCCTGGGCGCCCTGTGTCGCAAGCAAGGGGGCCGCCGCCAGTTCGGCGGCGAAACCATCCAGGGCCACGGCCTGCAAGTGATGGTCGGCCTTGACGCCCGTCAGCAGCGCTGCCAGTGGCACCGCTCGGTAGTCCATGTCGCGCTTGTAGGAAACGTCGTCAACAACACGGATGGTCTGTGCCAACGGATGGTGCAGCAGCTCCTCGGTCTGCCAGGTGCGGCTGTCGGCACCCAGGTCGAGCACCAGTTGTGCGGCATGCAAGTGCGTGCCGAGGAGCAAGGCTGCAAGCAGAATCAAAGCTTTCACGTGATAGCCATCCGGTCGTGGTCATGCCGCCAAGGTTGGCACAAGCACACGAGGGCGAACAGCAAGGTGTCGCAACACTTGGCGTTGGATCAGCCAATCACCTTGGTCAGGTTCGGCAGAATCAACAGCAGGGTGGTGGCGAAGAGAATGAGCCCGGCTTGACGCACTTTCGATTGTTTGAACATGGCTGACCGCCTTTTTTGTTATTTCCTGAGCGTCGAATGCTTGCCTGCAAATCTCCATCGGCAAAGCGCTGTAGGGTCCAGCTACCGGGTGCCTCGGCAAAACCCGACGACAACCTCGTAAGCTTTACCTTAGGGGCCACGCGGGCTGTGGCTTAGATCCATTTCATATCAGCTAAGCGCAAAAGGCAGCTAAAAAGGCATGAGGCCTATTGCCACCTGCTTGGTCGACCTTTTGCTAGACAGTTCGCTGACCTGAAACGGTTAACCCAAATGCTGACGACCGTTCGTCTGAGCATGAGCGTCAAGGGCATTGAGCGTATCGGTCATTGAATCCCTCACCCGTCGGCCTAAGGTGGACACTCATTGATCTTTTACCTGCCCGCCAGTACGAGGATGTCATGACCCAAGCTTTGATTTTCGATGCGATACGCACGCCCCGTGGTCGTGGCAAGGCCGATGGTGCCTTGCACAGCGTCAAGCCGGTGAACCTGCTGGCGGGCCTGCTGGGGGCGCTGCAACAACGTAGCCAGCTCGATACCAGCCAGGTTGATGACATCGTGCTCGGGTGTGTGACGCCGGTCGGCGACCAGGGCGCCGACATCGCCAAGACGGCCGCCCTGGTAGCCGACTGGGATGTCAGCGTCGCTGGCGTGCAGATCAATCGCTTCTGCGCCTCGGGTCTGGAGGCGGTGAACCTGGGGGCCATGAAAGTGCGCTCCGGGTTCGAGGACCTGGTGGTGGTCGGTGGTGTCGAGTCGATGTCGCGCGTGCCGATGGGCAGCGATGGCGGCGCCTGGGCGCTGGACCCGCAAACCAACCTGCACACTCACTTCACGCCACAGGGCGTGGGCGCCGACCTGATTGCCACGCTCGAAGGCTTCAGTCGCGAGGATGTCGACACGTTTGCCTTGCAGTCACAACTCAAGGCCGCCCGGGCGCGCGCAGCGGGGGCGTTCAACAAGTCGCTGATACCGGTGCAGGACCAGAATGGCATCGTGCTGCTCGAGCAGGATGAATTCATCCGCGCCGACACCACCCTTGAAGGCCTGGGCAAACTCAAGCCGAGCTTCGAGATGATCGGGCAGATGGGCTTCGACGCGACTGCGTTGCGGGTCTACAGCCATGTCGAGCGGATCCGTCACGTGCACACCCCGGGCAACAGTTCCGGCATCGTCGACGGGGCGGCGCTGATGCTGATCGGCTCCGAAGCCAAGGGTAAGGCGCTGGGCCTGCAGCCACGGGCGCGGATCGTCGCCACCGCAGTCACCAGCACCGACCCGACCATCATGCTCACCGGCCCCGCACCGGCGACCCGCAAGGCCCTGGCCAAGGCCGGGTTGCGGGTCGAAGACATCGACCTGTTCGAGGTCAACGAAGCGTTTGCCTCGGTGGTGCTCAAGTTCATCAAGGACATGGCCATCGATCCGGGCAGGGTCAACGTCAATGGCGGCTCGATTGCCATGGGGCATCCGCTGGGCGCTACCGGCTGCGCGATTCTCGGCACCTTGCTTGATGAGCTGGAAGCGCGCCAGCAGCGTTATGGCCTGGCCACGCTCTGTGTCGGTGGCGGCATGGGTATCGCCACCATCATCGAACGCCTCTGAGCCCCCTGACTTCAAGGAAACATGTTCATGACTGATGCCATTCGTTACGAAAAAGGTCAGGACCAGATCGTGGTCCTGACCATCGATATGCCGGGCCAGAGCGCCAACACCATGAATGCGCTGTACCGCGAGGCCATGGCTGGCTGTGTCGCGCGGCTGCTCGCCGAGCAGGACAGCATCGCCGGGGTGATCATCACCTCGGCCAAGAAAACCTTTTTTGCCGGCGGCGACCTCAATGAATTAATCAAGGTCGGCAAACCCGAGGCCAAGGCGTTCTACGCCATGGTCCTGGAACTCAAAAGCCAGCTGCGCAGCCTGGAGACTCTGGGTAAACCAGTGGTCGCGGCGATCAATGGCGCGGCGCTGGGCGGTGGCTGGGAAATCTGCCTGGCCTGCCATTACCGGGTCGCCCTGGACCACAGTGCGGTGCAGATCGGCCTGCCGGAAGTGACCCTCGGCCTGTTGCCAGGCGGTGGCGGAGTGGTGCGCATGGTGCGCCTGCTGGGCCTGGAGAAAGCCCTGCCATACCTGCTCGAAGGCAAGAAAGTCCGCGCCCAGCAAGCATTGCAGGCCGGGCTGATCGATGAGTTGGCGCTGGATCACGCTGACATGCTGGCCAAGGCCCGCGCCTGGATCCTGGCCAATCCGGCGGCGGTGCAACGCTGGGACGTCAAGGGTTACCAGATCCCTGGTGGCACGCCGGCCCATCCCAAGGTCGCGCAGATGCTGGCCATCGCCCCGTCGATCCTGCGCAGCAAGACCCAGGGTTGCCTGCCGGCACCGGAGAAAATCCTCTGCGCGGCCGTCGAGGGCGCCCAGGTGGATTTCGCCACGGCACAGTTGATCGAAACCCGCTACTTCACCGAGCTCACCACCGGCCAGGTGGCGAAGAACATGATTGGTACCTTCTGGTTCCAGCTCAATCAGATCAATGCCGGCGGTTCGCGGCCGGCGGGTTTTGCGCCGTACCAGACACGCAAGGTCGGGGTGCTCGGTGCGGGCATGATGGGCGCCGGCATTGCCTACGTCAGCGCGGTGGCGGGCATCGAGGTGGTGCTCAAGGACATCAACCTGGCGGCAGCCGAGAAGGGCAAGGCGCATTCGGCGACATTGCTCGAGCAGAAAGTCGCCCGCGGCCAGTTGAGCGCCGAGCAGCGCGACGCCACGCTGGCGCGGATCACGCCCACCGAGCAGGATGCCGACCTGGCCGGTTGCGACCTGGTAATCGAAGCGGTGTTCGAAGACCGCGAACTCAAGGCCCGAGTTTCGGCGGCCGCCCAGGCGGTGGTCGGTGCCGACGCGGTGATCGCCTCCAACACCTCGACCCTGCCCATCGGCGGCCTGGCCCGGGCAGTGCCGGACCAGGGCAAATTCATTGGCCTGCACTTCTTCAGCCCGGTGGAAAAAATGCCCCTGGTGGAAATCATCAAGGGTGCTCACACCAGCGATGAAACCCTGGCCAGGGGCTTCGATTTTGTCCTGCAAATCAACAAGACCCCGATTGTGGTCAACGACAGCCGGGGGTTCTTCACTTCGCGGGTATTTGGCACCTTCACCAACGAAGGCATTGCCATGCTCGGCGAGGGTATCGCCGCGCCCATGATCGAAACCGAGGCCCGCAAGGCCGGGATGCCGATTGGCCCCCTGGCGATCTCCGACGAGGTCTCCCTGAGCCTGATGAGCCACATCCGCCAGCAGACCGCCAAGGACCTGCAAGCCGAAGGCAAGCCATTGCCAGAGCATCCGGCGTTTGCCGTGATCGATCTGCTGCTCAATGAGTACAAACGGGCGGGCAAGGCTGCTGGCGGTGGTTTCTACGACTACCCGGCCGGCGCGCCAAAACATCTGTGGGCGCAATTGAAAACCCGCTTCGAGCAGACGGATGGGCAGATTTCGCCACAGGATGTGCGCGATCGCCTGTTGTTCGTGCAGGCCATCGAGACCGTGCGCTGTGTGGAAGAGGGCGTGTTGATGTCGACGGCCGACGCCAACATCGGTTCGATCTTCGGTATCGGCTTTGCCCCGTGGACGGGCGGGGCACTGCAGTTCATCAACCAGTATGGGCTCAAGGATTTTGTCGCCCGTGCCCGCTACCTGGCCGAGCAGTACGGTGAGCGCTTTGCGCCGCCGGCGCTGTTGCTGGAAAAAGCAGCCAAGGGCGAGCTGTTCTGAGGCGGTGAGGGCGCATCTCGGGGCTTGCCTTGCCAGGGTGTTTCAAGGCAGGCTCTGGGGTGTCAATTATTCCCATCATCGTGTCAGGTATTTTTTATGTCGCTACGCATCTGCATTCTGGAAACCGACATCCTGCGTCCAGAACTGGTCGATCAATACCAGGGTTACGGGCAGATGTTCCAGCGCCTGTTTTCCCAGCAACCGATCGCCGCCGAGTTCACCGTGTACAACGTAATGCAGGGCGAGTATCCGAGCGATGACCTGACATTCGACGCCTACCTGGTTACCGGCAGCAAGGCCGATTCGTTCGGTACCGACCCCTGGATCGAAACCCTCAGGACTTACCTGCTGGCGCGCTATGAGCGCGGCGACAAGTTGCTGGGCGTGTGCTTCGGCCATCAACTGCTGGCACTGTTGCTGGGTGGCAAGAGCGAGCGTGCGAGCCAGGGTTGGGGCGTGGGTATCCACAACTACAAAATGGCGGCCAAGGCCCCCTGGATGAGCCCGGTGCGCGAGGAGCTGACGCTGCTGATCAGCCACCAGGACCAGGTCACCGCGCTGCCGGAGAACGCCACGGTGATTGCTTCCAGCGATTTCTGCCCCTTTGCGGCGTATCACATCAACGATCAGGTGTTGTGTTTCCAGGGGCATCCCGAGTTCATCCACGACTACTCGCGGGCGTTGCTGGACATTCGCCAGCAGTTTCTCGGCGAACAGATCTACCAGCAAGGCGTTGCCAGCCTGGACCAGGACCACCATGGCAGCACCGTGGCCGAGTGGATGATGCGGTTTGTCGCGCACAAGCCTGACGCCCAGGCGTCCTGAGTACGACGTTAGTGCGGGGGTGGTTTAGTCCCACCCTCAGCCTGAATCGGTACTGAACGGCTGGGGAATCGCCCCGCATAATCGGCCATCAAGGTTTACCCTGCGCAACGCGAGGCGTAAGCTGCGCGCGTTTTCAACCTTTACGGAGACCCACAGTGGGTACTTGTTCGAGCGACAGTCGTCGGCCGGTTACGCTAACCGGCACCTTCTCGGCAAGATAACGCGCAGCCCGCTTGTGCCGTTGTCTCGCCGATAAACAGCGAGCAGCGGTTTCCTCCGGTCAAGGCCAGTCCTGGCCGACGTGTGACACCCCTCTCATCGACACTGAACAGCCTGTGTTGGCCACCTTGGGTGGACCAGACCCGCTGTCGACACGCCAGTCTTTTGCCCGGCGCGTCACCCCTGTCCCGGTTGGTTTGCGGGGCAGCGCTCGGTCGTACCGGCTTGAGGGTCTTCCTGCACTTGGCAACCCAGTCAGGAAATCTACCTATGCAAGCACTCAACAACATCAATCTCGACTCACTGGTCGACACCTTGGTCAGCCTCAGCGCCGCCTTCATCCTGGGTGGGCTGATCGGCTTCGAGCGCCAGTACCGCCAACGCACGGCGGGCCTGCGCACCAACGTACTGGTGGCCGTTGGCGCGGCGATATTTGTCGACATGGCCAACCGCCTGGCCGGCGCCGAGGGGGCCGTGCGGGTGGTGGCCTATGTGGTTTCCGGGATCGGCTTTCTCGGCGCCGGGGTGATCATGCGCGAGGAGGGCAATGTCCGCGGCTTGAACACCGCCGCTACCCTCTGGGCCTCGGCAGCAGTCGGCGCCTGTGCCGGCGCTGACCTGGTGCTCGAGGCGCTGCTGGGCACCTTGTTCGTGTTGGCGGCGAACACGTTGCTTCGGCCGATCGTCAATAACATCAACCGCCAGCCGCTGGATGTGGTCTCGGCCGAAGTGACCAATATCGTCTATGTCATCGCCCAACGCTCTCGGCAAAAAGCCGTGCTGGCCCTGCTCGAAGCTGAGCTGGAACGCAGCAACTACCCGGCCAGCGACGTCGACGTGCACGCCTTTGGCAGCGATGAAGTGGAGATCGAAGCGACCCTGGCCACCACCTCGGTGGACGGCGACGAACTGGACGCCCTGGTGGCGCGCTTGAGCCTGTCGCCGCTGGTGCAACAAGCCTTCTGGAGCCCGAGCACCACCGAGTGATGGCGCCACCGCGTGCACTGGGCGGGGAATGTTGCGGCCAGACGGGATATCATGGCGTTTTGCTTGGTCTGCAGGGGTCCCCATGTACAAGGCACTGATCGTGGACGATCACCCGTTCATTCGGTCTTCAGTGAGGGTGCTGCTGGAGCAGGAACAATTTGCCGTGGTGGCCGAGGCGGGCAACGGTGCCGATGCCGTGCAACTGGCGCGCGAGCACGTGCCCGACCTGGTGTTGCTGGACATCGCCATGCCCAAGCTGGACGGCCTGGAGGTCATCAGCCGGATCAGCGCCCTGCGCCTGCCGATCAGAATCCTGGTGCTGACCTCCCAGGCCCCGCAGTTCTATGCCATGCGCTGCATGAAGGCCGGCGCTGCCGGCTACCTGTGCAAGACCGATGACGTCGGCGAACTGCGCAAGGCCATCGCCGCGGTGATGCACGGCTACACGTTTTTCCCCAACCTGGCCGACAGCTCGGTACGCCGCAGCGACGGCCAGACCAGCGAGCTGGAGCTGATCCAGAGCCTGACCGACCGAGAACTGAGCATCCTCCAGCAACTGTCCAACGGCTTGAGCAACAAGCAGATCGCCGAGGCAATGCTGCTGAGCAGCAAGACTGTGAGCACCTACAAGACCCGCCTGATCGAGAAGCTCAACGTCAAGTCGGTGGTGTACCTGGCGGACTTCGCCAAACGTAACAACCTGCTGTAGATGAGATCCATGGGAAGGTACCTGGGCGCGCTCGGCGTCGTGCTCCTGTCGCTCGCGAGCAGTCTGCTGGCGGCCGAGCCCTTGACCTACAAACTGCTGGGGCGCTCCACGGTCGAGGGTTATCAGGTCGAACTCGACGACAGCGACCGGCAGTGGTTGCACAAGCAGGGCACGCTGGTGCTCGGGGCATCGGAGCCGGAGTACCCACCGTTCGGAATCACCAGCAATGGCCGCGATTATGAAGGCATCACCGCCGACTATGCGCACCTGCTCGGGCAATTGCTGGGAGTCGAGGTCAAGGTCCGCAGCTACGGCTCGCGGGGCGAAGTGATCGCGGCACTCAAGGCGCGCCAGATCGATTTTCTTGGCACCTCCAACGGCTTCGAGGTCGCCGACCCGCAGGTGGTGCTGTCCAACGCCTATGCCGATGACCAGCCGACCCTGGTCAGCCGGATCGATGCTCCCCGGGAAGTCACCCCGGACCTGGCGGGCAAGCGCCTGGCCATGGTCTATTACTACCTGCCTCCCGACCAGGTGCAGGCCTTCTACCCCAAGGCGCAGTTGCAACTGTACCCCTCGACCCTGAGTGCGATAGGCGCGGTCGCGTTTGGCCAGGCGGATGTCTACATCGGCGACGCCATCGGCGCCAACTACCTGATTCTGAAAAACTACCTGAACAACGTGCAGTTGGTCGATTTCTCGCGCATGGAGGTCAACGATTTTTCCTTCGCCCTGGCCCGGAACAACCCGCGCTTGCTACGCCTGATCAATGCCGCATTGGCCGCTATACCCGCGGAAGAACGGCAGACCATCCTGCGGCGTTGGAATGCCGGCAGCGCCAGTCTCTCGGGGAAAAATCGCGTGCAATTCACGGCCAGCGAACAGCGCTGGATGGACGCTCATCCCCGGGTGCGGGTGGCCGTCGACAGTAGCTTTGTACCGCTGTCGTTCTACAGCAGCGAGGGTGAGTTTCGTGGGGTAACGGCTGATCTGCTGGCCAAGATCAGCCTGCGCAGCGGCTTGAAATTCGACATTCAACGAGGCTTTGCCGTGCCTGAGCTGGTCCAGCGGATCGAATCGGGCCAGGCCGATCTGCTGGTGTCCCTGACCGCGAGTGCCGAGCGAGAAGGCAAGCTGCGCTTCACCCGCCCTTATCTCAATACCCCCTACGTGCTGGTCAGCCGCGCGACCGACAACGCGGCGGCGACCCTGGATGAACTGGACGGTCGGCGCTTGGTCCTGACCCAGGGCAGCGCCGTCAAGGACATGATCGCCGCGCGTTATCCGGGCATTCAGCTGCTCGAGGCAGACAACGCCCTGAAGGCCATGGCGATGGTGGCCAGCGGCGAAGTGGATGCTGCGGTCAGTGCGTTGATTACCGCGCGCTACATGATTTCCTGGCAGTACCGCGACCAATTGCAGATCACCAGTACCGTCGGCACGTCTGCGGCTTATATGGCCTTTGCCACGGGGCGCGAGGCGCGGGAGCTGCATTCGATCCTGGACAAGACCATGTTCAGCATCCCCCCGGAAGAAATGGACGAACTGACCAATCGCTGGCGCAGCGAGGTGGTGGTCGATGACAGTTACTGGCTGCGCTACCGTTCGACGATCATCCAGGGTTTTGCCATTGCCGGCCTGCTGTTGGTGGTGGCGCTGGTATGGATCGGCTACCTGCGCCGCCTGATTCACAAACGCGAGCAGGCCGAACAGGCGCTCGGCGATCAACTGGAGTTTATGCGCGTGTTGATCGACGGTACGCCGCACCCGATCTATGTGCGCGATCGCCAGGGCTGCCTGATGGTCTGTAACAACGCCTATTTGCAGGTATTCGGGGTTGAACGCGAGTCGGTCATCGGCAAGACCGTGATCACCGGCAAGCTCAAGAGCGTGGTCGAAGCCAGGGTTTTCCACGAAGAGTATCTGCAGGTGATGGCGCAGGGGTTGCCGCGAGTGCTCGATCGGCAGTTGACCCTGTCGGCCACGGATGTGCGCACCATCTATCACTGGATGCTGCCCTACCGGGGCAGCGCCGGTCAGGTCAAAGGCATTATCGGTGGCTGGATCGACGTCAGCGAGCGCCAGCAGTTGCTGGAACAGTTGCGCGAAGCCAAGGACGAGGCCGACGCGGCCAATCGGGCCAAGACCACCTTCCTGGCGACCATGAGCCACGAGATCCGCACCCCGATGAACGCGGTGATCGGCATGCTCGAGCTGGCGATGAAAAAGGCCGAGCAAGGGATCATGGACCGCTTTGCCGTCGAGGTGGCCTCAGGCGCGGCGCGAGGCCTGCTGGAGTTGATCGGCGACATCCTCGACATCTCGCGTATCGAGTCCGGGCACCTGTCGCTGGCGCCCGAGCGCGCCAATCTGCGCGCCCTGGTGGAGTCGGGTGCACGGATTTTCGAAGGGCTGGCCCGTCAGAAGCAGTTGCACCTGCACCTGGAGGTGGATGCCGCCGCCAACCAGGATGTGCTGGTCGACCCGCTGCGCTTCAAGCAAATCATTTCCAACCTGCTGAGCAATGCCATCAAGTTCACTGAAAAGGGCCAGGTGCGCCTGCGGGTGCAGGTCACGCCGGGCGATGACGGCCAGGGGCTGACGGTGCTCGTACGGGTGGAAGATTCCGGCAGCGGGATTTGCCTGGCAGACCAGCAACGCCTGTTCAGTCCCTTCAGCCAGGCCAGCAACAACCTGCAGTCGGCGCGCAGCGGCTCCGGCCTGGGCTTGATGATCAGTCGCACGCTGTGCGAGATGATGGGCGGCACGCTGCAACTGTCCAGTGTGCTGGGCCAAGGCACACAGATTGAGGTGGGCCTGCACTTGCCAGTTCTCGAGCCCCTGGCTACCGCCCTTGAGGACAAGGAAGCGCCCGCAGCGCAGGGCCAGGAGCTGAATATCCTGGTGATTGATGACTACCCGGCCAATCGCCTGTTGTTGTCCCAGCAACTGACTTACCTGGGGCATCGGGTCAAGGAAGCGCAGGACGGCGCCCACGGCCTGTGTGTCTGGCGCAGTCAGCATTTCGATGTGGTCATCACCGACTGCAACATGCCACTGATGAACGGCTATGAACTGACCCAGGCGATTCGTGCCGAAGAGCGCGCCAGGGGCATTGAGCCCGGTCTGATCCTGGGCTTCACGGCCAACGCGCAGCCGGAGGAAAAAGTCCGTTGCCGCGAGGCCGGGATGGATGGCTGCCTGTTCAAGCCCATCAGCCTGCGGGACTTGAGTGCGTGCCTGGCGTCCGTGGCCCCGGATACCTTGCCGGTCCCGACCCTCGAGGAGCGTCGCGAGCCCACCGATGCCATCGACCTGGACAACCTCGAACAGCTGACCCGGGGTGACCGCACGGTTATCCGCAACCTGCTCGGGGACCTGGCCAGCAGCAACGAAGAGGACATGTCGCGGCTACTGAAGTTGTTCAGCCGTCATGATGTCAACGGTTTGGCAGACCTGGCGCACCGGGTAAAGGGCGGGGCGCGGATCATCAAGGCGCAAGGGCTGATTCTCTGTTGTGAACGTCTGGAGGCGGCCTGCGAGGGGTTCGATGAAGCGCAACTGACGGCTGCGGTAGATGCATTGCAGCAGGCCATGGAGCGCCTGGGCGAAACCCTGGAGCAACAGGTGGGCTGAGCGGCAAGGGGGGCAGCGCGATTGCGAGGGCAAATGGGTAACTCTGGGAAATTTCCTACAAGTTTTAGGACGTTTCCTAATTAAGTTCAGGAAGCGGGCGGTGATAATCAGGTGTCTTTTTTACGCAGCGGGCCGCCCAAATGATACTGCCGATCAGGGTTCTGGTACTTGAGGATCACCCCTTTGTCCTCGCTGTAGCGGTCAAGATGCTCACGCAATTGGGCTGCGAGGCGGTATTCCAGGCCAGTGATGGCGAGCAGGCGCTGGCGGTCCTGGATGAAGTAGGTGCCGTGGACATTGCCCTGTGCGACCTGTGCATGGAGGGCATGGATGGCCTGGAGTTCTTCCGCCAAGTCGGGCAATCCGGGTTAGTCGGCTCGATCATCATCAGCAGCTCGCTGTCGGCGGACCTGCGCCGCGCGGTGCGGCAGATCGTGGCGTTGTCGGGGCTCAGGCTGCTGGGGGATGTCGGTAAACCCTTGCATCCGCAGGCGCTGGGCCAGTTGCTGGAAAAACACCTGATCAGTCCCCGCGAAGAGCGAGTGCCGCCGCCAGCACCGCCGCCAGTCTGTGCCAACGAAGTGCGCCACGCCCTGCACGATGGTCAGTTCCAACCCTACTACCAGCCTAAAGTCGACCTGTTGAGCGGCGCGGTCTGTGGCGTGGAAGTGCTGGTGCGCTGGAATCACCCGTTTCGTGGGCTGCTGTCGCCCGTAGCGTTCCTGCCGGAGCTTGAGCGTGCCGGCTTGCTGGATTCGCTGTTGTTCACCCAGATCGACCAGGCCCTGACCCTGCAACGCCAGGCGCGTGAGCAGGGCTTTGCGGTCAACGTTGCGTTCAACCTGCACGCCCAGCAATTGGCCAATCCACAACTGGTCCCCACCATCCGCGGCATTCTTGCGCTGCAGGGCACGCCAGGCTCGAGCCTGACCTTCGAACTGACCGAAAGCGGCCTGCTGGAAGCCCCGGCTACCAGCCTTGAGAGTCTGGTGCGCTTGCGCATGATGGGCTGCCAGCTGTCGATCGATGACTTCGGTGCCGGCTTTTCCTCGTTGCAGCGCCTGTGCCAGCTGCCGTTCAACGAGATCAAGCTGGATGCCGAGTTCGTCCGCACCTTTGAGGATCAGCCGCGTTGCCGGGCAGTGATCAGCAGCACCCTGGCCCTGGGGGAGGCCTTGGGCATGTCGGTGGTGATCGAAGGGGTCGAGACCGAGCAGCAGCGTCAGCAGTTGCTTGATTTGGGCTGTACCCAGGCCCAGGGCTATCTGTTTGCCCGCCCCATGAACGGCCCCGATCTGTTGCGCTGGCTGCAGGCGTCTGCGCTCGGGCAACAAAAAACCTGATCGAGAATGGAACTGTTTCTTTAGGAATAGTCCTACAGAAACGTCGCGATGTTGCGCTTAGTCTTGCAGCCTCTTGAAAGGGCTGGTTAAAGACCGGTCGCATTGTCTTTGCAGAGTTAGTCACCATGCCAAATAAAGCCTTACGCATCCTGATCGCCGATGAGCAGCATTTTCATCGCATGAAAATCGAACGTGGCCTGAACCAGCTCGGTTACTACCGGATTGCTCCCGTGCACTCGCTCGAAGAACTGCTGATTGTGGTGGAGTACGGCTGCGAGCCCTTTGACCTGGTCATCCTCAATGCCAACCTGACCACCAGCGGCGGGCTGGACCCGTTGGGTTTGTGCCAGGACAACCTGCAGATCCGCCATGCCTTGATCTACGATGCCGAGCAGGCCGGGCTGCCCGCCCTGTATGCCGTTGCACAGCGCAAGGTGCGGCTCCACCAGGCCCGTCTACCCGACCAGGAAACCCTGGAGAGCCTGATGCGGCGGGTCGATACACCTATTCCACTGTCCGAGCGTGGACATGGCTGGCCGCGTGACAGTTTGCGCGCCTGAACAGCCTTGAACTGGACTACCGTTCGTCGGAACTGTCAGATCTGACAGGTAGTCCGGGCGTCATCCCCCGTGCAATAGTCTTGGCGCAGCCGTAGCGCCTGCGTTGGCGCACGCCGTGTACATCAGGAACTATCCATGAGCTCACTGTTGATCATCGATGATCATCCGGTAATTCGTGCCGCTCTGAAAATGATGCTTGGAGCCCTCAAGGACGCCCGCGACCGGCCGGTCTTCACGACCATCCTGGAGGCTTCCAGCGGGATTGAGGCCCTGCAGATGATTCATCAGCACGCGCCCTCGCTGCTGGTGCTCGACCTCAATATGCCAGGGCTCAGCGGGCTGGACTTTCTCAGCCGCCTGCAGCGTGAACAGATCCCTACGCGGGCGGTGGTGTTCACCGCCAACGAACCGCGGTTTTACATGGAGCGCTGCACCCGGGTCGGTGCCATGGGCTTCGTCGAAAAAACCAACGACCTGCAGGAGCTGCGCAAAGCTGTTCAAGCGCTGCTCAGTGGCTACACCTATTTCCCCCGGCTGGATACCAGCACGGTCAATCTCAGCAGCGTGCAACTCGACGAGCAGAAGATGATCGACACGCTCTCGGACCGCGAGCTGAGCATTTTCCAGGCGCTCGCCCGGGGTGTTAGCAACAAGGAAATCGCCGAGCGCCTGCACCTGAGCCACAAGACAGTCAGCACCTACAAGACCCGCCTGATCGATAAACTCAACGTGAAATCCCTGGTCCACTTGAGGGATTTTGCCCAGCGCAATCATCTGATCTGAAGGGCTATCGACATGCGCGCCTGGCTGCTGCTGTTGACGTTGCTCAACCTGTGGTGGTCGGCGAACAGCCCTGCCGCCGGACCGCAACCCTTGCAGTTGTTGGGGCGCTCGAGTGTCGAAGGTTATCGGGTCGAGCTCGCGGCAACCGACTGGCGCTGGCTGAGGACCCAGGGCCGTTTGCGGTTGGGCGCTTCGGCGCCGGATTACCCACCTTTCGAAAACACGATCAATGGGGATAATTTCGAGGGTATCACCGCCGATTTTGCCGGGTTGATCGGCCAGTTGCTGCATATCCGGGTGGAAGTCCAACGCTACGATTCGCGTCAGGCGGTGATTGCCGCGCTCAAACGGGGCGAGGTCGATCTGCTGGGGGCGGCCAATGGTTTTGAAGCGGCCGACCCGCAGTTGGTGATGTCCCGCGCCTATGCCGAGGATGCGCCCATCCTGGTGACCCGCCGGGGCGACAATGCGCGCCTGGCCCCCGATCTGGCAAACCTGCGGGTGGCGATGCTCGACCATTACCTGCCGCCGCAGACTATCCGGGCCGCTTATCCCAAGGCGCACCTGGAGTTGTATCAGTCGACCTTGAACGCAGTCGGCGCGGTGGCGTTTGGCGGAGCGGATGTGTACCTGGGAGACTCCATCAGCGCCAGTTACCTGATCAACAACCACTACCTGAGCAACGTGCAACTGGCTCAATTCGCGCGGCTGGAAGTCAACCCGTTCGGCTTTGCCCTGAGTGTCGACAACCCGCGGTTGCGGCGCATCATCGACGCCGCGCTGGCGGCGATTCCCGAGCAGGAGCGCACCAGCATCCTGCGCCGCTGGAGCGCCGGCAGCAGTTTTGGCGACAACCAACAGGTGCAGTTGAGCGCGAGCGAGCAGCGATGGCTGGAGCAACACCCCCAGGTCAAGGTTGGCTTCCTGCGCAACTTCGCACCGCTATCGTATGAGGACGAAAATGCACAGTTTGCGGGGCTCGGCGCCCAGGTCCTGGACCGTATCAGCCTGCGCACCGGGCTGAAGTTCCAGGCGCTGGCGGGTGACTCCCTCGGTGGCCAGATCGCCCGGCTCCAGGCCGGCGAGCTGGACGTACTGGCCGGAATCACCCCGACCCTCGAACGCCAGGCCTTGCTGCGGTTCACTCGACCCTATCTGATCAACCCTTATGTACTGGTCTGCGCGATCGGCAACCAGCCCCCGGTCACGCTCAAGGATCTGGCGGGCAAGCGGGTGGCGGTGGTCAGCCGCAACCCGCAACGCGAGCTGATCCGCAGCCAGGCCGCCAACGTGCGCTTCATCGAGGTCGACAGTCCCGCCCAGGCGATGGCGCTGGTGGCCAGCGGCGGGGCGGAGGCGGCGTTGAATACCTTGATCAGCGCACGCTACATCATTGCCCGGCAATACCGTGACCAGCTCCAGGTGGCCAGTACCGTGGGCGCCGAACCGGTGCACATCAGCTTTGCCACGCAGCGTGGGGCGGTTGAGCTGCAGTCGATCCTGAACAAGGCGTTGCTCAGTATTGCGCCGGAAGAAATGGACGAGTTGGCAAACCGCTGGCGCACTGGACAACCGGTCAACGACAGCTATTGGGCGCGCTATCGCACCTCGATCATCCAAGGCTTTGTAGCCGCCAGCCTGCTGTTGCTGCTGGCGCTGGGCTGGATCACTTATCAGCGGCAGTTGATCCGCAAGCGGCAACTGTTGCTGGATCAAGTGCAGCAGGCCCGGGCCGACGCCGACGACGCCAACCGCGCCAAGAGCACCTTCCTGGCAACCATGAGCCATGAAATCCGCACGCCGATGAATGCGCTGATCGGCATGTTGGAGCTGGCGAGCAAAAGTGCCGAACAGGGGGTGACCGACCGCGTCGCGATCGAGGTCGCATCGAATGCCGCGCAGCACCTGCTGGAGCTGATTGGCGACATCCTCGACATCTCGCGGATCGAGTCCGGGCATTTGACCCTGGTGCCGGAGCGGACCAACCTGCGGTTGCTGGTGACATCGTTGGGTGCAGTTTTCGAAGGCCTGGCGCGGCAGAAAAACCTGGAGTGGCAGGTGGAACTGGACGTGCACTGCCAGCGTGATGTGTTGATCGACCCGATGCGTTTCAAACAGGTTCTGTCCAACCTGTTGAGCAACGCTATCAAGTTTACCCACGCCGGCTACATTCGCCTGAGGTTGCGGGTGGTACCAGGCAACATTGCCGGGCATGTGGCGGTCAAGGTGCTGATCGAGGACAGCGGAATCGGCATCAGCGCCACTGACCAACAACGCCTGTTCAGCCCCTTCGTGCAGGCAGCCCAGGGCTCGCAGCACGGGCGCAGTGGCTCGGGCCTGGGCCTGGTGATCAGCCGCTCCTTGTGCGAAATGATGGCGGGGCAACTGCACCTGAGCAGTGTGCTGGGCAGTGGTACCCGGGTCGAAGTCACCCTCAACCTACCGACGCTGCCATCCTTGAGCGAGTTGCCGCCCGGCAGCGACGTGACGACAGCGGAACCAGGGCGTTCGTTGAATGTGCTGGTGGTGGATGACTACCCGGCCAATCGCCAGTTGCTCGCCCAACAACTGCGCCACCTGGGGCATCAGGTGCAGGTCGCCAACGATGGCGCGCAAGGGCTGCAAGCCTGGCGTGACCAGGCGTTCGACGTGGTCATCAGCGACTGCCACATGCCCGCGCTCAACGGTTATGAATTGGCGGCCGCGATCCGCGACGAAGAGCGCCGCCTGGGCTTGCCTTGCTGCCTGATCCTGGGCTTTACCGCCAACGCGCAGCCCGAGGAAAAGATCCGTTGCCTTGAGGCCGGGATGGATGATTGCCTGTTCAAGCCCATTGGCCTGCGCGACCTCGGTGCCGCCCTTGCGCGGGGCACACTCAACACCGACGGGCCGTTGTCGCCTGTGTCAGTCGGTGATGCCGCGGCTGGTATCGACCTTAGTGGGCTGCGGCAGATGAGCGGGGATGATCCAGCGATGATCGACGCTCTGCTGGTGCAATTGGCGGCCAGCAATGCCGAGGACATGGCGCGCCTGCAGGAACTGCATGCACGAGGCGATGTGCCAGGCTTGCTGGAGCTGGCTCACCGCATCAAGGGCGGGGCAAACATGGTCAGGGCTTGGCAACTGATTCACGGTTGCGAGCTGCTCGAGTCCGCCTGCCAGGAATCCGCCGGCAGTGCGGCCCTGGAGCAGGCGGTGCAAGATCTAGGGTCCGCTATGCGGCGTCTGGACCAGTCCCTCAAAGGCTGAGCCGCGCGAGTTAATCCCAGTCCGGAGCAATGCCTTTGGGCCAGCCTTGCTCCTACGCGATGTCGCTGTGGCTGAATTCTTCTCCCAGGAAGTCGATCAGGGCGCGCACCGACGGCAACAAACCGCGACGCGACGGGAAGATCGCATGGACAATCCCGCACTTGGGCGCCCAGCCCGGCACCAGTTCGATCAGGCGCCCGGCGGCCAGGTCGTCGCGCACCACCACGGCCGGCAGATGAGCAATTCCCAGGCCTTGCAGGACGGCCGTGCGCAGGGCGATCAAGTCGTCGGTTACCAGGCGCGGATGATGGCGGATCAGCGCAGTGGCGCCTTCCGGGCCGAACAGCTCCCACTGGTATTCCCGTTGCGCCGCGCCCCAGTGCAGGCTGGGCAGTCCGCTCAGGTCGGCGGGCAGGGCGGGCGCCGACAAGCGCTGGGCAAACGCCGGGCTGCCCACCAGCACCTGGGTGCTGTTGCCTAGCACTTTCATCACCAGGTCGGTGTTTTCCAAGGGCGGAAAACGCACGCGCAGGGCGATATCAAACCCCTCGTGGATCAAGTCGACGCGGCGGTTGGTGCTCTCGATGAACAACTCCACCAACGGGTACTTGAGCATGTAGCGAGTCAGCATTGGCCCGACCCAGGAGTTGAGCAGCGCGGTCGGGCAACTGATGCGCACCAGGCCCTGGGGTTCGGAGCGATTGCGCTCGATCAGTTCGGCGGCGCTTTCTGCTTCCACGCGCATCGCCAGGCAGCGCTGGTAATAGGCCTGGCCGATTTCGGTGAGCGAGCAATGCCGGCTGGAGCGGTGGATCAGGCGCACGCCCAGGCGCTCTTCGAGCTGGGCGATACGCCGGCTGAGCTTGGATTTCGGCATGTCCAAGGCACGCCCGGCCGCGGCAAATCCGCCGTGTTCAACCACCTCGGTGAAGTAATACAGGGTGTTCAGGTCTTCCACTATCGTTCCTCAAATAGAACGCTAAGAGCGATTTTTGCAGTCTATCCCATCAAAGGTGGCGGATTTAAGCTTTGTCCATGTTCTGACTCAACCCATTCGGAGGCACCATGAAAAACATCATCGGTATCTACACCAGCCCCAAAACGCACTGGGTGGGCGATGGTTTCCCGGTTCGCACACTGTTTTCCTACGACAACCTGGGCAAGCACATCAGCCCATTCCTGTTGCTCGACCATGCCGGTCCTGCGCAATTCACCCCCACCAGTGCCCGGCGCGGCGTTGGCCAGCACCCGCACCGCGGTTTCGAAACCGTGACCATCGTCTACGACGGCGAAGTGGAGCACCGCGACTCCACCGGCAGCGGCGGCAAGATCGGCCCTGGCGACGTGCAATGGATGACCGCAGCGTCCGGGATCCTGCACGAGGAGTACCACTCCGAGGCGTTCGCCAAGAAGGGCGGCACCCTGGAGATGGTCCAGCTGTGGGTCAACTTGCCCGCCAAGGACAAAATGGCCGAGGCCGGCTACCAGACGATCCTCGATGCAGACATCCCCAGCATCGCCCTGAAGAACAAGGCCGGCAGCCTGCGTCTGATTGCCGGTGAGTTCGACGGTCACAAGGGGCCGGCGCGCACTTTCACCCCGATCGACGTCTGGGACATCCGCCTGAATGCCGGCAAGGTGCTCAACCTGGACCTGCACGAAGGTCGCAACACCGCCCTGGTGGTGCTGCGCGGCACGGTTCAGGTCAATGGCCTGGAGCTGGTGCGTCAAGGGCAGTTGGCGCTGTTCGAACGCAATGGCGACCAACTTAGCCTGGAAGCCAACGGCGATGCCGTGGTGCTGCTGCTCAGCGGTGAGCCGATCGACGAGCCGATCGTCGGTCACGGCCCGTTCGTGATGAACACCGAACAAGAGATTCACCAGGCGTTCGCCGACTTCCAGTCCGGACGCTTCGGCCAGATGCAGGGTTAAGCAGTACCGGTTCAACCACCCGCTCTACACAGGATGCGTAGGCCGGTTCCTGGGCCAGGGATGGCTATTGCCTAAACGAAAGAGGAAACGCACATGAGTACCCACAACGCGGCCAACTTCAACGGCCTGAAACCGACCATCGACCCCAACGACAGCGCGCTGCTGTTGATCGACCACCAAAGTGGCCTGTTCCAGATCGTCAAGGACATGGACGTGCCGCAACTGCGTGCCAACGCCATTGCCCTGGCCAAGGCGGCGACCTTGTTGAAGATGCCGGTGATCACCACTGCCTCGGTACCTCAGGGGCCGAACGGGCCGCTGATTCCGGAAATTCATCAAGAGGCACCGCACGCCCGGTACGTGGCGCGCAAAGGTGAAATCAACGCCTGGGACAATCCTGAATTTCGCGCGGCGGTCGAAGCTACCGGCAAGAAAACCCTGGTCATCGCGGGCACCTTGACCAGCGTCTGCCTGGCGTTCCCGTCGATCGCGGCGGTGCATGAAGGCTACAAGGTGTTTGCGGTGGTCGACGCTTCCGGTAACCACTCGAAACTGGCCACTGATCTGACCATTGCTCGCTTGGCGCAAGCCGGGGTGGTGCCGATCGACATCATGGCTACGCTATCTGAGCTGCAAGGCTCGTGGAACCGTCCAGATGCCGAGCAGTGGGCGGCTGTCTACGCCCAGGCCATGCCGCATTATCAATTGCTGATCGAGAGCTACATCAAGGCTCAACAAGTGGCGAACGAACACGAAGTGCTGGACTCCCAGCGCTAACCGGGTACCCCCACGCCGACATTCACTCGGCATCGATAACACGCGAGGACTACTGCAATGACTACTTCTTACAAGCGTCTGGACAAGGATAACGCCGCCGTTCTGTTGGTGGATCACCAGGCAGGCCTGCTGTCGCTGGTACGCGACATCGACCCCGATCGTTTCAAGAACAACGTGCTGGCCCTGGCCGACCTGGCCAAGTACTTCAAGCTGCCGACCATCCTGACCACCAGCTTTGAAACCGGCCCCAACGGTCCGCTGGTGCCCGAGCTCAAGGCACTGTTCCCGGATGCGCCGTACATTGCCCGTCCTGGCCAGATCAACGCCTGGGACAACGAAGACTTCGTCAAGGCAATCAAGGCCACTGGCAAGAAGCAACTGATCATCGCCGGTGTGGTGACTGAAGTCTGTGTGGCGTTCCCGGCTCTCTCGGCCCTGGCCGAAGGTTTTGAGGTGTTCGTGGTGACGGACGCGTCCGGCACCTTCAACGAATTGACCCGGCAATCGGCCTGGGATCGCATGTCGTCCTCAGGCGCCCAACTGATGACCTGGTTCGGCCTGGCGTGCGAGCTGCATCGCGACTGGCGCAACGATGTGGAAGGGCTGGGCACCTTGTTCTCCAACCACATCCCGGACTACCGCAACCTGATGACCAGCTACAACACCCTGACCAACAGCAAGTAACCTTGCCCGGGTGGCGTACCCCGATTCCGTACGCCATCCCTCACCCCCTGTAGGAGCACGCTTGCTCCTACAGGTTTTTCTGCGGTCGCTTCTTTGCCTGCCCTCAATAGCTCCTACACTGTGCCCAATCCGTGCAGTCGTCACGGCATTGGCTTGGCTGGAGTGGTTCGATGCTGTCCTTTTTTACTGATCATCCGCTGATCTGCGCCTTGGCCCTGATTCTTCTCGACATGCTGTTGTGGCGGTTGCTCAGCGCCAGTAGCAGCTATTGGAAGCTGTTGGTGCGGGTGCTGATTTTCTCGCTGTTCAGCATGGTGCTGTTCAACGAAGGCCTGAACCCGCTGCAGACCGCGCCCTGGCCGGACAATGTGCCGTTGCACCTGGCGGCGACCGGCCTGCAGATCGGCTGGTGGCTGTTCGCTGCGAGAACCCTGACGGTGCTGATCGGCGCGCTGATGATGCAGCGCGTCGGGCATACCGGGCGATTGTTGCAGGACCTGCTGGGCGCGGTGATTTTCCTGATTGCGGTGATTGCCGCGCTGGCCTATGTCCTCGACCTGCCGGTCAAGGGGGTGCTGGCCACCTCCGGGGCGGTGGCGATCATTGTCGGCCTGGCGCTGCAAAGTACCCTCAGTGATGTGTTCTCGGGGATCGTGCTCAACACCACCAAACCCTATCAACTCGATGACTGGATCTCCATC
The DNA here is from genome assembly GCF_949767245.1 of Pseudomonas sp. IT-P176. NCBI lineage: Bacteria > Pseudomonadati > Pseudomonadota > Gammaproteobacteria > Pseudomonadales > Pseudomonadaceae > Pseudomonas > Pseudomonas sp. IT-P176. Next base: position 199,554 of record NZ_CATKPN010000079.1, read on the forward strand.
GACGGCATGGAAGGCCGGGTCATCGACATCGATTGGCGTGCCACGCGCCTGCAGACCTCCCAGGGCAGCATGGCGGTGATTCCCAACTCCCTGGCGGCCAAGGCCAAGATCATCAACTTCAGCCGCCCGAGCGACATTTTCGGCATTGCGGTCAGCGTGCAGGTCAGCCCCCATGCCCGCCCGCAAACAGTGATCGAAGCATTGGAGCGGGCGATGCAGGGCTGCCGGCAATTGCTCGCGAAACCCGCCCCCAGCGTGGCATTGAAAAGTGCCAGCAGCAGCGGCGTGGAGTACGAGATCAGCGCTTTTGTCAGCTCCATGCTGCACAAGCGTGAAGCGCGCAATGCCTTGTTCGACCTAGCCTTCCGGCACTTGCAGGCTTCGGGTGTGAGTCTTTTGTCCAGCGCGGAAAACCAGGCACCAGAAGGCTACTCGCGGCCGCGGGCACTGCTGGAAAGCTCGAGCATATTCTCCACCCTGCGCCCGGACGAAAAAGACACCTTCAGCCAGAACATGCAGCTCGTAACCTTGCGTGCCGGCGAGATGATCCTGCCCGCGGGCGAGGTCAGCGATCATTTGTTCATCATCGAATCGGGCGTGGTCTCGGTGAGCCTCACTCGCGACGGCAGCCCGTTCGAAGCCGGACGCATGGGGCCGGGGGAAGTGATTGGCGAAGCCGGCATCCTTTCCGATGCCTCGCTGCCGGCAGACTTTTCGGCCAAGACCTTCTGCACCCTGTACCGCATCGAGAAGGCCTACCTCAAACCCTGCCTCGACGCCCGCCATGACATCAGCGAAGCAATCCAAGCTTTGCTCGACTACCGCCTGCACAGCGCCCAGGCCCTGAGCCGCGAAGTGCCGCCGGTCGCGGTGAAAAAGGGCTTCTTACAGTGGCTGCGTCGCCGCGCATAGCCGGATGCGGCCCCATCGATACCGCCGTCCTGCTGACGGCCTTGTATTGATCGTTTTCACGTACTTGAAATAGTCCGAATAGCGTGCATGTTTATGAGGTTTTCTACTATAGAACTGTCAGTTCTGTCAGTAGTAGGCTTTATCGACTTCACGTAACTTCTACTCTTGCTGTCTTTCTGGGCAGGAGACGTGGAAATGGCTGTTGAAGAAATCCAAAGATCGACTCATCGCTTCTACAGCCTGGAGCGCCCTGAGTGGATGTTCAGGGCAGGTCTCGATAAAGGTATTCATCATGATCGAATAGACCTGGGGACAATACTTTTAGCAGGAACAAAGATACGGGTTAGGCAAATTACCCCGACCTCGAATGTGGGGGTGACACTGAGCTTATTGAATAATGATCAAAAAACCGAAACCCACACCGAAATAAAAACGCAATGGCGCGAATTGATTGCGGGCGTTGCTTCGGTGCCTTTTGTTTCTACGCGCTACACGGCTCAGGCGGGAGAGTTACTTGAGATTGAAGTCGAGATTTGGGGGGGGGCGAAGTCCCTGCCGATTTATCGGCAAGGGCTAAACATTGATTTGTTTTTTTCTGATTGGGATTCTTGGAATGCAGAGTACGCATTGTTCAGTTCTACCTATGCTAATGTCCTGATTCCGGCAAAGGATAAAGGCGTTGTCAAAACATTGCATCAGGCAAGCGGGCTGCAAAATCTGACGAGCTACTATAATCGCGTTTTTGAGTACTTTAATTACCTTGCCGGGCTTTCATTTGAACCGGCAGTGCCCACGGATAAGAATATTCCCAATCGTTACTTCATGAAGGCTGACAAGTCTGGTGTTGGTGCTGCCTACTATGGCGGAGGGTGGACCGCTGAAACTTCGGACTCGGTTGCTGCCTTCTGGCTGGATATACGGGCGGAAAATTGGGGGAGCCTGCATGAGATAAGTCATGGCTATCAAGGGGGGTTCTTCAGTGATGATATTATTCAGGTGAGTGAGATTTGGAATAATATATTCTGTCAGTTGTATCAGGAGAAGTGGTTGGGGCAGGATGTTTACAAGGTAGGGTGGTTGTATGGTGCAGGTGAGGACGTACTTTATGCGGATGCTCGACGGGTATTTGATTTGGGGCTGAGTAGCGCAGGTGCTGCCGGCCACCTCATAATGTTCTTTTATATGCTCATATTGTGGAAGACTGGAGAGCGTGGCCTTGTCGAGTTCTATCAACGTTATCGCCGGATAAGCAACAGTGTCGGGTTTAAGGTCGCCGATTATCCAGCAATGGATTTGTTGAGCCATGTCTCTATTGATGTTGCAAATGTTGATGTGTCTGCATTCATGGATTATGTGAAGGTAGCGCTTACCGGACGTCAGGCGATGGCGAATGCCTATAGCAATGCCCTGCTGGTTTATCCGTTGTATCGACTCGTTCGACAGAGCGAACTGGCCCAGGCCCAGGCGTTGTTGGGGGTGAGAAGTCCATTGCATCTGGTCAGTGCTGATCAACTTGCGGTGACGGGGTTGACGGGCGGCATTACCTTCTCATTCGATGAAGACACCTACCCCATGATCGCCGGCAAGGTCCTGCTGATAAAAGATGCTATTGGCCAAGCCAGGATTATAAGGATTACCAGTAAATTGGTTCAGGCTGGGAGGTTACCCATTGGCGCCTACAGGTTGCAATTGCCCTGCGCAATGGACGGTGAATATCAGGGTGTCAATTGCTATGTGGCGAATCATAGTGATGAGACTCGCTTGAATTGTACTTATGTCAGGAAGTACGCAAGCGTACTCGCGGATCAACGGATATATTTAGGGGGGCTGTCCGGAGTTTTTTGTACGCTGACTGTGGATGTGTCGACAGGGCGCTTGCTGATTCAGTTGGTTCAAGAAGATCCACATGTGTACTTCGAAGATCAGGTCTACGCGCAGGTGTTGGTGAGAAATGCATCGGGGTTCCACGTTTTTGACCGACAAATACGGGGTAGAAACAACGTGCGGTTTCGGCATGAGCTCCCAATCGAACAGGGCTATACTATCGAAATCCTGCACAGGGAGCCCTCACGCTTGAAAGTGTCTAATAGTTCAGCTTCGCCCGTGATAGATGAAAGTGCGCAAATCAACCCAATGAAGGTGACGGCACAAGGGCTGGTTAATCCGATCCTGGGCACCTTGGCGAATATAAATCTGATTGAAGAAATGCAGCGAACTGCTGAGCTGCTTGAACGTTCACCTCACTGGGCTCTGCACGATGAGTTCCCTTTGAAACAGGACTTCAGGCGGGCAATCAATACCTTTTCCGGATCCATACGCGCTTATCTGTTCGAGCGTTTTCGCACCCTTGAATTCACCCCTCCCATCAATGGACGGGCCATCGCTGGCAACCGTATGAAATGGTCATTGCAGGGGAATGGCGCGAGAGGGCTTGGAGACATCACATTTGACCTCAATGAACGGACTGTGAGGTTGGCGTTCGCAGAGGCGGTCCCTCACGAATACTTTGCCTCGGTGTACATGTCAGTGGTGTTGAAGTCCAGTACGGGGGAGGTGCGCTATCTTCGAGAGTTTCGCGGAGATGCGTTAGCGAAAGCGCAAATTTCGGTATTACCGTTGAGCCTTGGCGATACCCTGAGTGTCATGCACAGGGAACCCACTCGCACTGGCATCGAGGTCAACAGTGACGGTCGGAAAATTCCGCTCGGTCTTGTGCAGCATGCAACTTATAGTGCACCAGGCATCCTGCAACTGAGCAGTTATTGGCCGGCTTCGATAGTGGAGGACAGCGAATAACGATAAGGCGATTCACTAAAAATCCACTGTCGTTGACGCTTCCACGGCATGTACTACAAAACGATATCCAGTGGCCCGGCCAGCAGCGACAAACCCAGGCGGCTAGCCCGCTGCCTGGTCATAGTCTGTTCGACACGGCGGCAAGCGCCGAATTGGCTTGCGCAACTGCGCAACTATTGGTCATTGGTGGTCGACCCAAGGGGGGCTAACGCGCCGGATGAAGATCAAGCGCAGTTTGGTGTCGCCAAGGTTCAACTGCGTCAGGTTACGTTCGGCGCGCGTCTAGCGAATCCAGCCGCACAGGCAGCCGCCGTTATAAGTCGTCTCGCTCATTGCCAGTCTCCGTGATGGGGGTGTTCGTCAGGCAATCGGCGAGCAGAGTTCCACCAGCGTGCCGTCCGGGCAGCGCACGTAGGACACGGTTTGTCCCCAGGGTTTGTGCACCGGCACGGCGATTTCCCGGGCGCCGGCCTGCAATGCACGAGCATGGGCCGCCAGCACGTCGTCGGTGACCAGGGCCACTTCCATGCCCAGTGGTTTGGCGCTGGCGTGGGCCGAGACGTGGCCAGCGCTGAAATTCATCCCGGCCAGTTCATCGGCGGCGAAGGCCAGGGCGGTCTCGCCGGTTTCCAGTTCGCCGTAGGTGCCCGACTCATGGATGAATCGTGTGGCCAGGCCGAAGGCCGAGGAGAAGAACTCGAGGGACGCGCGAACGTCGGGGACGTAGATAATCAGGTAGCCGAACTTCATCGGTGAACACTCCTTGTTGTCGTGCCGGTTGAAGCGCGAATCTAGCATGTTGCTCTGCGGACCTGCGAGGTTCTTGCTGACGCCGTAGCGCTGCGGCAGGTCGCTACCGGTATTTGCCGTTCTAGTGTGCAACTCCCGTTATCGGAAGTAGACGCCGGGTGTCGTGCCGGTCATGGCTTTGAAAAATGCGATGAACGCGCTGTCGCTGGCAAACCCCAACTCGAAGGCGCTGTAGCTGATGTTGCGACCGGTGGCGAGCAATTCGATGGCGCGCATCAGACGCCACTGTTGGCGCCATTGCTGATAGCCCATGCCCGTTTCCCGCTGGAATATCCGTCCAATGGTTTTGCTACTGGCACCCACTCTTGTGGCCAATACGTCTAACTGTGGCGGCAGGTCCTCGAGCGTGGTCAGCAAGGGCGCCAAACGATGATCCCAAGGCAGGGGCAATAGCATCGGCTGGAGGCTGGCCTCACGGATTTCACCCAGACACAATTGCAGCAGATGCATGAACTTGCCCTGTTGCCAGTCGGTGTCGAACGGGGCCATGGCAATCGGTTCCAGCACCGCCTGCAGCAACGGGCTGACCTCGATCACGCAGACCTTGCGGGGTAACGATGCAGACAGCTGCGCAGTCAGGTAAACGGATCGGTAATCGACGCTGTGTTGCATGACTGCGCGATGGCTGACCCTTGGCGGGATCCATGCCGCGCGCGATGGGGGCAACAGGCACAACTGTCCGGCCAGGGTGATCCGGGTGCAGCCCTGGCGGGTGAACAACAACTGCCCGCGTTCGTGCTCATGCAGGCCTGAGTCATGGTTGCCCAGGCAGGCTGCAATGCCAATGACCTCGGCGGGATATACGTCCGGGTCGAAAGATGCCTGGGCTTCAAGCCATGCCATACATTGTCCGATCTTAGTGGTTTTTTGTCCTGATCAAGATAATACGTCAACAACGCTACTTTAAAATCACCACCATTCCTTTAGGTGAGTGAGCCGTCATGGACACCAGTAATTTGCTACGCCTGGCCATTGCCCTGTTGATGTTTGGGCAGGTCGCACAAACCCTCTACAGTCCGGCGTTAACCGATATCGGACAAGTATTTCGGGTGACGCCTGCCGTCGCCGCCCAACTTCTATCAGTGTACTTTCTGGCATTCGCCGCCGGCGTGGTGGTGTGGGGGCGAGCCTGTGACCAGATCGGTCGACGACCCACGATGCTCGCGGGCCTGGCAGTGTATGCCGTCGCCTCGGTCATGGCCCTGGTGGCCAACACCTTCAGTGTTCTGCTGGCGGTGCAAGCACTGGCAGCCTTCGGTGCTGCGGTCGGTTCGGTGGGGACACAAACAGTGTTGCGGGACCTTTTCGAGGGGGCGGCGTTGGCGCGCGTGTTCTCTCTGGTCGGCATGGCCCTGGCAATCAGTCCGGCGCTGGGTCTCTTTGCCGGTATGACGCTGGTTAGCGAATTTGGCTATCGAGGTGTGCAGGTTTGTCTTTTGGTGTTGGCATTGGCCCTGGTCGCCTGGTGTGCCTGGACTTTGCCCGAGACGCGACCTGAGCGCCGTTGCGCACCCCCCCTGTTCGCAACCTTGTGGCTGATGCTCAAGGACATCGCGATCTGGCGTTCAGCATTGTTGGTGGCGGTATTCAACATTGCGCTTTTGAGCTACTACAGCCTCGCGCCCTTCGAGTTTCAACGCCTGGGACTGAGTCCGGAACTGTTTGGCTATAGCGGAGTGATTCTTGCCCTTGGATCGGGACTGGGGGCGGTGTTGAACACGCAGTTGCTCAAACGCTCAGTTAAGGGACCACGCCTGATCGCGATGGCTGGGATGGTGGCGTTGCTGGGGGCGATAGGGGTACAAGGACTGCACGCCAGTGTCTGGTTCCTAGCGCCGATGTTGTTGGTGGTTATGGCGTTTGGCATGGCGATCCCCAATATCCTGGGTTCAGCACTGGCGGCTTATCGCGATCGCTTGGGGACTGCCGGCGCCTTGTTTGGCTTGATGTATTACATGTTGATAGGCAGTGGCCTGATGCTCGCGGGTTGGAGTCAGAACCTGGGCGGCACGCTGCTGGCCTGCGCTGGGGTGGCGGTACTGTTGAGCTGGCAGGCCCAGCCGCTTGACCTGATCTACGACCGATAGCAGCTGTTTTTACTGGTTCGTGGGGGGATAGAAGCTGGAGGCACGCGAATGATCGTGATTGTCATATTTGTCGTGGACCTGGCTGGCAAGCACCGTGAAATCTTCCCCCCCGACCCTCCACAAAAAACGCTGTGGCTTTAAAACTCAAGATTTGAGCCAGACTTGCCGATGCAGTCCTTAACCCCCTAAGGAGTGTTGACCATGAACGGCAAGCAGCTATTGCTCGGAATCAGTTTGTACGCTGTATTCAATGGCTCGTGTGTGGCGGCCAGCGCGCCTTTGCAGGGCGTTATCCACTTTCAGGGTGCGATTGTCGAACCCGCCTGCACCTCGAGCATGGGCGCGGGTGCCGTAGTGGCACTGACGGGGTGCCCGGCGCAGAGCCGGGGTACGACTATCGAGGCACGACGGGTGATGCCGGTGAGTCATGTCACGGCGCGTGACGCTTCGGCGGTCAAGGCCAAGTTGCTGTCCGATACTGGGCGGGACAGTCGGTATTTCGATCAGCAGTATCAGTTAGTGGACGAAACCGGCAAGCCGCTACGCTCGGGCAATTACCTGATCACCCTGATCATGCCTTGAGAGCGGGTACAACGAATGCAGGCAAGGGTTGAGAGGATGAGTGGTCTGGGCGGTGCATTGCCGGCATTAATAGGAAGCATTACTATTCACGCCCTCGCCACCACAGCGCACCGTGATGACCTCCAAGCTGCCCCGCAGACCCGGATTTTTCGAGCACTACGAAGAGTTGGTCGGAACCTGGACGCGCCGGTTGAGAAATCGCCAGCAAGCCGAGGACCTGGCCCACGACACCTTCGTGCGGGTGCTGGAATCCGACTCGAGCCAGGTGCAGCAGCCGCGGGCCTATTTGCACCAGACTGCGCGCAACATCGCGGTGGATGGTTATCGGCGTGAGGACCGGCGGGGCGCCATGGAGTCCGAGGCGCTGGATCCTCGTGGGTCGTCGAGCGATGACCCGGAGCACTACATGCACGCGATCCAGCTGGCAGACTGCATCGAGCGGGCGCTGTCCGAGTTGCCCGCCAACTGTCGCAAGGTGTTCATCTGGCAGAAGCTCGAAGGGCTGACCCAGGCGGAAATCGCCGAACGCCTGGGACTGTCTAAAAACATGGTGGAAAAGTATATGATCCGCACCCTGCGGCATCTACGTGAGCGCCTCGACGGGGCTGCGCCATGAACAGCCAGCCATTTCCAGCCACCGCCCGACAGGACCTTGCATGATGGATAACCGGGATTGCGCGTGCGGACAGACCACGGTTCGCGACGAGGCGGCGCTGTGGTTTTCCCGTGTGCAGGATGCACCGCTGAACCCAGGCGACCAGCAACGGTTCAACGCCTGGCTGGAGCAACACCCGCAGCACCGCGACGAATATCAACTGCTGCAAGGCCTGTGGCGTGCCACCGAGCTGGTGCCCAAGGCGCGCTTGCAAGCCCTGTGCGCAACCCCACCCACGCAGCTCAAGCGCCGACCACTGCTGCAGTATGCGGTGGCAGCCAGTGTGCTGGTGGTGGCGGTGGGTTTCGGCCTGTTCAATGGCCTGGGTGGTCCGGCCAGTTACCGTGCAGAGTTTTCCACCGCCTTGGGCGAGCGACGCCAGGTGAGCTTGCCGGACGGCTCGCTGATCGAGCTGAACAGTCGCAGCCAGGTCCGGGTGAATTTCCAGGGCGACCAGCGGGGCATCGAACTGACCCAGGGCGAAGCCATGTTCAACGTCGAACACGACAGCAGCCGGCCCTTTGTGGTGGCGGCGGGCACGGGCAAGGTGACGGTCACGGGCACTCGCTTCGATGTACGCCGCGACGCTCAGGAAACGCGGGTCGTGGTGGAGCAGGGCAGGGTCAAGGTGCAGGGACACGACAGTGACTTCGTCAGCCTCTCGGCGGGACTGGCGACCCGGGTGGACGCTCAGGGTCGGGTCGCTCCGGCCGAGGCGGTCGATGCCCAGGCGCTGACCGCCTGGCGCAGCGGCAAGCTGGTATTCAACGATGCCAGCCTCAGTGAAGTGGCAGCAGAAGTCTCGCGCTATCGGCAGCGGCCGTTGACCGTGGGCAGCGCAGCGGTGGGCAATCTACGCCTGAGCAGCGTGTTCAAGACTGACAACACCGAGGCCTTGCTCAAGGCCTTGCCGAGCATCCTGCCGGTGGCGATCCGGACCCGCGATGACGGCAGCCAGGAAATAATTGCGCGATAGATTCAGGTTTTTTTCGAGTTCTTCGTCTTCTTGTCCAACTGCAACTGGTTTGCATTAACAGCCGCACCTATTTGCGATCAACAGGACAAGGTTCGACGTGAAAAACCCCCGCGCGAAAAACAACAAACCCGCCACGCTTTCTTCCCGTTGGCTGCCCCTGGCGCTGGCACTGGCCGTCAATGCGGGCCTGCCGCTGGCGTATGCCGAGGCGGCTGGCGGCAACATCCAGATTCAAGCGCAACCCCTGGGGGCGGCCCTCAGCCAACTGGGTCAGCAGACCTCCCTGCAGGTGTTTTTCGATCCGCAACTGGTGGCCGGCAAGCAGGCGCCGGCGGTGGACGGCAACTTGTCGCCGGAGCAGGCCTTGCGCCAGTTGCTGCAGGGCAGCGGCCTGGAGTATTCGATCGACCAGGGTTCGGTGACCCTGAGCCCGGCCGCCACTTCGACATCCGCAGCGGGTCCGCTGGAACTGGGGGTGACCGACATCACCGTGGTCGGCGACTGGCTGGCTGACGCCAATGCGGCGGTGGTGCAGAACCACCCTGGTGCACGCACGGTGATCCGTCGTGAGGCCATGGTCGAGCAGGGCGCGATGACCGTCGGCGACGTGCTCAAGCGTGTACCCGGGGTGCAGGTCCAGGACGCCAACGGCACGGGCGGCAGTGACATCTCCCTGAACGTCGGTGTGCGTGGCCTGACCTCGCGCCTGTCACCGCGCTCCACGGTGTTGATCGATGGTGTCCCGGCTGCCTTCGCCCCTTACGGCCAGCCGCAGCTGTCGATGGCGCCGATCTCCTCCGGCAACCTCGACAGCATCGACGTGGTACGGGGCGCAGGGTCGGTTCGTTATGGCCCGCAGAACGTCGGTGGGGTGATCAACTTCGTGACCCGGGCCATCCCGGAGAAAGCCACCGGGGAAATCGGCAGCACCCTGGAAACCTCCCAGCGCGGTGGCTGGAAGCACATCGACACGGCGTTTCTCGGCGGCACCGCGGACAACGGCATGGGCGTGGCACTGTTGTACTCCGGGGTCAACGGCAACGGCTATCGGGAAAGCAATAACGACAACGACATCGACGACGTGATCCTCAAGACTCACTGGGCGCCCACCGATGTCGACGATTTTTCGCTGAACTTCCACTACTACGACGCCAAGGCTGATATGCCCGGCGGGCTGACCCAGCAACAGTACGACGAAGATCCCTACCAGTCGGTGCGCGACCACGACAACTTCGCCGGCCGGCGCAAGGACGTGTCCTTCAAGTGGGCGCGGCTGATCGGCGATCGTACCCAGGCCGAAGTGCTGACCTACTACTCCGACAGTTTTCGCGGCAGCACCATCGCCGCCCGCGACCAGAAAACCCTGAGTTCCTACCCGCGCACCTACTACACCTTCGGCATCGAGCCACGGGTGTCCCATGTGTTCGATGTCGGTCCGACTTCCCAGGAAGTCAGCGTCGGTTATCGCTACCTCAAGGAGGGCATGCACGAACAGGCCAGCCGCCTGGCGCTGGTGAACAACCAGCCGGTGCAGACCCCGACCTCCGACGGCCACGTGTACCAGGACCGCACCGGCGGCACCGAAGCCAACGCGTTCTACGTCGACAACAAAATTGATGTCGGCAACTGGACCGTGACCCCGGGCATTCGTTTTGAAGACATCCGCACCGAGTGGCACGACCGCCCGGTGCTCGATACGTCGGGCAAACCGGTGCAGGAGAAACGCCGCAGCATCGACAGCCATGAACCGCTGCCGGCCTTGAGCGTGATGTATCACCTGTCCGATGCCTGGAAGCTGTTCGCCAACTACGAAACCTCGTTCGGCGCCTTGCAGTATTTCCAGCTGGGCCAGGGCGGTTCGGGTGACGAGACCGCCAGCGGCCTCAACCCGGAAAAGGCCAAGACCTACGAAATCGGTACGCGCTACAACGATGATGTGTGGGGCGCTGAAGTGACGCTGTTCTACATCGACTTCGACGAAGAGCTGCAATACATCAGCAACGATGCCGGCTGGACCAACCTGGGCGCCACCACCCACCAGGGCATTGAAGCCTCGGTGCACTACGACATGGCCGCGCTCGACCCACGGCTCGATGGCCTGACCGCCAATGCCGGGGTCACCTACACCCGCGCCGTATATGAAGGCGAGATCCCGGGTTTCAAGGGCCGTGACCTGCCGTTCTACTCCCGTCAGGTAGCCACCGTCGGCCTGCGTTACGACGTCAACCGCTGGACCTACAACGTCGATGCGTTCGCCCAGTCCAAGCAGCACTCACCGGGCACTGCGGTGAATGCCGATGGCAGTTTCAGCGGCGACTACATCACCGAAGGCACTGCCGACGGACAGTACGGCGACATCCCGGGTTATGTGACCTGGAACGTGCGTGGCGGCTATGACTTTGGCGCGCAACTGTCGAACCTGAAGCTCGGCGCCGGGGTGAAAAACCTCTTCGACAAGCAGTACTTCACCCGCTCCAGCGACAACAATGCGGGGATGTACGTGGGTGCGCCAAGGACCTTCTTCGTCCAGGCCAGCGTCGGTTTCTGATAGGCCGCAGTGCTTTCATCGCGAGCAGGCTCGCTCCCACAAACGAGCCAGCTCGCGATGCTGTCACACCTTCAACACTTTCCCGCCAATGGCCACTGCCACCAGCAACAGCGCCATCAAGCCAAAGGCAAAACTCAGGCTGCTGGCGTGGGCGACAAAACCGATCACTGCGGGCCCGGCGAGAATGCCGGCATAACCCAGGGTGGTGATAGCCGGCACGGCAATGCTTTCGGGCATCACCGTCTGTTTGCCGACCGCGGTGTACAGCACCGGCACGATGTTCGAACAGCCCACGCCCAGTAGCGCATAGCCCACCAGGGCCGCTTCCCAGCTCGGGGCAAAGGTCGCCAGGAACAAGCCCGCGGCGGCGGTCAGGCCACCGAACACGATCACCCGGGTAGCGCCCAGTCGGCGGACAATCCGGTCGCCGGTCAGGCGTCCGATGGTCATGGTCAGGGCGAACGCCGCATACCCCAATCCCGCATACGCCGTGTCGATCCCACGCTCCTGGGCGAGGAATACCGCGCTCCAGTCCAGTGCCGCGCCTTCAGCCAGGAACACGATGAAGCACATGCCACCGATGAACAGCACGATCCCGTGGGGCACCGCAAACGCCGGCCCGGTGCTTTCGCTGCCGTAGGTCAGCAGATGGGGCGCGGCCTTGAACAGGGCCGCAAGGAGCATCAGGATCACCACGGCCATCGCCCCCAGCGGAGAAATGCCCAGGCCCAGCAGGGCGCTGACCCCCGCCGCGCCGACAATCCCACCGAGGCTGAACATGCCATGAAAACCCGACATCATGGTCTTGCCGCTGGCGCGCTCGACAATCACCGCCTGCAGGTTGGTCGTCGAGTCCACCGTACCCAGGCCGGCACCGAACAGGAACAGTGCAGCAATCAGCAGGGGCACCGTGGACACCGTCGCCAGCAACGGCAGCGCCAGGCAGATCAGCAGCGTGCCGCCGGTCAGCACGCGCCGACAGCCGAAGCGCGTCGCCAGCACGCCGGCCAGCGGCATCGCCAGGATCGAGCCGACCCCCAGGCTCAGTAGCAGCAGGCCGAGGGTGCCTTCATCCAGCCCGGCCCGTGCCTTGGCGTAGGGCACCAGCGGCGCCCACGCGGCAATGCCAAAGCCGGCGATGAAGAATGCGATGCGGGTCGACATCTGCTCGAGGCGCCCAGGGATTACCTGGGCGGGTGACGTGATGGCGGTCATGGAAAATCCTTGGTCTTTCAATGGAAGCGACAAACAGGGGCACATCCTTGCACATCAGTGACCGTCAGACGACCTCGGGGTTCGTCACCAGGCGGTTCGTTGATCCGAGGAAATCGCCTACAGTGGGCAATCACTCCAGACTCAACCCAGGATCTGTTCATGACCTCGTTGTTTGATGCACGCGGGAACATCTATGCGGTGGTCAGCCCCCAGCAATTGCGCGAACTGGGGATCGACCTGCCTGACACCGCCGCCGAGGCGGCGCAACAACGAATGGCCTGGACTTCACGGGCGATCCTGGCCTGCTGCAGTTGGGCGCCGGGCACGCAGCCAGACGGGGCCAAGGCGCATTGCAGCGATGGTTTGCTGGTCGGCCCATTTCAACAGGCCGCGCCCTTTGACCTGTTGATCGTCAACACCGACGGGACCCTGGCCGAGCGCAGCGGCAATGGCTTGACCATCTTCGCCCAGGCGTTGACCGAGCAGGGCTTGATGCTGGCCGAGGGCTGCAGTCTGCTCAAGGTCCATCATGACCAGGGCAACGCCCGGTCGCCCGTGCAAACCTCGGTACACGCGGCCGAAGTCGAGGCTGTGCAAGGGTTTTGGCTGGACCTGGGCAAGCCTCAGTTCGGCCCGCCGGCGGTGGCGGCTCAGGGAGTGTCAGCGGCGCAGTTGAATCAGCGACCATTGAGCCATGTGCCGCAGCTGGCCCGGGTCAATCCTCAGTGGCAACACAGTCAATTCGTGCGCATCGGCAACCCCCATTGCGTGACGTTGGTGACCCAGGCGGACGGGCTGCCGAGCAACCTGCAGATGGCCGCTCCCGGCCTGGCGGACGACCTGACTCGCATTGCATTCGCCCCACCCAGCGGCGGGGGGCAGCCCTGTGCCGCCGGGGTCAATCTGCAATGGGCAATGCGCGAATCGGCCAACCGCCTCAGTGCCCGGGTGTTCGAACGCGGTGAAGGCCCGACCGCGTCCTCGGGCACCAGCGCCAGCGCGGTAGCCTGTGCCGCGTGGAGTGTCGGCTGGGTGACCGCGGGCAGGGTAGCGGTGGTGATGCCCGGCGGCACGGCCCCAGTGTTGCTCGAAGAGCAGGACGGTGAGTTGAACCGGGTCAGCTTGTTCGGGACGGCGCGCTTGATCCGGTGAATTCAGATCCGCCATCGCGAGCCTGCTCGCGATGAGGCCGATCGGATCAAGCCGAGCCAAACATCTCGACCACTGGCATCTGGCGTTTCATCAACACCTTGCCGCCGCGGATCGAGTACAGCGGCAGTCCCTGGCTGCGGATCACTTCGTAGTCACTGTCGGCCGAGAGGATCAGCAGGTTGGCTGGCCGCCCCGGTTCCAGCCCGTAGCGGTCGCCCAGGGCCATGGCCTTGGCGCTGTTGTCGGTCACCAGGTCCAGCGAGCTTTGCAGGTTGCGGTAGCCGAGCATGTGGCAGATGTGCAGGCCGGCTTCCAGGACCCGCAAGATGTTGCCATTGCCCAGTGGGTACCACGGGTCGACGATCGAGTCCTGGCCAAAACACACGTTCATGCCGGCTTCGAGCAACTCGTTGACCCGGGTCACGCCCCGGCGTTTCGGGAAATTGTCGAAGCGCCCTTGCAAGTGAATGCTCTCGGTCGGGCAGGAGACAAAACTGATCCCCGAGTGCCCCAGCAGGCGAAACAGCTTGGCGCAGTAGGCGTTGTCGTAGGAGCCCATGGCCGTGGTGTGGCTGGCGGTCACCCGCGCACCCATGTCGCGGCTGCGGGCTTCTTCGGCCAGCACTTCGAGAAAGCGTGAGTGCGGGTCGTCGGTTTCGTCGCAATGCACGTCCACCAGGCAGCCGGTGCGCTCGGCCAGGTCCATCAGGAACTTCACCGAGCTGACACCCTGGTCGCGGGTGTATTCAAAATGCGGAATGCCCCCCACCACGTCGGCGCCCAGGCGAATCGCTTCCGCCATCAGCTCGCGGCCATTGCGGTAGGACTCGATGCCTTCCTGGGGAAAGGCGACGATCTGCAGGTCGATCAGGTGCCGGCTCTCTTCGCGCACTTCGAGCATGGCCTTGAGCGCGGTCAGTTGCGGGTCGGTGACATCGACGTGGGTGCGCACATGCTGGATGCCATGGGCGGCGAGGGTGTCAATGGTCTTTTTCGCCCGGGTCTTGGTGTCTTCCTGGGTAATGGTCGCCTTGCGCTCGCCCCAGCATTCGATGCCTTCGAACAGCGTGCCGCTCATGTTCCAGCGCGGCTCACCGGCGGTCAGCGTGGCGTCGAGGTGAATGTGCGGCTCGACGAAAGGCGGCACCACCAGGTTGCCGTTCGCGTCGAGGTCGTCGGGGCCCAGGGTCGGTGCCTCGGTCTGGCGGGCGATCCCGCTGATCAGGCCGTTTTCCAGGTGCAGCTCATGCAAGCCTTCACGGTTGCGCAGGCGGGCGTTGATGATGTGCATCAGGCGAATCCCTTTATAGATCTGGTAGTGCTGCGCTGGAGGTACGGGTCCCCAGGACGCAGGTCAATGCCACATACGTTAGCGCGGCAGCGCCGATCCCTACCAGCGGCGCGACCCACGGCGAGCCGAACGCGGCGACGGTGCCGACTGCATAGGCGCCGAGTCCGGCCCAGTTGAAGGCCGGCAGCCGGGCATCGGCCAGGCGCGGATAGTGGCCACGATAACGGTAGAAGAAGTCCGCCATGATCACTCCACCAATCGGCGGAATCACCGTGCCCAACAGGATCAGGTAAGGGACCAGCATGTCGTACATGCCCAGCAGCGCCAGCAGAGTGCCGATCACGGCGCCGGCCAGGGTCACGGTTTTGCGCCGCCGGGTGCGCAACAGGTTGCAGCCGGCCACGGCGAAGTTGTAGATGGTGTTGTCCTGGGTGCTCCAGATGTTGAGCAGCAGCATGGCCATCGCAGCGATGGCGAACCCTTGCAACAGCAGGACCTCGACCACATCCGGTTGCTGATAGACGATGGCCCCATAGGCACCGATCAGGACCATCAGGCCGTTGCCAAGGAAAAACCCGATCAGGCTCGCCAGCACCGCGACCCGGGCGGAACGGGAAAAGCGGGTCCAGTTGGTGGCCTGGGTCGCACCGCTGACAAAGGTGCCGAACACCAGGGTGATGGCGGTCGACCAGTCCATGTGGCTGCTCGGCACCACTGCCAGCAGCGCGTCGAGGCCACCGATCTGCAGCGTGGAAACCCACATCGACAGCATCAGCAGCATCATCATCGCCGGCACCGCGATGTAGGAGAGGATTTCCAGGCCGCGATAGCCGACATAGGCCGTGGCGCAGAACACCAGGCCGAACAGCACCATCAGCCCCAGCACCGTACCGTCGCTCAACTGCAAATATTTGCCCAGCACCACGGCAGCCGTGGCCGTGCCCCAGGCATACCAGCCAATCTGGGTGAAACCGAGGATCAGGTCGCTGAGCTTGCTGCCCAGTTCACCAAAGCAGAAACGTCCCATCAGCACCGAGTTGAGGCCGCTCTTGAAGGCGATGTAGCCCAGGCCTGCGGCATACATGCCCAGCAGCAGGTTGCCGAGGACAATCACCGTCATCATTTCGGCAAAACTGAATGCCACCCCGAGTTTGCCGCCGGCAAACATGGTCGCCGTAAAAAAAGTAAAGCCCAGCAGCACCATGGCCGTCGACATCAGGCCCTTGCGGGCATGCATCGGCACTTCACTGAGAGGGTAGTCGTTGCCCGGATCGTTCTGCGTCATGTGGCGTTCCTTGCGAGAGAGGAGGACGCGGGGGTGTTGCAGTGCTCATGCCAAAGCCGGTGATGGCCCTATTACTTATAGTCGAGCGCGGGTATTTGGCCCAAGACGGGCTCGAAAGCGGTGCGCCTGACCAAACACCGGACCCAAGTGGGAGCGCGTCTTCAGTCACAAGGAGCGCCAAACTACAGGCATAAAAAAACCACCGGGGACGGTGGTTTTTTTCGACTGCCTGGCTCACTCGCCGCGATAGATGCAACCGCTGGTGCAAGTCTCGTGGATGCGGATTGCACTGAGTTCCGGCAGCAGTGGCTTGAGTTCATTCCAGATGAACTTGGCCAGCACTTCACTGGTCGGGTTTTCCAGGCCAGGGATGTCGTTCAGGTAGTTGTGGTCCAGGCGCTCGTACAGCGGCTTGAAGATCGCCTTGATTTCCGAGAAGTCACGGATCCAGCCAGTGTGCGGGTCGAGGTCACCGCTCAGGTGGATCGCCACTTTGAACGAGTGGCCGTGCAGGCGCCCGCACTTGTGGCCGTCCGGAACGTGGGGCAGGCGGTGGGCGGACTCGAAGGTGAATTCTTTGAAAATTTCCACAGTGGTTTGAGCTCTGTCAGGTGGCTATCGCCCGCGGCGATGGGGCAGGCCGCGAGTTTAACAGCTTGAAATAACGCTTGCGGGAAAACACTGACTAAAGGGTCAGCAAGTGCTCGCCCAGGCGGCCGCTGGCGGCCAGTTCGAGGAACTCGTCGCCCAGGCGCTGGCTTTCCTGCATGGTGGTGCGCCAGTATTTCTGGCGGCCGGGGGCATCATCCATGAATCGCTTGAAGTCGTTGCGGTCCGGGAGTTTGCCGTAGGGCAGGCGGGCCAGGTAGTCCTTGGACGGTGCCAGCAACAGTACATCCTGCAAGCGCTGGGGGCAGGCGCGACGCCAGGGCAGGGTCTTGTCGAACCAGCCAGGAATTACCCGGTCGGTAAAGTGCGGATAAAGCACGATGTCGTCGCCGCTGTAGGGCAAATCGAGGTGGTAGTCCAGCAGGCCACCGTCGCGAAAGGTCCCGGCTCCGGCCCCCGGCAAGTCACGCACGCCCTCCATGACCATCGGGATCGAACCCGACGCGAGCAAGGCCTGGCGCAAGTTGCCGGCATTCAACGCGACATAACGCGAAGGGAAGTCGTGCAGGGCATTGAGCGGCGGCGCGAGGCGCGGATCATGGATGATCAGCCGTTCGAAATGTCGCGACAAGCGTGCGCGTCCCCGCAGGTTATCGGCGATCACCGACGACAGCCCCAGGCCGAGGCGGCCGCGGTGATCGTCCGCCAGCAGGCCGTGGCTCCTGACCACCATGATGTTCAAACGGTAGTGGGGGTTGTCGAGGATCCGCGCATCGCGGCCATCGAGCAGTTCATCGAGCATGCGCCGCGAGCTCTGGCTGATCTGCGCCATGCTTACGCCTTTGCTGAAATGCTGTTCGGTGTAGAGCTGGCCCAGGCGCTGGATACCTTCGGCGGCGTCCGGCAAGCAAGCACTGGCGAAGCGCCAGGAACCCACCGAGGCGCCAATCAGCGAGCGCTCACGGGGCGCGGCCGGCAACCACTCGCCGAACAGCGCCAGGTCCAGGCCCTGGATGCCCAGGGCTTTGGGCCCACCGGCGGCACCGGGCAGCGTGCCCACTTGCATCGCGTTCAGGCCCTGTTGCCGAATCCGCGTGAAAGCCCGCGGTCCGGCCTTGAGGGTCAGGGCCGGGAATTTGATATGGATAGCGCTCATACAGCTCTCGCTTAGTGCAGCCAGGCTTGCGGGGCATCCTGGGGACGCCATCGCCGGCAAGCCGCGCTCCTGCTGGGTTGGTGTACGTCGTCCATCAATGATGGCGATTCAGTTTGAATTAAGTTGCTGCCGTTAGTCTGGGCCCATACCGATCTGGAGACCGCCCATGAAAACCCTGACCACCCTGTTCACCGCCAGCCTGATCGCCCTGACGGCCAGCCTGGCCCACGCCCGTGACCTGGGACCGGATGAGGCCCTGAGATTGCGTGACGCTGGTACCATTGTGTCTTTCGAGAAGCTCAATGCCAGCGCACTGGCCAAACACCCCGGCGCGACCATCACTGAAACCGAACTGGAAGAAGAGTACGGCAAGTACATCTACCAGATCGAGTTGCGTGATCAACAAGGCATTCAGTGGGACCTGGAATTGGACGCTGTCAGCGGGCAGCTACTCAAGGATCATCAGGATACGTAATGAAGGTTAATCTGCGCGCTTATGGGCTTGGTGCCCTGGCGCTACTGGCGGTCTGCTCACTGGCAGTGGCCCGCGATCTCGATCAGGACGAAGCCCTGCGCCTGCGCCAGCAAGGGGTGATCCTGCCGCTGGAGCAACTGCTGCAGCAGGCGCTGGACCGCTACCCTGGCGCCAAGCTCCTGGAAGCGGAGCTGGAAGAGAAGCATGACGTCTACATTTATGAAGTCGAACTGCTGACCCCGCAGGGCGTGGTGCGTGAGCTGGACCTGGACGCCAGGACCGGCCGTTTACTCAAAGACAAGGAAGATTGATCGATGCGTTTGCTTCTGGTGGAAGACCACGTGCCGCTGGCCGACGAGTTGTTGGCCGGACTCAATCGCCAGGGTTACGCGGTGGACTGGCTGGCCGATGGACGCGATGCCGTGTACCAGGGCAGCAGCGAGCCCTATGACCTGATCGTCCTCGACCTCGGCTTGCCGGGCCTGCCGGGTCTGGAAGTGCTCAGCCAATGGCGCGCGGGTGGCCTGGCCACGCCGGTGCTGGTGCTGACCGCGCGCGACTCCTGGGCCGAACGCATCGAGGGGCTCAAGGCGGGCGCCGACGACTACCTGACTAAACCTTTTCACCCCGAAGAGCTGCACCTGCGGATTCAGGCGCTGCTGCGCCGTTCCCACGGCCAGGCCAATCAGCCGACGCTCAAGTCCGCCGGCCTGCACCTGGACGAGGGCCGGCAGTGCGTGGTTCGCGATGGCGCCGATATCCAGTTGACCGCCGCCGAATTCCGCCTGTTGCGCTACTTCATGCTGCACCCGCAGCAGATCCTGTCCAAAAGCCACCTGGCCGAACACCTCTACGACGGTGAAACCGAGCGCGACTCCAATGTCCTCGAAGTCCACGTCAACCACCTGCGGCGCAAGCTGGGGCGCAGCGTGATCGAAACCCGTCGAGGCCAGGGCTACCTGTTCGGTGGGCAGGCGCAGTGAGGTCGATCCAGCGGCGCTTGAGCCTGGGCCTGATCAGCGTGTTGCTGATCGTCGGCCTGGTGCTGGTGCAGACCAGCCTGTGGTTGTTCGAACAGGGGCTGCAACGCTACCTCGAAGCGGGCCTGCGCAACGACAGTGAAAACCTGCTGGTGGCCCTGGTGCGCGGCCCGCAAGGCGTGCAATTGGACGAGCGTCGCCTGTCGCCGGCCTATCAGCGGCCATTCTCCGGGCATTATTTCCGCATCGACTTTGCCGACACACACTGGCGTTCGCGTTCGTTGTGGGACCAGGAACTGCCGTTGCTCGAGCAGCCGGGCCTGCACAGCAACCTGCAATTAGGGCCTGAGGGTCAGCAACTGCTGGTGTTGCGTTCGGACTACCGGCGCCTGGGCCAGTCGATCTCCATCAGCGTGGCCCAGGACTACACCCCGGTGCAGGAGAGCTTCCGGCGCATGCGTCAGATCGGCCTCGGCCTCGGCCTGGCCTGCCTGCTGCTGATTCTGCTATTGCAGCGGATCACCGTGCGCCGCGCGCTGCGCCCGCTGGAAAGCGCGCGCGAGCAGATCGCCCAATTGCAACAGGGGCAACGCTCGCAACTGGACGCCCAGGTCCCCGAAGAACTGGAACCCCTGGTGGCGCAGATCAACCATCTGCTGGCGCACACCGAGGACAGCCTCAAGCGCTCGCGCAATGCCCTGGGCAACCTCGGCCATGCGCTGAAGACCCCGTTGGCGGTGTTGCTGAGCCTGGCTTCCAGCGACAAGCTGGATGCCCATCCCGAGCTGCGTAAAGTCCTGCAAACGCAACTGGAGCAGGTGCAGCAGCGCTTGAACCGTGAACTGAACCGTGCGCGGCTGGCCGGTGACGCCTTGCCCGGCGCGTTGTTTGATTGCGATGCCGAGCTGCCGGGGTTACTGGCTACCTTGAACATGATTCACGGGGAGCACCTGGACCTCAGTTACGTCGCGCCGGCCGGTCTGCACCTGCCGTGGGATCGCGAGGACTTGCTGGAATTGCTCGGCAACTTGCTGGACAACGCCTGCAAATGGGCCGACGCCGAGGTGCGCCTGAGCGTGGCGCTGGCGCCAGAGGGCTTTGTGCTGGCGGTCGAAGACGATGGCCCGGGGATTCCCGAAGCCCAGCGCGACCAGGTATTCAGCCGCGGTACACGCCTGGATGAACAGACCAACGGGCATGGCCTGGGCTTGGGCATCGTGCGCGATATCGTCGAGGCGTGGGGCGGGATATTGCGCTTGGAAGAAAGCCAGTGGGGCGGATTGCGGGTAGTGATCGAGTTACCCAGGATCTGATAGCTGATCAGGCCAGTGGGGCGCGTCTGTTCGCCCCACTGGCGCTGGATTACACCCGGAACTGATCCATCAGGCTCTGCTGCTGGTTGGCCAGAGTGTTGAGCGACTGGCTGACCCGGGCAGATTCATTGGCCTGGCCCGATAGCGACTCGGTCACGTCGCGGATGGTTGCCACGTTGTTGTTGATCTCTTCGGCCACCGCGCTCTGTTCTTCGGCGGCACTGGCAATCTGCAGATTCATGTCGGTAATCACCGTCACCGCGTCGCCGATCTGGCGCAGTGCGGTCACGGCCTGGCCAACCTGCTCGACGCTGCCCTGGGCTTGGCGGTGGCTGTTGCCCATGGCGCCGACCACTTGCTGGGTGCCACTTTGCAGTTGCTCGATCACCTGGCGGGTTTCCTCCACCGACTCTTGCGTGCGGCGGGCGAGGTTGCGCACCTCGTCGGCCACCACCGCAAAACCGCGCCCGGCTTCCCCGGCGCGCGCGGCTTCAATGGCGGCGTTGAGCGCCAGCAGGTTGGTCTGCTCGGCGATGGCGCGAATCACTTCCAGCACCGAACCGATTTTCTCGCTGTTGGCCGCCAGGCCTTCGACCTGGACCATGGCCGTGCTCATGTCGGCGGCCAGGCTGTCGATGCTGGCGGTGGTACGGTCGATCACGGTCAGGCCCTGGCGGGTAGCCTGGTCCGCGTCGCGCGCCGCTTGTGCCGCCTGCGCTGCACTGCGGGCGACGTCCTGGGCGGTGGCGCTCATTTCGTGGGAGGCGGTGGCCACCTGATCGACCTGGCGGTACTGCTGCTCCATCCCGGCGCTGGTCTGGGTGGCGATGGCCGAGGACTGGTCGGCGGTGCTGCGGGCGTCCTGCACCGAACGTTTGACCTCGGCGATGATCGGTTGCAGCTTGTCGAGGAAGCGGTTGAACCAGCCGGCCAGTTGCCCGAGTTCGTCCTGCTTGTCGTAGGCCAGGCGCCGGGTCAAGTCGCCTTCGCCGCTGGCGATGTCTTCGAGCATCTGGGCCACGCCGAGAATCGGCCGGGTCACGCTGCGGGCCATCAGCCACACCAGCAGCAGGCCGATGACCGCGGCTATCAGGCCCAGGCCCAACTCGATCAGGGTGCCGGTGGTGTTGGTGGCGTCGAGTTCGGCCTGCAGGGCCTGTGCCGGGCCGACCACGACCTGTTGCGGCACGTCGAGCAACACCCCCCAGGCCTTGCCGCCGGGAATCGGTTCGAACGGCGAGAGCACCTTGAGTTGCTGCTGGCTACGCAGGCTCTGGGTCTGGTTACTGGTGCCCAGCATGCGCAGCAGTTCGCTGCCGTCCTGGTCCACCGTGCCCAGGCGCTGGCTGAGTTTGCTGGCGTCCGGGCTGTAGCCGGCGAGCAGGCCGACGGGGCTGAGGATGCTGACGCTCGTCTGGCCGTCGTAGAGTTCGCGGCTCGCCTGCTGGCTGACGGCCTGCAGGCTGTTGAGGTTGATGTCCACCGACAGCGAGGCGATGACTTTGCCATCCGCCAGCAAGGGGAAGACGATGCTGGTCATCAGCACGTTCTGGCCATCGATCACATAGAAGTAGGGTTCGATCACGCAGGGCTTGAGGGTTGCGCGCGGGCAAGTGAACCAGGCATTGGCCGGTTCGCCGCTGGGGCCGGTGCTGGTGTCGGCCATGTCGCTTTCGGGCAGCGCCATCGAGTTCAACTTGCCGGCGGTCGGCTGCGACCAGTACAGGGCAAAGCGGCCCTTGTCGTTGCTGCCCAGTTCTTCCTGGCCGGCAAACAACTCGTCCTTGCCATCCAGGGCGTTGGCTTCGAATACCAGCGACAGTCCGAGTAGTTGCGGGTTGGCCTGCAGCGCCGACTTGACCTGGCGGGTCAGGTCTTCGCGCAGATCGAAGGCGTCGAGGAAACGCTTCTCGGCCTGTTCGCGCAGGAACAGTACCTGGCGCGAGAAGCCATGGCCATATTGATAGGCGTCCATGAACTGCTGGCGAATACCCAGCGCCTGGACTTCGCCCTGGGCTTCGATGCGCGACTGGGCCGCTTCATTGAGCATGCTCATGCTCGACGCCTTGACCAGTTCGGAACTGTGCTCCATGCGATACAACGACAGGCCCACCAGCAAGGTCACGATGCCGGCCAGGCACAGCCCGGCCAGCAGGGTGATTTTCCATTGAATCGACAGCTGTCTGAGTGACATGGAGGCGCCCTTAATCGATAAATATCCAAGACCTGGACCTGTAACGGCCTCATCAGCGCTTTCTTGAGTCCTGTACCAACTGCCGCGTAGTTTTTGACAAGCGCGGCGGGCTGCGGCACAGTGCGCGCCCTCTAATAAAACCTCTATTTCATCCGGTGTCGGCCCTTGCAGCTGGCAGGCCGGACTCATCCCGTTTGCGCCGCGTTCGGCGGCGACTGTGCCTTGAGGTAACGATGATTAATGCAGTAATTGCCGCGGTCGGCATCATGCTGGTACTCAGCCTGTCCCGCGTGCATGTGGTGATCGCGCTGATCATTGGCGCCCTGGTGGGTGGCCTGACCGGCGGCCTGGGTATGCAAGCGACGCTCAAGGCCTTCAACAGTGGCCTGGGCGGCGGCGCGACCGTGGCGTTGTCCTACGCCTTGCTCGGCGCCTTTGCGGTGGCGATTGCCAAGTCTGGCCTGGCCCATGCCTTGGCAGACAAGGCCCTGGCCCTGGTGGATCGGCAGGACGCCAATGGCGGCGGCCAGGTCAAGTGGTTACTGATCGGTTTGCTCTGGGTGGTGGCAATCGCCTCGCAGAACATCCTGCCGATTCACATTGCCTTTATCCCGCTGCTGGTGCCGCCGCTGCTGTATGTGTTGACCAAGTTGCAACTGGATCGCCGCTTGATCGCCTGCGTCATGACCTTCGGCTTGATCACGCCGTACATGTTCCTGCCGGTGGGTTTCGGCAATATCTTCCTTAATGAGATTCTGCTGGCCAACGTGGCCAAGAGCGGCGTCGACATCAGTGGCGTCAACGTCACCCACGCCATGGGTATTCCGGCGTTGGGCATGGTGTTCGGGTTGTTGCTGGCGTTTGTCAGCTACCGCAAGAAACGCGTGTATGACCTGGAGAAAATCGAGCGGGTCGAGCAGGTGGCAGTCCAGTACAACCCGCTGACCTTGATGGTGGCAGGGCTGGCGATTGCCGCCGCCTTCATCATCCAGTTGCTGCTGGATTCGATGATTATCGGCGCTTTGGCCGGGTTCCTGATCTTCTCGGTATCGGGGGTGGTGCGCTGGCGCGAGACCGACGATCTGTTCACCGAAGGCATGAAGATGATGGCGATGATTGGTTTCATCATGATCGCCGCCTCTGGGTTCGCCGAGGTCATGAAGGCCACCGGCGAGGTGCAGACCCTGGTTGAGACGTCGGCGGCGTGGATCGGCCACAGCAAGGGCGTCGGTGCGTTGCTGATGCTGCTGGTCGGGCTGCTGGTGACCATGGGTATCGGCTCGTCCTTTTCCACGGTGCCGATCCTGGCGGCGATCTTTGTGCCGCTGTGCGTGCAACTGGGCTTCAGTCCGTTGGCCATCGTCTGCATCGTCGGCACCGCCGGCGCCTTGGGTGACGCCGGTTCACCAGCCTCGGACTCGACCCTGGGCCCAACCTCGGGCCTGAACATCGACGGCCAGCATCACCATATCTGGGACACCGTGGTCCCGACGTTCCTGCACTACAACCTGCCGTTGCTGGCGTTTGGTTGGGTGGCGGCGATGGTGTTGTAACCCGGCAATCACGCTTGTTGCAGGGGCGGCGCTCGCTTGCGGCGCCCGCTTGCGGTGCTTGTATTCATCCTGGATGGGCGCGTTATCGTTGACGTTCTTCGCGAGCAAGCCGCAAGCGGGCACCCGCTCCTACAGGGGGCTGGGTGTGTGCCTAGAGGGATTGTGTAGGTGCGAGGGCCACGATCAGCCCTTGTTCACGTCTCGCATCAACAGCCCATATTGCAAGTCCACCGCATCCGGAATCGGCAGGTAGACGATGTGGCCGTCCCCCGGTGCCACTTCCAGCGGCTCGCCCTTGGCGTTCTGCAACTGCTGCAGGTCGAAGTGGAAATTGCCTTTGGGGGTCATCAGTTCCATGTGGTCGCCCAGGGCAAAGCGGTTTTTCACTTTGACCTCGGCCAGGCGCTCACGGCGCTCGCCGGTCAGCTCGCCGACGAACTGCTGGCGGTCGCAGACCGAACTGCCGTTCTGGTAGTTCTGGTATTCGTCATGGACGTGGCGGCGCAGGAAACCTTCGGTGTAGCCGCGCTGGGCCAGGGATTCCAGGTCAGTCATCAGGCTGCGGTCGAACGGGCGGCCGGCGACGGCGTCGTCGATTGCACGGCGGTAGACCTGGGTGGTGCGTGCGCAATAGAAGTGCGACTTGGTCCGGCCTTCGATCTTCAGCGAATGCACGCCCATGTGCGTCAGACGCTCCACGTGCTGCACGGCGCGCAGGTCCTTGGCGTTCATGATGTAGGTGCCGTGCTCATCTTCAAAGGCCGGCAGCAGTTCGTCCGGGCGATTGGCTTCCTGCAACAGGAACACCTGGTCGGTCGGTGTGCCGAGGCCCAGGGTCGGTTGCGGCGCAAACTGCTGGACGATCTGGCCCACGTGGTTTTCCGTCGCCGGCTGGGCTGCGTACTTCCAGCGGCAGGCGTTGGTGCAGGATCCCTGGTTGGCATCGCGCTTGTTCATGTAGCCCGACAGCAGGCAGCGCCCGGAATAGGCCATGCACAGTGCGCCGTGGACAAACACTTCCAGCTCCATGGCCGGTACCTGCTGGCGGATCTCGGCGATTTCCTCCAGGGATAACTCGCGCGAGAGG
This sequence comes from Pseudomonas sp. IT-P176, assembly GCF_949767245.1. Taxonomy (NCBI): domain Bacteria; kingdom Pseudomonadati; phylum Pseudomonadota; class Gammaproteobacteria; order Pseudomonadales; family Pseudomonadaceae; genus Pseudomonas; species Pseudomonas sp. IT-P176. Next base: position 225,230 of record NZ_CATKPN010000079.1, read on the forward strand.
ATGATCCGGCTCAGCCCTTGCTGTTGCCAGAACTCGACACTGGCCCAGTTGACGGTATTGGCTTGCACCGAGAGGTGGATCGGCATCTGCGGGAAATGCCGGCGCACCAGCATGATCAAGCCCGGGTCGGACATGATCAGCGCGTCCGGGGCCATGGCAATCACCGGTTCGAGGTCCTTGAGAAAGGTCTTGAGCTTGGCGTTGTGCGGGGCGATGTTGATCACCACGTAAAAGCGCTTGCCCTGGGCCTGGGCCTCGCTGATCCCGAGGGCCAGGTTGGCGTGATCGAACTCATTGTTGCGCACCCGCAGGCTGTAGCGCGGCTGGCCGGCATACACCGCATCGGCACCATAGGCGAAGGCATAACGCATGTTTTTCAGGGTGCCGGCAGGGGCAAGCAGTTCGGGCGTGGCGAGAGTCATGGCAGCGTCGATCGCAAAAGGGCGCGAGGGTAGGGCAGGTGCGCCGGACGTTTATTGATCTGGATCTATGCTCGATGAAGAAATCACGGCACTCGCGCGTTGCGTGGCTGACTAACCTGTAAGGCGCAGTCGGCGTTTTTCAGACATGGATCGGACATGAACCACTCCTCGATACAGAACAAATCACTGATGGTCCTGCTGGTCCTGGTCACCCTGGCGTTTATCTGGATTCTCCTGCCGTTCTACGGTGCGGTGTTCTGGGCGGTGATCCTGGGCATCGTGTTTGCCCCGTTGCAGCATCGGCTGCAATTGAAGTTTGGCTGGCAACGTAACCTGGTCTCGCTGTTTACCCTTAGCGTGTGCCTGGTGATCGCGATCTTGCCGGTGATCATCATCAGCGCCTTGCTGGTGCAGGAGGGAGCCACGCTCTACAAGAACATCGAGAGCGGCGAACTGGACATTGCCGGCTACCTGGCGCAGTTCAAACACAGCCTGCCGCCGTATTTCCAGCACCTGCTGGATCGTTTCGGCATGGGCGACTTGAGTGGCTTGCGGGAAAAAATCGTCAAGGGGGCGATGCAGGGCAGCGAGTTTTTTGCCACCCAGGCGTTCAGCTTCGGTCAGGGCACGTTCGAGTTCCTGGTGAGTTTTTTCATCATGCTGTACCTGCTGTTCTTCTTTTTACGCGACGGCCCGGAGCTGGCGCGCAAGCTGCGCACGGCGGTGCCTTTGGAAGAGCATCAAAAACGCCGCCTGCAGCTCAAGTTCAACCGCGTGGTGCGGGCCACGGTCAAAGGCAACCTGCTGGTGGCCGTCACGCAGGGCGCGCTGGGTGGGCTGATCTTCTGGTTCCTGGACATTCCCAGTGCGCTGCTCTGGGCGGTGTTGATGGCGTTTCTGTCGCTGTTGCCGGCGGTGGGGGCGGGGATTGTCTGGGCGCCCGTCGCAGCCTGGTTCCTGCTCAGTGGTGCGGTCTGGCAGGGGGTGGTCCTGGGGTTGTACGGGGTGTTCGTGATCGGCCTGGTGGATAACGTGTTGCGCCCGATCCTGGTAGGCAAGGACACCAAGATGCCGGATTACCTGATCCTGATCTCGACCCTGGGCGGCCTGGCGGTTTTCGGGCTCAATGGTTTTGTCATTGGTCCGTTGATCGCCGCACTGTTCATCTCCAGCTGGGCGCTGTACGTCGAAACCAAGCCGCGGGTGCAGTTGCCTTAAGCGCTCAGGGTAAAACTGCCGATGCGTTGCGACAGGGCCTGGGCGGCGGGCAGCGAGGTCAGCGGGCCACTGATGGCCTCGCCGTCCTGCACCACATACCAACAGGCGAGCAATCCCAGCTCTCTGAGGGGCGCGGGGACGGCGCTACCAATCACGGACATGATCTGAACCTTGGGCATAAGTACCTCCATCAATCGATGGAGCTACCTTACCGGCGCGCTGATTCCTGGGACAATCAACGCGCTCGATAGTGGACATTGACGGCGTTGGGGCGGTCAGTCGACGACCTGGTCGAGCATGTTCATGACTTCGTGTTCATTGAGCAGGCCTTTGCGCACCAGGTTCTCGGCCAGTAGCGAAAGAAACTTGGCACTGCGATGGCCCTCAAGGTGCTTGAGTTCGGTCAGTGCGCTATAGACCTTGCTGGAGGTGCAGAGTCCGACAATGCGGTGCGGGTTTTGCGTGGGCATAGAGGGTCGTCCTTGTTTTTATTAACCGTTTGTGACGGACAGAATAGAGATTGCGGTCCTGTCATGACATAAATATGACACCTGGGCGACGCAAGCCAGGCTATTCGTCGGATCCATCATGCGCCATCTTGCCGCAGGCATTGTCCCGGCAGCGACCTTGGCGAGATTTATTCAGACATGCAATCGGCTGCAAAACGGCAACAGGCCCCGCAGCGATGCAAGGCCTGGGGTTTTTTTCGGCCAGCGCTTACCAGCGTGGACCGTAGTAGCGGGGTGGGCCGTAATAACCATGGGGCGGGCCGTAGTACACCGGTGCCGGGCGGTAGTAGACCGGTTGTTGCACATACACCGGCTGCGGCTGGTAGTAGACCGGCGGCGGTTGCTGGATGTACACCGGTTGCGGCTGGAGGTAGACCGGTTGCTGGACATACACGGGGCGTTGCGAGTTGGCGATCACCGAGCCTGCGACCACGGCACCGACAACCGCGCCGACTGCCGCCGGCGCACCCCATCCGTAGTAACCACCACCGTGGGCCTGGGCCTGTCCTGCGACAGCGAAGGCTCCGATCAGCAAGGCAATTGCAGGGAGTTTACGGAGCATGATGGTTCCTCGTTGTGTCTCCCCGGCGCCTGGTTCTGCGATAGAGCCAGCAAGTGTCGCGGGGATATCTCTCAGACAGCGTTTTTTGGCGATTTCACGAGGCGCCTGGGTAAATTTTGTGTAAGGTCTGTAGCGCCGTCCGGACCCGGCTACGCCAACAGGGCCGGGCACCTTGTCATGATTGATCAACGTTTGCGGGCTGGCTAATCCCGTTGGTCTGAAAGTGCTTAGCGAAGGAGTTCCACATGCTGATGAACCCGAACAAAGACACCCAACTGTGCATGTCGTTGTCGGGGCGCCCCGGAAATTTCGGCCTGCGTTTCCACAACCATCTGTACGAGCAACTGGGCCTGAACTTCTACTACAAAGCGTTCAGCAGCCAGGACCTGCCGGGGGCGGTGGCGGGGATTCGCGCCCTGGGTATCCGCGGTTGTGGGGTGTCGATGCCGTTCAAGGAAGCCTGCATCGCCCTGGTCGATGAGCTGGACGCATCGGCGGCGGCCATCGCCTCGATCAACACCATCGTCAACACCAACGGTCATCTCAAGGCCTACAACACCGACTACATCGCGATCGCGCAATTACTCAAGAGCCACGCCGTGCCGCAGGCTTCAAGCTTCGCCTTGCGCGGCAGCGGTGGCATGGCCAAGGCGGTTGCCAGTGCCCTGCGCGATGGCGGCTACAGCAACGGCCTGATCGTGGCCCGCAATGCAAGTGCCGGGCGCGCCCTGGCCGACTCGCTGGGGTATCGCTGGCAAGCGGAACTGGGCGAGGAGCGCCCGCAGATGCTGATCAACGTCACGCCCATTGGCATGGCCGGTGGCAGCGAGGCCGAGCAACTGGCGTTCCCGGCCGAGGTGATCGATCAGGCGCAGATCGTCTTCGATGTGGTGGCGATTCCCTCGCAAACTCCGCTGATCGTGCAGGCCCAGGCGGCTGGCAAGCAGGTGATCACCGGCCTTGAAGTCATCGCCATCCAGGCGCTGGAGCAGTTTGTGTTGTACACCGGCGTGCGCCCCAGCGAAGCGCAATTCCAGCAAGCGGTGGCGTTTGCCCGCGCCTGATCAGGCGGCGGGGCAGGGTAGACGGGCCTGGCAGGGTTACTCGAGTCGGGCCAGGCGCTCTTCAAGCGCGGCAATTCGCGCTTCCAGCTCTTCAATGCGCTCCAGAGACACACCGCTGGCGCTGCCGCGCTCCACTGGGTTCTGGCGCGCCGCGAGGATCGCTTCGATATCCGCCGGGTCGCCCAAGGCGTGCATGTAGCGGTCTTCGCGCTGGCCCGCCTGGCGCGGGATGAGCAGCGCCAGGTTACGGGCGATCAGGCGTTCCAGTTGATGCACGACTTGCTCGGCATCTTCGAAGTCGTGCATGCGGCCGCTGCGGGTCAGCAGTTCGTTGACCGTCTGCGGACCTCTTAAAAACAACAGCCCGGTCAGGATCACCTGCGCCGGCACCAACTCCAGCGCCTTGTCCAGGCGATGCTCCCAGCGATCGGCGCGGCTGCCCATCACCAATCGGGTAAAACCGCGCCCTTCAAGTGCGCGCAGGCTTTGCCCGACCTGACCCTGGCTCAGGTTCATCACCGGTTCGCGGCTGGTTTTCTGGTTGCAGGCGATAACCACGGCATTGAGGGTCAGCGGGTAGGTTTCCGGGCTGGTGGCCTGCTTCTCGATCAAGCAACCGAGGATGCGCAGCTCGGTGCTGCTCAGGCGCAAGTCTTCGGTGGAGGTCTCTTGTTCTGTGCTCATCGCGCTTTCCCTATGCAGTCGAAGCCGTCTAGCCTAATCCTTGCACAGTAAAAGACAAGCCGCACGGCGCCTCAGGCATGGCTATAATCGCGCCATCCTTCACAGCCCCCACTCTCCAGCGAGACTGCCATGACTATTTCTCTGTACGCTGCATCCGTTCCTGTCTTCAAGCAAATGCTCAACGCCCTGAGCGATGTGCTGAACAAGGCCGAGGCCCATGCCACGGCCAAGAACATCGACCCTAATGCCCTGCTGCAGGCGCGCCTGTTCCCGGACATGTTCCCGTTGGTACGTCAGGTGCAGATCGCCGTCGATTTCGCCAAGGGCGTTTCGGCCCGCCTGGCTGAAGTCGAGCTGCCGAAGTACGACGACAGCGAAGTGACCTTCGCCGAGCTGCAAGCGTTGATCGCCAAGGTCCTGGCCTTCATCGACGGCATCCAGCCTGCGCAGATCGATGGCAAGGAAGGTATCGAGATCGTTACCCGTCCAGGCACGCCTAAAGAGAAGCGCTTCAGCGGCCAGTCCTACCTGCTGACCTACGGTCTGCCGCAGTTCTTCTTCCATGTCACCACCACCTACGCGATTCTGCGTCACAACGGTGTGGAAGTCGGCAAGCGCGATTACATGGGCGCGTTCTAAACCCCAGCGCAACAAAAAAGCCCGCCCCGGTGTGAACCTGGGCGGGCTTTTTGTTGAGGCGGATTTTACACGGTCTGCTCGCTGTTGGTTTCCTCGGCCATACAGGCCGCAGCGGTGAAGAGCACGTCGGTGGAGGAGTTCAGTGCGGTTTCCGCCGAGTCCTGCAACACACCGATGATGAAACCGACCGCTACCACTTGCATGGCGATTTCGCTGGGGATGCCGAACAGGCTGCAGGCCAGGGGAATCAGCAGCAGCGAGCCGCCGGCGACACCCGAGGCGCCACAGGCGCAAATGGCCGCGACAATGCTCAGCAGGATGGCGGTGGGGATGTCCACGGCAATGCCCAGGGTGTGCACAGCCGCCAGGGTCAGCACGGTGATGGTGATTGCCGCGCCGGCCATGTTGATGGTGGCGCCCAGCGGGATGGAGACCGAGTAGGTGTCTTCATGCAGGCCCAGGCGCTTGCTCAACTCCAGGTTGACTGGAATGTTGGCCGCCGAGCTGCGGGTAAAGAAGGCGGTGATCCCGCTTTCACGCAGGCAGGTCAATACCAGCGGGTAAGGGTTGCGGCGCAGTTTCCAGTAGACGATGGCTGGGTTCATCACCAGTGCCACGAACAGCATGCAGCCTAGCAGCACGGCCAGCAGGTGCAGGTAGCCGACCAGCGCGCCGAAGCCTGAGGTGGCCAGGGTCGAGGCCACCAGGCCAAAAATCCCCAGCGGCGCAAAGCGGATCACCAGGCGCACGATCAGGGTCACCCCGTTGGACAGGTCGCCCAGCACGGTGCGGGTGGTTTCGCCGGCGTGGCGGATAGCCACGCCCATGCCGATGGCCCAGGCCAGGATGCCGATGAAGTTGGCGTTCATCAGGGCGCTGACCGGGTTATCGACCACGCTCAGCAGCAGGCTTTGCAGGACCTCGGTGATCCCGCCGGGGGCGGTGATCGCCACATCATGGGTCGCCAGTACCAAGTTCGACGGGAACAGGGTGCTGGCCACCACCGCAACCACGGCCGCGGCAAAGGTGCCCAGCAGGTAGAGGAAGAGGATCGGGCGGATGTGGGTTTCCTGGCCGTGCTTGTGGTTGGCAATCGAGGCCATGACCAGCACGAACACCAGGATTGGGGCGACGGCCTTGAGCGCCGAGACAAACACCTTGCCGATGAACGCGGTGGACTTCGCCGCATCAGGCGCAAGCAGGGCCAGGGCAATCCCGGCGATCAGGCCGATGACAATCTGGGTGACCAGGCTGGTGCGTTTGAGTCTTTGCAAAAGAGTAGGCGGGGCAGCAGTCATAGCGGTATCTCTGATTTTTTTAGGGTGCCGTGAATCCATGTGGGGCCGCCAGCAACAAACGGGCAGGCTGGCGGAACCGGCAGGCAACGCGAACTGTCCAGTCTTTCGCGGGCGCGGACTTTAGCACAGCGTAGGCCGTATCCCGCAGACCTGTGACGATCTGACGCCAGCCTGGAAGGCGGTTCTGCACGTGTTGCTGCGGTACGGGGACGCATTCTGTTAAGATTCGCCATCCTTTTTTTCATCTCTGTGCAGTGAGCCCCCGGGCTATCGCTGGCGTTGTCGTTTTCTGGAGTTTTCCATGCTGTTGCCCATCCTGCTGTTGTCAGCCGCCGGATTTACCGTGCTGACCACGGAATTTGTCATTGTCGGGCTGTTGCCCTCGATTGCCCGCGACCTTGAGGTCAGTGTGTCCCAGGCGGGGCTGCTGGTGACCCTGTTCGCATTTACCGTCGCCGCCTTTGGTCCGTTCCTGACCGCGTACTGCGCGCGGTTCGAGCGTCGTCGACTGTTTATCAGCGTGCTGATTCTGTTCGGCCTGGCCAACACCCTGGCGGCCTTGGCGCCCAACATCGGGGTGATGGCCCTGGCACGGCTGATACCGGCCCTGGGGTTGCCGGTGTTCTGGGCGCTGGCCAGCGAAACGGCGGTGGACATTGTCGGGCCGCAGTACGCCGGCCGGGCGATTGCCAAGATCGGCTTCGGGATCGTCTGCGCCACGGTGTTCGGCATCCCCGTGGGCACGCTGATCTCGGATGCATTTGGCTGGCGCAGTGCGTTCGCTATCCTCGCGGTGATTGCCTTCGCCAAGGCCTTGCTGCTGTTTATCTACTTGCCCCGCACCGATCTGCACCAGCAACAGGTGAGCTTGCGCGCGCAGTTCAAGATCCTGCGCAGCCCGTTGATGCAAGGCCATGTGCTGTTGTCGATCCTGGTGTTCAGCGGCATGTTCACTGCTTACACCTACCTGGCGGATATTCTTGAGCGCCTGGCCGGCTTCAACGGCACGCTGGTGGGCTGGTGCTTGATGGGCTTCGGTGCAGTTGGCCTGATCGGCAATTCGCTGGGTGGGCGCATGGTCGACCGCCATCCGTTGATCGCTTCCATGGTGTTTTGTGGCTTCATGATCGGCGGCATGGTGGCGCTGGTGCCGAGTATCCACTCGACACTCGGGCTGGCGGCGGCGATGGGCGTGTGGGGCGTGACCCAGGCGGCGTTGTTCCTGGTCAGCCATGTGCGCCTGATGAAGGCCGCACCCCAGGCCCCAGCCTTCGCTGCGTCACTGAACATCGCCGGGGCCAACCTGGGGATCGGCCTGGGTGCGCTGGTGGGCGGGCGGGTGATCGATACCCTGGGCCTGGGTAGCCTGGGCTTTGCCGCAGCCGGGTTCATTGTGCTGTCGATCGTGCTGGCCCTGCTGCTGATGAAGTTCAAGGCGCCGGTGGCCTGCGCCTGAAGCCCTAGAGACTGGTGAACAGCTCGCGCCCCCCTTCGGTGATGGCGACGATGCCCGGGTGCTTGACCTTGCGCTCCACTGAAATGGCGTAAAACGACTCCGTCACCGCATCGGTCTGGCCGATCAACTGCACACCGTACTGGCGCCGGACCTCATCGGCGATCACGCTGGGGCCGATAAAAATCCCGCTGCCGGATTGGCCAAACGCCTGCATCAGGGCGCTGTCATCAAACTCGCCGACAATCCGCGGCTGGATTTTCTGCTCGGCGAACCAGCGTTGCAAACGACTGCGCACCACGGTTTCCTGGCCGGGAATCAGCAACGGGGCGCCGTGCAGGCAATGGGGGAAGTCGCTGCCGTAGCGTTGCGCCAGCTCCCGGGTGGCAAAAAAACTGATGCCACATTCACCGAGTTTCTGGCTGTAGCCCTTGATGTCCAGGTGCGAGGGCATGGGGCTGTCGGAAATCACCAGGTCCAGGCGCTGGATCGCCAGGTCGGCCAGCAGACGCTCCAGCTTGTCCTCACGGCAAGTAATGCGCAGCGGCTCGGTCAACTCCATGGTGGGCGCGATCAGGCGATAGACGATGGACTTGGGCACCACGTCCGCGACGCCGACTCGAAACACGATCTGCTGTTCATTGGGCTGGGCCCGCAGCAGGGCTTCCAGTTCACCTCCCAACTGAAACATCTGCTCGGCGTAGGGCAGGGCCTGGCGGCCGGCCTCGGTCAACTCCAGTTGACGCCCGACCCGACGAAACAGCTCGATGCCATAGGTCTGTTCGAGCAGGCTGATCTGGCCGCTGATGGTCTGTGGCGTGAGGTTCAGTTGCTCGCACGCACGCACGATGCTGCCGGTCTTGGCCACGACCCAGAAGTAATGCAATTGCCGATAATTGAGCATGACGAGCGCCGATTCGTAAAAACCGAAGTATAGACGCTAAAAATACGAATTTTCCTGAAGTGTCAGTCTCCTTAGAATGCCTCGCTATCGACGGGCCGCTGTGACGGCCGTCTCTGTTCTAACGAGGAAAACCATGAAGACCTTCAAGACCCTGACGGCAGCGTCCGTACTGGCCGTTTCCGCACTGCTGTTGACGGGCTGTGACCAGGCTGAAAAAAGTGCCCAGCAATTGATGGGCAAGGCGGCCGAGTCGGCCAAGCTGGCGATCGACGAGACCCACAAGGCGGCGGAACAGGCGCTGAGCGATGCCACCGGCAATATCATCGGCAAAAAAGACAGCCCGGCCGATAGCGATAAAGAACAAAGTTCGTCGCAGGAAATCTAATCCGTTTAACACCGAGTCAGGACTGACCCATGGAATACCTTTTACAACTTGCTGCAAGCCCCACTGCCTGGGTCGCCCTGGCTACCCTGATCGTCATGGAAATCGTGCTCGGCATCGATAACCTGATCTTCATCTCGATCCTGACCAACAAACTGCCCGAGCAACATCGGGCCAAGGCGCGCCGGATCGGTATCAGCATGGCCTTGGTGCTGCGCCTGGGTCTGTTGAGCACCATCGCCTTCATTGTGCAGTTGACTGCGCCGGTGATCGAGGTGCTAGGCCACGCGTTCTCCTGGAAAGACATGATCCTGATCGCCGGTGGCCTGTTCCTGTTGTGGAAGGCCACCACGGAAATCCACCACAGCATGGACCCGGCGCCGGATGATCCGACGTCGAAAACCTCGGGTGTGACCTTGGGGTTTGCCGCGGCTATCGGCCAGATCCTGATGCTCGACCTGGTGTTCTCTATCGACAGCATCATCACCGCCGTCGGCATGACCGAGCATTTGCCGATCATGATCATCGCGGTGCTGGTGTCGGTGTTGGTGATGTTGTTGGCGGCTGAGCCTCTGGCCAAGTTCATCAATGACAACCCGACCGTGGTAATGCTGGCCCTGGGCTTCCTGATCATGATCGGCATGACCCTGATCGCCGAAGGTTTTGGCGCCCACGTACCAAAAGGCTACGTCTATGCGGCAATGGCGTTCTCGGCGGCAATCGAGGTGCTGAACATGCTGTCGCGTAAAGCTCGGCAGAAGAAGCTGGCCCAACAGGCGTAACGTCTGAAGGCAACAATCAACGGTCGTCTGCACCCAGGGTGCAGGCGGCCGTTTTGTTTTATGGGGGGGGCGCTCAATGGGCAGAGGCGTGGGGTTGCTCGGGTTTGTGCTCTGGCGTCGGGGTTTGCGGCGCACGGTAGGCGTGGTGATGCCGGCGGGTTATGCGCAATACGCCCCACAGCATGGCCGCCGCTACGGCTAGCCAGCCAATGATCAGCAGCGCAACGGTGGTGATCAGGCTCATCAGTGCCTCCTCTTTGCCCTGCATCGGGCACATGCTTCTCGCAGGTGTCAGTCTAGCCGCTGTGATGTTGCAGGCTATTGACCAATGGTCGTGAGTCACCAACCAGTTTGCTCTATCAGCCGCAGCCGACTGCCGTTTAAGGCTATACCGCTGCTATGATCAGGGGCGAAGCCGGGACGCTGACGCCTGGCACCTGAACAAGTGAGTGATGATGTTGCCGGTACTTCCTCGATTTCGCTTTGCCTTGCTGGCTACCGCCTGCGTCTTGAGCCTGGCCGGGTGTGCCGGGAGTGTGCAGCCGGAAATCAAACGCCTGCCCGAGCGTGTCGAGCTCAGTGGCCGCTTCTATCGGGGCGACGCCTATCAGGGCGGCCCGCAGACCCTGGCCAGCCTGCTGTCGCAGCAGGGCGTGACGATTACCCCGGGATTGCTGGAAAAACCCTTGCGATTGCCCGGCGCCGAGGCGCAGTTGCAGCACAATATGCAGAAACTGGCCCGTGAATACGGGATGGTGGTCTATCCGCTGGACAGCAACCTGCCGGCACTGTTGACCCAGGTGGCCGCGGGTTATCCGGTGTGGCTGCGCTACACCGAGGGTTCGGCATTCTGGAAAGAGCCGAGGTATGCCTTGCTTGCCGGCTACAACCAACAGAAACAAACGGTGTTGCTGCGCTCGGGCCTGGAAAAGCGCCTGTTGATGGACTTCAAGTCCTTTGAGTCGGCTTTCCAAAGTGCAGGTGGCTGGGCGGTGCTGGTACAGGCACCGACGCAGATACCGGCCAAGGTTGATCGCCAGCGCTGGCTGCAGGCGGCCAATGAGCTAAGCCAGGCAGGGCGCGAAGAGGCGGCCGCCCAGGCGACCCAGGCATTGAATAGCCAGAAATGAAAAACGGCGCCCTTGGGCGCCGTTTGACTGTGGGGCGGATCAATCCGCCGTTTGTGCCACACCGCTCTGGCGGCTCTTGAGGTTCTTGTCGGCTTTGTACTGCAAGGCCACTGCCGGTACCGTGCTGCTCTTGCCGGTTTCGACCCATTGGCGGATCCGGCTGGCGTCGGCGAAGTGCGTGTACTTGCCGAAGGCATCGAGGATCACCAGCGAAACCGGGCGACCACCCATTCGGGTAATCAGTACCAGGCAATGGCCGGCCTGGTTGGTAAACCCGGTCTTGGTCAGTTGGATGTCCCAATTATCCTTGCGCACCAGGTGATCGGTGTTGTGAAAGCCCAGGGTGTAGTTGGGCTTGCGGAACGCCACGGTTTTTTCCTTGGTGGTGCTCAGTTCGCTCAGTAGTGGGTACTTGCGTGCCGCCTGCACCAGTTTGCTCAGGTCGCGGGCGGTGGAGACGTTGCTGGTCGACAGGCCGGTGGGCTCGACATAGTGGGTGCTGGTCATGCCCAGCGCCTTGGCCTTGGCGTTCATGGCTGCGATAAAGGCCACGTAGCCGCCCGGGTAGTGGTGAGCCAGGCTCGCGGCGGCGCGGTTTTCCGAGGACATCAGGGTAATCAGCAGCATTTCCCTGCGTGGCAGCTCACTACCAATCTTGACCCGCGAGAACACGCCTTTCATTTCCGGGGTGTCGCTGATCGACACGGAAATGTATTCCTCCATGTTCTGTTTGGCTTCCAGCACCACCAGGCCGGTCATCAACTTGGTGACCGAGGCGATGGGTACCACCACGTCCGGGTTGCTGGCGTAGATCAGCTTGTTGGTCTGCAGGTCGATCAGCATCGCGCTGCCGGAGGCAATATGCAGTTTCGAGGTGTCGCGAGGTACTGCGGTGGTTTCTGCCGCGTTGACGCTCGGCGTCAAGACGGTGCCTGAAAATGCCAAAAAGAGACTCAGGATAGAAAGACGGATTTTCACGCGAGTGGACTCGATAAATGTGGGTATGCCGTTGTGCAACGGGCTTTTTCCAGAAAAACGTTACATTTTATGAGCGTAGCTGAGGAACTGTCGAATGTTCTTCGCTGGGCAGCGCAAAGCCCTTGTTTTCGAGTAAAAAACAGGGCTTTTCGACGAGTAGCCGCTGGCGGTGCCCAGAAACGACAAACCCCGCCAAGGGACGGGGTTTGCATTTTGAAACACCAGCTCGAGCCCAGAGTTACCCGTGCAGGGTTTCCGCGGCATACAGGGTGTTTTCCAGCAGGCAGGCACGGGTCATCGGGCCGACGCCGCCTGGCACCGGGGTGATCCAGCCAGCGCGGGGCAGGGCGGTTTCGTAGATCACGTCGCCGACCAGCTTGCCGTCGTCCTGGCGGTTGATGCCGACGTCGATCACGATCGCGCCTTCCTTGATCCACTCGCCCTTGACCAGGCCCGGCTTGCCGGCGGCCACTACCACCAGGTCGGCGCGGCCGACGTGGCCGGCCAGGTCCTTGGTGAAGCGGTGGGTCACGGTCACGGTGCAGCCGGCCAGCAGCAGTTCCATCGCCATCGGGCGACCGACAATGTTGGATGCGCCGACAATCACCGCGTCCATCCCGTAGAGATCGGCCCCGGTGCTTTCCAGCAGGGTCATGATGCCTTTAGGGGTGCACGGGCGCAGCAGGGGGATGCGCTGGGCCAGGCGGCCGACGTTATAAGGGTGGAAACCGTCGACGTCTTTGTCCGGGCGAATGCGCTCCAGCAGTTTGGAGGCGTCCAAGTGTTCCGGCAGGGGCAGTTGCAGCAGCACGCCGTCGATGTTCGGGTCTTCATTGAGACGGTCGATCAGGTCGGTCAGGGCTTGCTGGGTGGTGTCAGCGGGCAGGTCGTAGGCTTGGGAGAGGAAGCCGACCTCTTCACAGTCTTTACGCTTGTGCGAGACATAAACCTGAGAGGCGGGATCGCTGCCGACCAGGATCACCGCGAGGCCTGGCGTGCGCAGACCTTGCTGGCGACGCTCGGCAACACGTTTGGCGATCTGCTGGCGCAGGCTGGCGGCGATCGATTTGCCGTCGATTAGTTGTGCAGTCATTGCGCGTGATTAACCATCGAGAGGGGGAAGAAAAGAGAGCGCATTCTCGCATGCCAGGACGTGAGGGCAAAGGCGCTTGGTCTGCAAATTCCCCTAAGCCCTTTAATTAAATGAATTTTTCTCAAAAATCATTTGACGACCTGTAGGTGGCTCTATACTATTCGTCGCACTTGTCGGGCACAGCCTAGCACTGGTTAGGAAGGTCGAGCGGAATCAACATTCTGCAAGACTGGAAAGCACTTAGTTTGTAGTCCTCCAAGAGTACAGATTAATAAGGCGCCCGTAGCTCAGCTGGATAGAGCATCCGCCTTCTAAGCGGATGGTCGCAGGTTCGAGTCCTGCCGGGTGCGCCATTAGGCAGCTTTGGCACAAGTAACGCGATATGGTGGGCGTAGCTCAGTTGGTAGAGCACGGGATTGTGACTCCCGTTGTCGTGGGTTCGATCCCCATCGTCCACCCCATATTTCGAAAGGCGCCCGATTAACAGTCTGGCGCCTTTGCTTTAAAGGCTTCAACTCGCGGATGTGGTGGAATTGGTAGACACACTGGATTTAGGTTCCAGCGCCGCGAGGCGTAAGAGTTCGAGTCTCTTCATCCGCACCAAATAAAGCTTCATTCATGTCGGTTGGCATGGGCGGGGTTCAACGAAGAAGTGATTTGGCTTCTTTGTTACGCAATATGGTGGGCGTAGCTCAGTTGGTAGAGCACGGGATTGTGACTCCCGTTGTCGTGGGTTCGATCCCCATCGTCCACCCCATATTTCGAAAGGCGCCAGATTTAACAGTCTGGCGCCTTTTTTGTTTTTGCTGGCTAGAAAGTTCAGCGGCTGCAGGTACTGGGCCGTAGGGGCAGGGCGTTTCGTCGTATTTGTGTTTCTCGATGATGCTGCGCTGCCCGCTGTTCCTGCTCGCAGGATCGGCTGTCGGGGTCATGCCCAGTCGCCTCTTCTATATAAAGGAAGGGTTGGCGCAGAGCCCTGGCGTGATTGGCTGTATTTGCCATGGGGGCGAGGTGCTTTGGTGTATCCGCCCTTATAAATTGCCTGCTGCTTTTTTACCCGTTCTCAGTAGGGTGACTTCTTGAGTTTGACCCACTAGAATGCATGCCCTTGATTCTGGGGTCGGAAACGGCCGGCTAACGTCTGTGCAACGAGGAATATCCATGCAAGTTTCTGTTGAAAATACTTCTGCTCTTGAGCGCCGCATGAGCGTCACCGTGCCGGCTGAGCGCATCGAGACTCAGGTCAACAAGCGTCTGCAGCAGACTGCCCAAAAGGCCAAGATTGCTGGCTTCCGTCCAGGCAAAGTGCCAATGAGCGAAATCAAGCGCCGTTTCGGTGCTGATGCTCGCCAGGAAGCTGTAGGCGACGTGATCCAGTCCTCCTTCTACGAAGCTGTGGTTGAGCAGAAGCTGAACCCGGCAGGTTCGCCATCGATCGAGCCAAAATCGCTCGAAGCTGGCAAGGACCTGGAATACGTTGCTGTGTTCGAAGTGTTCCCTGAGTTCACCGTTGCCGGTTTCGAATCCATCGCAGTCGAGCGCTTGAGCGCTGACGTGGCGGACGCTGATCTGGACAAGATGCTGGACATCCTGCGCAAGCAGAACGTGCGTTACGAAGCAGTCGATCGCGCTGCCCAGAACGATGACCAACTGAACATCGATTTCGTTGGCAAGGTTGACGGCGAAGTGTTTGCCGGTGGTTCCGCCAAGGGTACTCAGCTGGTGCTGGGCTCTGGCCGCATGATCCCGGGCTTCGAAGAAGGCCTGGTAGGCGCCAAGGCGGGCGAAGAGCGCGTTCTGAACCTGACCTTCCCGGAAAACTACCAGAACCTGGACTTGGCTAACAAAGCAGCCGAGTTCACCGTAACCGTGAACACTGTTTCCGAGCCGAAACTGCCTGAATTGACCGAAGAATTCTTCGCCCAGTTCGGTATCAAAGAGTCTGGCATCGACGGTTTCCGCGCCGAAGTTCGTAAGAACATGGAGCGCGAGCTGCGTCAGGCGATCAAATCCAAGGTCAAGAATCAGGTAATGGACGGTCTGCTGGCCGCCAACCCGATCGAAGTGCCTAAGGCCCTGCTGGAGAACGAAGTGAACCGTCTGCGCGTGCAGGCTGTTCAGCAGTTCGGTGGCAACATCAAGCCTGATCAACTGCCTGCCGAGCTGTTCGAAGAACAAGCCAAGCGTCGCGTTGTGCTGGGTCTGGTCGTGGCTGAAGTGGTCAAGCAATTCGACCTCAAGCCTGACGAAAACCGCGTACGTGAACTGATCCAGGAAATGGCTTCGGCCTACCAGGAGCCAGAAGCAGTAGTGTCCTGGTACTACAAAAACGACGAGCAGCTGAACGAAGTTCGTTCGGTTGTGCTGGAAGAGCAAGTTGTGGATACTGTTCTGCAGAAAGCTAGCGTGACCGACAAATCGGTCTCTTACGAAGAAGCGGTCAAGCCGGTAGAAGCTCCACAAGCCGACTGATTGTTTTTGCGTTAGAAGCACACACATAAGCCAGCCTTCGAGCTGGCTTATGCGTATTCAAGACATAACTATTTGGGAGTGACTGCAGAGCATGTTCCGTAATTCGTATATTCAGCAGAACTCTGATATCCAGGCCGCAGGCGGCCTGGTCCCGATGGTTGTCGAGCAGTCTGCTCGTGGCGAACGCGCCTATGACATCTACTCGCGCCTCCTCAAGGAGCGGGTGATTTTTCTGGTTGGTCCGGTAGAGGACTACATGGCCAACCTGATCTGTGCGCAGCTGCTGTTCCTTGAAGCGGAAAACCCGGACAAGGACATCCATCTCTATATCAACTCCCCGGGCGGTTCGGTGACAGCGGGCATGTCGATCTACGACACCATGCAGTTCATCAAGCCAAACGTGTCGACTACCTGTATCGGTCAAGCGTGCAGCATGGGTGCATTCCTGCTGACGGCCGGTGCTGCCGGCAAGCGTTATTGCCTGCCGAACTCGCGTGTGATGATTCACCAGCCACTGGGTGGTTTCCAGGGCCAGGCCTCGGATATCGAAATCCATGCCAAGGAAATCCTCTTCATCCGTGAGCGTCTCAATACGCTGATGGCCAAGCATAGCGGGCACACGCTGGAAGAAATCGAGCGTGACACCAACCGCGATAACTTCATGAGTGCAGAAGCCGCGCGTGAGTACGGCCTGATCGACGAAGTGATCGCCCAGCGCCCAGCTTAAAAATAAGCAGCTCAAAATAGGCTTGGTGGGCTGGTCTGATCACCGGCGGGCTTGAAAAAGCCCGCAATAGCCTTCATCTTGTGTTGCAAGCCTATCGGATTTGGATCGAACGAATGACTGACACCCGCAACGGCGAGGACAACGGCAAGCTGCTCTATTGCTCCTTCTGTGGCAAAAGCCAGCATGAAGTGCGCAAATTGATTGCCGGCCCCTCGGTCTTTATCTGCGACGAGTGCGTCGACCTGTGCAATGACATCATCCGTGAGGAGGTGCAGGAAGCCCAGGCCGAGAGCAGCGCGCATAAATTGCCTTCGCCTAAAGAAATCAGCGGCATCCTTGATCAATATGTGATTGGTCAAGAACGTGCGAAAAAGGTTCTGGCCGTAGCGGTATACAACCACTACAAGCGCCTGAACCAGCGTGACAAGAAGAATGACGACGTCGAACTCGGCAAGAGCAACATCTTGCTGATCGGCCCGACAGGCTCGGGTAAAACCCTGCTTGCCGAAACCCTGGCTCGTCTGCTGAATGTACCGTTCACCATCGCTGACGCGACCACCCTCACCGAGGCGGGTTACGTAGGCGAAGATGTCGAGAACATCATTCAGAAGTTGCTGCAGAAGTGCGATTACGACGTAGAGAAAGCTCAAATGGGCATCGTCTACATCGATGAAATCGACAAGATTTCGCGCAAGTCTGACAACCCGTCCATCACCCGGGATGTTTCCGGTGAAGGCGTGCAGCAAGCCTTGCTCAAGTTGATCGAAGGCACGGTCGCTTCCGTTCCACCACAAGGTGGTCGCAAGCATCCGCAGCAGGAATTCCTGCAGGTCGACACTCGTAACATCCTGTTCATCTGCGGTGGTGCGTTCTCCGGTCTGGAAAAGGTTATTCAAAACCGTTCCACCAAGGGCGGCATCGGTTTCAACGCAGAAGTTCGCAGCAAGGAAGAAGGCAAGAAGGTGGGTGAGTCCCTGCGTGAAGTCGAGCCTGACGATCTGGTCAAGTTCGGTCTGATCCCGGAATTCGTTGGCCGTCTGCCGGTGCTGGCGACGCTGGACGAGCTCGACGAGGCTGCTTTGATGCAGATTCTCACCGAGCCGAAAAATGCTCTGACCAAACAGTATGCCAAGCTGTTCGAGATGGAAGGCGTTGATCTGGAGTTCCGCTCCGACGCCCTGAAATCGGTCGCCAAACGTGCCCTGGAGCGCAAGACCGGTGCCCGTGGATTGCGCTCGATCCTCGAAGGTGTACTGCTCGACACTATGTACGAAATCCCCTCGCAGTCCGAGGTGAGTAAAGTAGTGATCGATGAAAGCGTTATAGAAGGCAAGTCCAAGCCACTGTATATCTATGAAAACAGTGAGCCGGCTGCCAAGGCAGCGCCAGACGCGTAAGCGTCGCACTGCTGGATAAAGAAGGGGCCTTCGGGCCCCTTTGCTTTTGTACAGGCTGTTGCCGGCTGCGATCTTTATCGAGCGCTGCTAATCAGCTTGTTTTTTTGCAAGGCAGCCCCCATCTTGGTTTCAAGCTTACTTCCATCTGTTTACGGCCTTATGGCCGCCGTAGAGGCGAAATCATGAAGACAACCATCGAATTGCCTCTCCTGCCATTGCGTGATGTCGTGGTTTATCCGCACATGGTTATCCCGCTGTTCGTGGGGCGCGAGAAATCTATCGAAGCCCTCGAGGCCGCGATGACGGGCGACAAGCAGATCCTGCTGCTGGCCCAGAGAAACCCTGCCGACGACGATCCCGGAGAAGACGCGCTGTATCGCGTCGGGACCATCGCCACCGTGCTGCAATTGCTCAAGCTGCCTGATGGCACCGTCAAGGTGTTGGTCGAGGGTGAGCAACGTGGTGCTGTCGAGCGTTTCATTGAAGTGGACGGCCACTGCCGTGCCGAAGTTTCCCTGATCGACGAAGTCGACGCGCCAGAGCGCGAGTCGGAAGTGTTCGTTCGCAGTTTGCTGTCGCAGTTCGAACAGTACGTTCAACTGGGCAAGAAAGTCCCTGCCGAAGTCCTGTCGTCGCTCAACAGCATCGACGAGCCAGGTCGCCTGGTCGATACCATGGCCGCGCACATGGCGCTGAAAATCGAGCAGAAGCAGGAAATCCTCGAGATTCTCGACCTGTCGGCCCGTGTCGAACACGTGCTGGCGTTGCTGGATGCGGAAATCGACCTGCTGCAAGTCGAAAAACGCATTCGTGGCCGGGTCAAGAAACAAATGGAGCGCAGTCAGCGCGAGTACTACCTGAATGAGCAGATGAAGGCCATTCAGAAAGAGCTCGGCGACAGCGAAGAAGGCCACAACGAAGTCGAAGAGCTGAAAAAGCGCATCGATGCCGCCGGCCTGCCAAAAGATGCACTGGCCAAGGCCCTGGCTGAGCTGAACAAGCTCAAGCAAATGTCGCCGATGTCGGCCGAAGCGACCGTAGTGCGCACCTACATCGACTGGCTGGTCCAGGTGCCATGGAAGGCGCAGAGCAAGGTCCGCCTGGACCTGGCGCGTGCCGAAGACATTCTCGACGCCGACCACTATGGTCTGGAAGAAGTCAAAGAGCGGATCCTCGAATACCTCGCCGTGCAAAAGCGCGTGAAGAAAATTCGTGGTCCGGTGTTGTGTCTGGTCGGTCCTCCTGGGGTCGGTAAAACTTCCCTGGCCGAGTCGATTGCCCACGCCACCAACCGTAAATTTGTCCGTATGGCCCTGGGTGGCGTGCGTGACGAAGCGGAAATCCGTGGTCATCGCCGTACTTACATCGGTTCGATGCCAGGAAGATTGATTCAAAAGATGACCAAAGTAGGGGTGCGCAACCCGCTGTTCCTGCTCGATGAAATCGACAAGATGGGCAGCGACATGCGAGGCGATCCGGCATCGGCCTTGCTGGAAGTGCTCGACCCCGAGCAGAACCACAATTTCAACGATCACTATCTGGAAGTCGACTACGACCTGTCCGATGTGATGTTCCTGTGCACCTCGAACTCGATGAACATTCCCGCGGCGCTGCTCGACCGTATGGAAGTGATCCGCCTGCCGGGTTACACCGAAGACGAGAAGATCAACATTGCGGTCAAATACCTGTCGCCCAAGCAGATCCAGGCCAACGGCCTGAAGAAGGGCGAGTTGGAATTCGAAGCCGAAGCGATCCGCGACATCATCCGCTACTACACCCGCGAAGCCGGTGTGCGTGGGCTGGAGCGCCAGATTGCCAAGGTCTGCCGCAAGACTGTCAAAGAGCACGCGTTGGAAAAACGCTTCTCGGTGAAAGTCACGGCCGACATGCTCGAGCACTTCCTGGGCGTGCGCAAATTCCGCTACGGCCTGGCCGAGCAGCAGGACCAGGTGGGCCAAGTGACGGGTCTGGCATGGACCCAGGTGGGCGGTGAATTGCTGACCATCGAAGCGGCCGTGGTCCCGGGCAAGGGGCAATTGATCAAGACCGGTTCGCTGGGCGATGTGATGGTCGAATCGATCACCGCAGCCCTGACGGTTGTACGCAGTCGGGCCAAGAGCCTGGGGATCCCCCTGGACTTCCATGAGAAGCGCGACACCCACATCCACATGCCGGAAGGGGCTACGCCCAAAGACGGTCCTAGTGCGGGTGTAGGCATGTGCACGGCACTGGTGTCGGCACTGACCGGGATCCCGGTACGGGCGGATGTCGCCATGACCGGCGAAATCACCCTGCGCGGTCAGGTCCTGGCCATCGGTGGCCTGAAGGAAAAACTGCTGGCGGCACATCGCGGCGGGATCAAGACGGTGATCATTCCTGAAGAGAACGTACGCGATCTGAAGGAAATTCCCGACAACATCAAGCAAGATCTTCAGATTAAACCGGTTAAATGGATTGACGAGGTCCTGCAAATTGCGCTGCAATACGCGCCGGAGCCCTTGCCCGATGTGGCTCCCGAGATAGTTGCAAAGGATGAAAAACGCGAGTCTGACTCTAAGGAAAGAATTAGCACGCATTAGTACGTATTAGCCTGGGGGGCTTCCTTGACAGTTTTTTAGAGCCCTTGATATAAAGCGGCTCTTAAGTGTCTGTAGGCCATTCAGCACTCGTTTTTGCTTTCACCAAAAAACTTAGAATCATCTCAAATAGATATAAGGGGACTTAGAGTGAACAAGTCGGAACTGATTGATGCTATCGCTGCATCCGCTGATATCCCGAAAGCTGCTGCTGGCCGTGCGCTGGACGCTGTAATCGAATCCGTCACTGGTGCCCTCAAGGCCGGCGACTCTGTAGTTCTGGTAGGTTTCGGTACTTTCTCCGTGACTGACCGTCCAGCTCGTATCGGTCGTAACCCACAGACCGGTAAGACTCTGGAAATCGCTGCTGCCAAAAAGCCAGGCTTCAAAGCCGGTAAAGCACTGAAAGAAGCTGTCAACTAAGCCTCACTCGGTTTTTTGCCTATCCGGGTCGGGGTCATGCCTGACCTGGCAGCGGGGCGGTAGTACAGACGATTGGAATATTGCCTGGTACGCCGGGGATCGCGGGTTCGAGCCCCGTCCGCTCCGCCAGTTACGAGAAGGCGCATCCTCGGATGCGCCTTTCTTCTATCCGGATTCTACCCACGCTCCACGGTTGCCTAATTTTGAAGTTCAACCGTTTCTGGGGGACGCATGCTGCAAAATATCAGGGACAATTCAC
The DNA here is from genome assembly GCF_949767245.1 of Pseudomonas sp. IT-P176. Taxonomy (NCBI): domain Bacteria; kingdom Pseudomonadati; phylum Pseudomonadota; class Gammaproteobacteria; order Pseudomonadales; family Pseudomonadaceae; genus Pseudomonas; species Pseudomonas sp. IT-P176. The sequence continues at coordinate 246,202 of NZ_CATKPN010000079.1, forward strand.
AAGGCTGGATTGCCAAGACTATTATCGGGGTCATCGTTGCACTGATGGCCTTGACCGGTGTCGATGCCATTTTCCAGGTCTCCAGTTCGAAAAACGAAGTGGCCAAGGTCAACGGTGAAGAAATCAGCCAGAACGAGCTGAGCCAGGCGGTTGATATGCAACGCCGCCAACTCATGCAACAGCTGGGCAAGGACTTCGACGCGTCCTTGCTGGATGAAAAAATGCTGCGCGAATCGGCCCTCAAAGGCCTGATCGATCGCAAACTGTTGCTGCAAGGCGCCCATGATTCGAAGTTCGCTTTCTCCGAAGCGGCTCTGGACCAAGTGATCCTGCTGACACCTGAATTCCAGGTCGATGGCAAGTTCAGTGCCGAGCGTTTTGACCAGGTGGTTCGTCAGCTGGGCTACAGCCGCCTGCAGTTCCGCGAGATGCTGGCTCAGGAAATGCTGATCGGCCAATTGCGTGCCGGCCTGGCGGGCAGCGGTTTTGTCACCGATGCCCAAGTGCTTGCCTTCGCCCGTCTGGAAAAACAGACCCGTGATTTCGCGACCCTGAACGTCAAGACTGATCCTGCATCGGTCAAGCTGACCGATGCCGAGGTCAAGGCTTACTACGACGAGCACGCCAAGGAATTCATGACACCTGATCAGGTAGTCATCGACTATCTGGAATTGAAGAAGTCGTCCTTCTTCGACCAGGTCACCGTGAAAGACGAAGCGCTGCAGGATGCGTATCAGAAAGAAATCGCCAACCTGGCCGAACAACGCCGGGCTGCGCATATTCTGATCGAAGTCAACGACAAGGTGACCGAGGCGCAAGCCAAGGCCAAGATTGAAGAGGTGCAAGCGCGCCTGGCCAAGGGTGAAAGCTTCGAGGCCGCGGCCAAAGAGTTCTCCCAGGATCCGGGTTCGGCTGCCAATGGCGGTGACCTCGGTTACGCAGGCCCAGGTGTCTATGACCCGGACTTTGAAACAGCGCTGTACGCGTTGAACAAAGACCAGGTCTCGGCGCCGGTTCGCTCCAGCTTTGGTTACCACCTGATCAAGTTGCTGGGTGTTGAAGCGCCGCAAGTTCCGAGCTTCGCCAGCCTCAAGGACAAGTTGACCCGCGACCTGAAAACCCAACAGGTCGAACAACTGTTCGTCGAGGCGACCAAGCAACTGGAGGACTCCTCGTTCGAAGCCTCCGACCTGGCCCAGCCAGCAGCTGATCTGAAGCTGACCGTACACACTTCCGCGCCGTTTGGCCGTGAAGGTGGCGAAGGCGTTGCGGCCAACCGTGCCGTGATCGCTGCAGCGTTCAGTCCAGAAGTGTTGGATGAGGGTGCCAACAGCACCGCCATCGAACTGGATCCGGAAACCGTGATCGTGCTGCGCGCCAAAGAGCATCGCAAACCTGAGCAAATGCCTCTGGCCAGCGTTGATACCGTGATTCGTGCGCAATTGGTCAAGGAGCACGCCAGTGCTGCGGCCAAGACCAAGGCCGAGGAGCTGGTTACCGGCCTGCGCGACGGCAAGACCGCGATTGACAGCCTGGGCTGGAAAGTTACCGAAGCGGCCACCCGTGGTCAGGAAGGTATCGAACCTGCTGTGCTACAAGCCTTGTTCCGCATGCCCAAGCCTGCTGCCAAGGATAAGCCGAGCTTCGACAGCGTGACCCTGGCTGATGGTAGCCTGGTGATCGTGCGCCTCAATGGGGTGAACGAAGCTGCTGCGCCTACTGACGAGGAGAAGGCTGAGTACCGCCGCTTCCTCGCGTCCCGCGTCGGCCAGCAAGACTTTGCCGCCTACCGCAAGCAGTTGGAAAGCGAGGCCGACGTCAAGCGTTACTGATGCCTGACTGACGCGTAAAGCTGCAAACAAAAACCCCGGCCACCAGGCCGGGGTTTTTTGTTGGCCGTCAATCAGCTCCGGGCGGGAAACCCATGCTGGCGGGCGTTGAAAACCACCAGCAGGCACAACAGCAGTAAGGCGCTGACCAGCCAGGGGAATGTCACTGCGCCCAGGTGCTCGAGCACCACGCCGCCGGCCAGGCCACCACCGGCCATCCCCAGGTTCCACATGGTCACCAGCATCGACTGTGCGGTATCCGCCGAGTCGCCGGCCGCTTTCGCCAGGGCGGTTTGCAGCAGGGTGCCCAGAGCGCCAAAGCCCAGGCCCCAGATGGCCACCGCGGCATAGATCAGCGGCGCCGACTCGCTGGCCGTCGCCATCAGCAGCGCCGCCACGATAAACAGCAAGCAACTGAGCAGCATCAGGGGGCGCAGCCAGCGGTCGATCAGCAGGCCAGCGATCCAGATACTCAAAAGCGCCGCGAGGCCAAACACTAGCAGCACCTGATCAGTTTGCCCGGTGAGGCCGGCGGGCTCGAGGAATGGCGCAATGTACGTGTACAGGATCGTGTGGGCCAGCACGTAGGCCAAGGTCACGAACAGCACCGCCTTCAAGCCGGGCAGGGCGATGACCTGGCGGAGCGGCAGGCGCTTGTCGGCGCTTTGTCCGGGGAAGTCCGGGACCTGCCAGCGGACCCAGGCGATCAGCGCCACGGTGATGACACTGATCAGGGCGAAGCTCGTGCGCCAACCCAGCATATTTCCCACATAGGTGCCCGCTGGAACGCCTAGGGACAGGGCCAGCGGTGCCCCCAACATGGCCACGGCGATTGCCCGTCCCTGCAGGTGAGGCGCCACCATGCGGCTGGCGTAACCGGCCAGCAGCGCCCAGAGCAACCCGGCGAAGACCCCGGCAAAAAAGCGCGCTACCAGGGTCAACCCGTAACTTTCGGACAGGGCGGTGACGCTGTTGACGATGCTGAACCCGGCAATGGCGATCAGCAGCAACGGACGGCGGCGCCAGCCGCGTGTGGCGATCACCAGCGGAATGGCTGCCAGCAACGAACCCACGGCATACAGCGTGACCAGTTGTCCGATCAGTCCGTGCGAGACATTCAGGCCCTCGCTCATGGGCAGCAGTAGACCAGCGGGCAGGGCTTCGGTCATCACGGTGATGAAGCCGGCGATGGCCAGCGCCAGCAATCCCCCTAAGGGCAGGCGTTCGGCGCGCTCCGGCGCCACCGAGGGCAAGGGCGCGAGCAGTTCGGGTTCGTTCATGGGCATGAGGTCCGTTTCAGAGGGTGTGTAGATGGCGCCAAGGGTAGTGCGCTGCACGCTCTGGAAAAACAGGCTAAGGTTCCGAACTTATCGGACCTGGATGTCCGCAATGGGGGGATGGAAGAATGGATAGCCTGGGCAGTATCTCGGTGTTTGTGCAGGTCGCCGATGTTCGCAGCTTCACTGAAGCGGGGCGGGTACTGGGGATTTCGTCATCGGCGGTGGGCAAAAGCATCGCCCGCCTCGAAGAGCGGCTGACGGTACGCCTGTTTCATCGCAGCACCCGCAGCATCACCCTGACCGCCGAAGGCGCGTTGTACCTGGAGCGCTGCCGGCGCATCCTGGCGGAAGTCGAGGCGGCCGAGTTCGAGTTGTGCAGCGCCGCCAGCGCGCCGAAGGGCAAGCTCCGTATCAGCGTGCCCCAGGTGCACAGCCTGGTGATGCCGGTGCTTACCGAATTCATGCAGCGCTACCCCGAGATCGAACTCGACATCGACCTCACGGACCGCATGGTGGACGTGGTCGAGGAGGGCTTCGACGCGGTGGTGCGCACCGGCAATCCCAAGGATTCACGCCTGATGGCCCGGGCCCTGGGGCGGTTTCGCCAGGTGCTGGTCGGTACGCCGGAGTACTTTGCCGAGCATGGCACCCCGCATGTGCCCCAGGACCTGGCGACCCATGGCTGTCTGCGCCATACCTTTCATGCCAGCGGCAAACTCGAACCCTGGCCGTTGCACGGCGAGGAGGATGGCAGCGACCCGGTATTGACCACCCGCTTCATCAGCACCTCCATCGAAGCCTTGTTCCACGTCGTGCAGCAAGGCCTGGGGATTGCCTGCCTGCCGGACTTCATGGTGCGCGAGGCGGTGGCGCAGGGGCGTTTGGTGCGCGTGCTGGACACGCACCTGGAGCACCAGGGCACTTTCTGGATCCTCTGGCCGTCCAGCCGTTATGCGGCCGCCAAGGTCCGGGTGTTCATCGATCACCTGGGTGCGCGACTTTTTCCGCTAAACGATGGTCAGTAGAGGGGTCAGGTGTGCAACTCACTAATCCATGCGCCGTCACGGGGTGAACTGTTGCACAATACGCCCCGTACCGATTTCCTCAGGATGTTCAATGTTCACATCATTCCCTATGCGTACCGCGGGACTGGCGCTGGTGCTGGCTGCCGCAGCTGGTTGCGCGAAGGACCAGGCCATTTATGAGCATGAGAACTTCGACGACTCCGGAACCTTCTCGCGCAAGTATCCGGTGACCGACACCGCTTCCTGTGAAGCTGCTCGCCGGGCCTTGTTGAGCCAGGGCTACATCATCACCAGTTCCGATCCGAAACTGATCAGTGGCCACAAGAGCTTCCAGCAGACCGGCGACACCCACATGGAGATTAGTTTCAGCGTGGTCTGCGCCGAAGACAGCAGCCATCACGCGACCATGTTTGCCAACGCCTTGCAGGACCGCTACGCGTTGAAGAAGACCAACAACTCCGCCAGCCTCGGGGTAGGGGTGCTGGGGTCGGTATCGATGCCTATCGGCTCCTCCGATGATTCGATGGTCAAGGTTGCGAGTGAAACCGTCACGTCGGGTAAGTTTTATGAGCGCTTTTTTGCCCTGGTGGAATTGTTCCTGCCACCGGATGTAAAAAAGGCCGCCCATATCACCGAAAAACCCAAGACGGACCTCGGCGTACCAGAAGCCAAGCCCGCGCCAGTCACACCGACGCCTGCCGCACAACCTGCGCCAGAACCTGCGCCAGAACCTGTGCCAGTGCCTGCCGCCGAACCCGTTGCCCCTGCGACGCCTGAGCCAACGCCCACTGCGCCGGCGGCATCCGAACCGGTAGCACCACCGCCCGAAGCCGCACCGATCACGCCTGCGAATGTCATCGAGCCCGCCCCGCAGACCGCCCCGCAACCAGCGCTGGAGCCAACACTGGAATCCATGCCGCAAGCCGTGCCGCCAGTGATCTCACCCCCGGCCAACCCAGATTCGCTGCCCGCCCCGAGCGAGCCGATCACACCTATGCCGTCCTCCGGCCAGTAACCTGTCAGCCAGCGCTGCGGCCCCTGTGGGGTAGCGCAGCCGGGCGCTTGACCTGCATCAAACTGCGCTATCCGGCGCCCATGATAAATTCTTCAGGGTCTGCTACGTTTTATTGGCAGGAGCCACCGTGTACCCGCGTCATTTTTCTTTCATGCGGGCACTTTATGCTGATGGCGTAGGTCATTGGTGCAACGGTTTTCGACACGACTAAAAGGGAATTCGCAATGGACGATTATCAAGAAGAGCTGCTGGAATATCAGGCATTCGAACTCGACCCGCTAGAGCCTGCGGACGACGCTACCGAGTTGTAGAGGAGCAACTGCAAGTTTGCAGGCGCTTCAGGCCGATTGCCGATGGCTGCGGCGAAACTCGCCGGGCGTCTGGCCGTTCCAGCGTTTGAAGGCGCGTTGAAAGGCTTCGGCCGAGGCAAACCCCAGCAAGTAGGCGATTTCGCCAAAGGCCAGTTCCGTGTCGCGGATATAGGTCATGGCCAGGTCGCGACGCGTGTCGTTGAGAATCGCGCGAAACTGCGTGCCCTCTTCAGCGAGCTTGCGGCGCAAGGTCCAGGTCGGCAACTTCAAGCGTGCCGCCACTTCTTCCAGGTCGGGTTCACGACCGCCATTGAGCAACGGCCCCAGTAGCTGCGTGATGCGTTCGCGCAGGCTCCGGGTGCGGGTCAATTGCTCCAGCTCCCGCTCACACAGCTGGAGCAGCAGGCGCCAGGTGCTGGGGCAGTGCTCGGGGTTGCGTTGCGCCAGGCTGGCCTGGCTCAGGCGCAACTGGTTATGCTCGGCGCCAAACTGCAAGGCGCAGTCCCCCAGCACGGCATAGCGCTCGGCGTAGTCGGGTGCCAGGAATTCGATCTCGATGCGCTCGGCCCGCAGTGGTTGGGGGCAGAGACTGGAGAGTTGCTGCAACCAGCCGGCGATGATCGAGTCCACCACAAAACGGTTGTAGGCGTTGTACGGGCTGATGGAGTAGAACCGCAGCCAGGCCCCTTGGGTATCCTCATGGAAGCTCGACTGGCCGCGATAGTTGGAGCCATACAAGGCCTCGAAGCGAATCAGGCAGCGCGCCGCTTCGCGCACCGTCGGTGCCTGGGCGGCAGTGACCCCGGCCAGCCCCGCCTGACCCAACCGACTGAGCTGGCCCATGCGCAGGCCCAGGGCTGGATCTCCCGTCATCTGGATGGCCGCGTGGCCCAGGCGCATGTAGCGCGGAATCGACAGCCGAGCGCCGGCCTCGGCCAGGCGCGCAGGGTCCAGGCCGTATTGCTCCAGCAGCGGTTGTGGGTCGCAGCCGTGACTGCGCACGGCATCCGCCAGGCTATGGACAAAGCCGACGGACAGGTCCCCCAGGCGCATCGGCAGCGGTTTCATGGGTTACAACCAGATATTCAGCAAACGGGCACCGCGGGCTTCGCCATCGGCGAAGTGCTGGCCGTTGCTGCTGAGGAAACTCTGGCCGGCGCTGCCCTGGTTCCAGAACTGGCCACGCAGGAACACGCTGACCCCGGCATTGGCCAGGCTGCTAGGTGGCTGTGCGGTAAGGGTCAGGCGGTGCCAGGCCTGGCCTTCGCTGAGTTCGCCGGGCTTGAGGCTGATTTCACTGGGAGTGGAGGGCCCCTGGTAACCGCGCCAGGGTTGATCCCAGGTACTGCGGCCGGTGACGAACGCCGGTACCGCGATCAATTCGGCACCTTGGTCGTTGAGCTTGCGGTAGTTGTCCGGGTACCAGCTGTCGTTGCCGATCAGCACTCCCAGGCGTCCGGCGGGCGTCTGGATCACGTTGACGGCCCGGTCGCCACTGGGCCGGATAAACTCTTGCTCGGTGAGGGTCGGGCTCAACTGCCGTTGCGGCTGGCCGATGGGCGCACCGTCCCGGCCAAACACCAGGCTGGTGTTGTACAGCGGACCCCGGCCAATGCTCAGGGCGCCGTCTTTGACCGTCGGCTCCGGCAGCACGATGCTGCCCGCGACCAGGGTAATGTCGAATTCCCGGGCCAGGCCGCCGAACAGCGCCTGGTACTGGCGGGCCATGCTCTTGGCCTTCATGCGCAGGTGGGCATCCTCCAGGCGGCTCTCACCCTGGGCGCCGATCAGCGCCCGCAGGAACGGCAGGGGGTTGCTCACCGCCAGCCAGTTCATGGCTTCCTCGAACGTGCTGGCCTGGTACAGCTCGTCCTTCTCGCCGCTGACCATCAACCAGGTGCCGATGTGCTCAGGCAGCACGACGATGGTCTTGGCGTTGAGCAGGCCTTGATCGCGCGCTTGCTGCAAGTAGGCCGCGAGCTTGCGGTGCAGGCGTTCGGGACTTTGATAGTCGGTGGGGAACAGCTCTGGCTGGATCCCCAGCAGGTTGCCCCGGTCACCGGGTACGCCCTGATCCACTGCGAGCTGGATGCGCAGGTCGGACAGGTAATGGCCCACCGGTCGTTCGGCGGTCCACATGGCGTAGGTGGTGAGGGCGGCGAGCAGGGCCATGGCGAATGTCAGGTAAAGAAGTTTGCGCATGAGAAAACTAAAGATCAGCCGTGTGCAGGGTTCGTCGACTAGGGTAGGCCCCATGCCGGCGAATGCCAAGGGGGGCTGCACATTTGGATCAGTAACTTGTCAGTTACGGTCATTGAGTGCAGGCGGGCCGGCTCTTAGTCTGTGACCCATAACCGATGGACGCCCAAGAGCGTTCGCACTTTTTCCGTGATCACTCGTTGTGGAGTTACCGATGGCCGCCGCTCACTACCCGCACCTGTTGGCCCCGCTGGACCTGGGTTTTACCACGTTGCGCAACCGCACCCTGATGGGTTCGATGCACACCGGGCTGGAAGAGAAACCGGGCGGTTTCGAGCGTATGGCGGCCTACTTTGCCGAGCGTGCCCGTGGCGGCGTTGGCCTGATGGTCACTGGCGGTATCGGTCCGAACGAAGAGGGCGGGGTGTACGGCGGCGCGGCCAAGCTGACCACCCTTGAAGAAGCGCTAAAACACCAGATCGTCACCCGTGCGGTGCATGAGGCCGGTGGCAAAATCTGCATGCAGATCCTCCACGCCGGGCGTTATGCCTACAGCCCGAAACAGGTGGCACCGAGCGCGATCCAGGCGCCGATCAACCCGTTCAAGCCCAAAGAGCTGGACGAGGAAGGTATCGAGAAACAGATCAGCGATTTCGTCACCTGCTCCGCCCTGGCGCAAACCGCCGAATACGACGGCGTCGAGATCATGGGCTCGGAAGGTTATTTCATTAACCAGTTCCTCGCCGCCCACACCAACCACCGTACCGACCGCTGGGGTGGCGCCTACGAAAACCGCATGCGCCTGCCGGTGGAAATCGTGCGCCGCGTGCGTGAAGCTGTCGGCCCGAACTTCATCATCATCTTCCGCCTGTCGATGCTCGACCTGGTGGAAGGCGGCAGCACCTGGGAAGAAATCGTGCAGTTGGCCAAGGCCATCGAGCAGGCTGGTGCAACGATCATCAACACCGGGATCGGCTGGCACGAAGCGCGGATTCCAACCATCGCCACCAAGGTGCCGCGTGCAGCCTTCAGCAAGGTCACCGCCAAGTTGCGGGGTTCGGTGGGTATTCCGCTGATCACTACCAACCGCATCAACACCCCGGAAGTCGCCGAGCAGATCCTCGCCGAAGGCGATGCCGACATGGTCTCGATGGCACGGCCGTTCCTCGCCGACCCGGAGTTCGTCAACAAGGCGGCTGCCGGGCGTGGCGATGAAATCAACACCTGCATCGGCTGCAACCAGGCCTGCCTGGACCACACCTTCGGCGGTAAGCTGACCTCCTGCCTGGTCAACCCGCGTGCCTGCCACGAAACCGAACTCAATTACCTGCCGGTGCAGCAGATCAAGAAGATCGCCGTGGTCGGCGCCGGGCCTGCGGGGCTGGCGGCCGCCACTGTTGCCGCCGAGCGCGGGCACCAGGTGACGCTGTTCGATTCGGCCAGCGAAATCGGCGGTCAGTTCAACGTCGCCAAACGTGTGCCGGGCAAGGAAGAGTTCTTCGAAACCCTGCGCTACTTCAACCGCAAGTTGCAGACCAGCCATGTCGAGCTGTGCCTGAACACTCGCGTCGATGTGCCACAACTGGTCGCCGGCGGCTACGACGAAGTGATCCTGGCCACCGGTATCGCGCCACGGCTGCCGGCGATTCCCGGCATCGACAATGCCAAGGTGCTGAGCTACCTGGATGTGATTCTGCAGCGCAAGCCGGTCGGTAAAAAAGTCGCGGTAATCGGCGCCGGCGGTATCGGTTTCGACGTGTCGGAATTCCTAGTGCACCAGGGTGTGTCCACCAGTCAGGACCGCGAAGCCTTTTGGAAGGAGTGGGGCATCGACACTCACCTGCAAGCGCGCGGTGGCGTGGCCGGCATCAAGGCCGAGCCGCATGCCCCGGCCCGCGAGGTGTTCCTGCTGCAACGCAAGAAATCCAAGGTCGGCGACGGCCTGGGCAAGACCACCGGCTGGATTCACCGCACCGGTCTGAAGAACAAGCAGGTGCAGATGCTCAACAGCGTCGAGTACCTGAAGATCGACGACGCCGGCTTGCACATTCGCATTGGTGAGACTGGCGAGCCGCAACTGTTGCCGGTGGACAACATTGTGATCTGCGCCGGCCAGGACCCGCTGCGTGAACTGTATGACGGCCTGCTGGCCGCTGGGCAGAACGTGCACCTGATCGGCGGTGCGGACGTGGCGGCGGAGCTTGATGCCAAGCGCGCGATCAACCAGGGATCGCGTCTGGCGGCTGAGCTCTAAGTCAACCCACGTTGGCCCTGTAGCAGCTGTCGAGCCCGCGAGGCTGCGTTCGAGGACGCAGTCCTCGCCGGGTTGGCGTGGGTCCTTGGCGCCTGCTTCGCAGCCGAACGCAGCCTCGCAGGCTCGGCAGCTGCTACGAGGTGCATGGCTGGTAGACTGACGTTCCACTTCTGGTGAACGATGTTGCCGATGTTTTGCGTACCTGCCGATTGGTCTCCCCGCGCTCCCCTCGAACCCCTGCACCTGGACTGGCTCGACCGTGCCGGTGTCGAGGTCGCGGTGCTGCGCCTGGACCTGATCGACCCGCTGATCTGTGGCAACAAGTGGTTCAAGCTGATGGATCACCTCCGGCTCGCCAGCGAGGCGGGAGCACAGGGCGTCATCAGCCTGGGCGGTGCCTGGTCCAATCACCTGCACGCCCTGGCGGCGGCCGGCAAGCGATTTGGCTTTGCCACCGTCGGTCTGTTGCGCGGGCATCCCCAGTCCAATGCCACGGTGCAAGACCTGCAGGCGTTCGGCATGCACCTGCACTGGCTGGGTTACGGCGGCTATCGAGCCCGGCATGAACCTGGGTTCTGGCAGCCGTGGTTGGCGCAGTACCCGGGGTTTGCGCCAATCCCCGAGGGCGGTGGCGGCTTGGCGGGTGCGCGGGGTTGCGGGCAACTGCTGGACCTGGTCGCTGAGCAGTTGCCTGGCCTGGGCTGGACCGATCACCACGGTTGGTGGCTGGCCTGCGGGACCGGTACCACCCTGGCGGGCCTGGTGCTGGCCGAGGCGGGCAGGCATGCGGTGCAGGGTGTGTTGGCGGTGCCGGACGACCACGGAGTGGCCGGGCAGGTCGCAGCGATCCTGGCGCAGGGCGGCTGGTCAGGTGGCGACTATCGGCTGATCGATGGCAGCCGTGGCGGTTTTGCCAAGGTCGACCCGGTGCTCCTGGCGTTCATCGAGGCCACCGAGCAGGCCAGCGGTCTGCCGCTGGAGCCGCTGTACACCGGCAAGGCCTTGCTGGCGCTCAAGCAACAGGTCGAGGCGGGGCACGTGGCCCCCGGCACACGCTGGATCTTTGTGCACACCGGCGGCTTGCAGGGCCGCCGGGGATTTACCTCCCAGGCAGGTGGTTAACCGCGCTTGGGCATCATCCGTAGCAGGGTGTTGTCGCGGTAGAAATAATGGTGCGCCAGTCCGGCCACGGCATGCAGGCCGATCAGCCAGTAACCGATGGTGCCCCCCAGCACGTGCCAGCCTTCGATCTGCTTGGCCAGCTCCTTGTCTTCGCCGATCAGCATTGGCAGGTCGATGCCATAGAACATCACTTGATGGCCTGCGGCGCTGGTGATCAGCCAGCCGAGAATCGGCATGCCGATCATGAATACATACAGCGCGACGTGCATCAGGGTCGCCAGCAGGCTTTGCCAGCGCGGTGGAGTGGGTACGATTTTCGGTGCCACCCCCAGGCTGCGGGCGAACAGGCGCAACCAGACCAGGACGAACACGGTCAGGCCGAGCATGAAGTGCGCTTCCTTGATCAGGGTCCGACCGCCACTGCCTTTGGGAAAGATCCCCCGCAGTTCGATGGTGGCGTATACCACGGCCAGCAGCACCAGCATCAACCAGTGCAGCGCGATCGATACGCTGCTGTAGCGTGAGACAGAGTTCTTCCAGGGCATAGGGTTTTTTCCTCACTGTTCAGGTCACAAATCTCCATTCTTGTGCGACGGAGTGCCTTCACTGTAATCCTGTTAGGAAGGAATTGCCTGAGCCAGGTCAGGCTTTTGTCCTACGTATAGCGCTCTGTCACAGGGCTTTACCCAAAAAAAAGCGCCAGCCCCGGTCAAGGGCTGGCGCTTTGTCGGGCGCGAGGGTGATCAGCTGCTTTGTGGCATCTCACCCTGGGCCAGGCGTTTGTTGATGTCGGCGATCACCTGCGGCAGGTCGGTGATGGTGTCGATCATGTAGTGCGGGCGCGAACCTTCGAACAGGCGATGAATGCGCTCGCGCTCGATAGCCAGGGTGTCGCTGCCCAGGGCGCGATAGCCCTCGTACGTCAGGCCCAGCGCGTTGCCGGAGCAGATCAGGGCGACGGTCCACATCCCGGCGCTTCGGCCTTCGAGGATCCCGGGTACGGTGTCATCGATCTTCACGCAGGCGGCGACGTCGTTGATGCCCAGGGCGATGACGTTGGCCAGGGCCTGGGCTGGCCATGGGCGACCGTTGGGCACTTCGTCGGTGGCGACCACGTGATCGGCGATGTAGCCGTTGGTGGCTGCCAGCTCGACCACCTTGTCCATCACCTGTTTCGGATAGCCGGAGCAGGAACCGATCTTGATGCCTTGCTGGCGCAGGTTGGCAATGGTCTCCAGGGCGCCAGGGATCAGCGCCGAGTGCTCGGCGATCTTTTCGATCTGCAGCGGCATGAAACGTTGATAGATGGCGGTCACGTCATCGTCGGTCGGGGTGCGGCCAAACACCTTGCGATAACGCTCGGCCACTTGTGGCTGGTCACACAGGGTGCGGATGTGGTCCCACTTGCCCATGCCCATCGGGCCACGGGCTTCTTCGATGGAGACCTGCACGTCGAATTCGGCGAACGCCTCGACAAAGATCTGGGTCGGCGCGAACGAGCCGAAGTCGACTACGGTGCCGGCCCAGTCGAGGATGGCGGCTTGCAGTTGAGTTGGGTTGTTGTAGTTCATGGTTTGCGAATCCTGTATTTGGGAAATAGTGAACCCTGCAGCAGCTGGCGTAGCCTGCGTCCGGCTGAGCACTGAACAGTCAGATGTCGAGCACTTCCATCTCGCGCAAGACCTCGGCCACGGCGGCCACTGCGGCGCGCATCTCGGCCTGGTTGACGTGACCGATGCAGCCGACGCGGAAGGTTTCGACCTGGGTCAACTTGCCCGGGTAGAGGATGAAACCCTTGGCCTTGACCCGTTCGTAGAACTCCTTGAATTGATAGCGTGGGTCCTGCGGGGCGTGAAAGGTGACGATGATCGGCGCCTGGATGGCCGTCGGCAGGAAGCTGCGCAAGCCAAGCCTGGCCATTTCTTCGAGCAGCACCTGGCAGTTGTCGGCGTAGCGTTGGTGGCGAACCGCCAAGCCGCCTTCTTCGTTGTATTGCAGCAGGGCTTCGTGCAGCGCCGCGACCACGTGGGTCGGCGGGGTGAAGCGCCACTGGCCGGTCTTGGCCATATAGCTGTGCTGGTCGAACAGGTCCATGGCCAGCGAATGGGAGTTGCCGGCCGCATTGGCCAGGGCGTCCTTGTTGGCGAAGACAAAACCCATGCCGGGCACGCCTTCCAGGCACTTGCCGCTGGCGGCGATCAACGCGTCGAAGGGCACTTGCCGGGCGTCGATCGGTAGCGCACCAAACGAACTCATGGCGTCGATGATCAGGCGTTTGCCGTGCTCGGCGATGACCTGGGCAATGTCGGCCAACGGGTTGAGAATCCCGGTGCTGGTTTCGCAGTGGATCAGCGCAACGTGGGTGATGCTGGTGTCGGCCCGCAGCAGGCGGTCGACGTCGGCGGCGGTGGTCGGCTCGTCTTCAGCGGTTTCGAAGGTGCTGAACGAGCGGCCCAGGTATTCACAGATTTTCGCCAGGCGCTTGCCGTACGCGCCGTTGATCAGCACCAGCACTTTACCGTCGCGGGGCACCAGGGTGCCGATCGCCGCTTCGACGGCGAAGGTCCCGCTGCCTTGCAGGGGCACGCAGTGGTGGCTGTCGGCGCCGTTGACGATGCTCAGCAGTTGTTCGCAGAGGCTGGCGGTCAGTTGGTTGAAGCGGTCATCCCATGAACCCCAGTCGACCATCATCGCCTGGCGGGTGCGGGCCGAAGTCGTCAGTGGGCCGGGGGTGAGCAGGATGGGTTCGGCAGTGCTCATTCGCGTGTCCTCGTTATCGATGGGATGAAGCTACGGGAGATAAATTGCAATTTGCCGCGCCATCAATCAAATTGTTTGTTGTTATGCCAATCATCAGTAAGGCTTATTCATGAACCTGTTCCAGCTGCGCGCATTCGATGCGGTGGCCCGTGAGGGCAGCTTTACCCGGGCCGCTGCCCGTCTGTTCATCAGCCAGCCGGCAGTCACCGGGCACATCAAGGCGCTGGAGGAGCACTACCAGATCACGCTGCTGCGGCGCACCGCACGGCGGGTCGAACTGACGGAGGAGGGCACCAAGCTGGCGGCGATCACCCGGGCGATGTTCGGCCTGGCCGAAGAAGCCCAGGTGATGCTCGAGGCCAACCGGCAGTTGCTGACCGGGCGCCTGGAAGTGGCGGCGGACGGGCCGCACATGGTCATGCCGATGCTCGCCAGCCTGCGGGCGCGCTACCCGGGCATCACGGTCAACCTGCGCTTGGGCAACGCCCAGGAAACCCTCGCGGCGCTGCTGTCCGAGCACGCCGACGTGGCGGTCCTGACCGAAGTCGAGCCGCGCAAGGGCCTGCACCTGCAAGCCCTGAGCGAGTCGCGCATCTGCGCGCTGGTGCCCGCCGGTCACCCCTGGTCGAGCCTGGACCAGGGCATCAGCCTTGAGGCGCTGGACCAGGTGATCATGGTCCTGCGGGAGCCGAGTTCGATCACCCGCCGTACCTTCGATGAGGCCTGCAGCCAGGCGCGGATCACCCCTCGGGTGCTGCTGGAACTGGACAGCCGCGAAGCGGTGACCGAGGCGGTGGCGGCGGAACTTGGGGTCGGGGTGGTGTCGTCGGTCGAGGTTAGTCACGACCCACGGGTGCGCGCGGTGCCGATCATCGGTGAGGGGCTGGTCAATCGGCACTTGATCGGCTGCATGGAGCGGCGCCGGGACCTGCGCCTGATCCAGGCGTTTTTTGCCCTGGCGCCCGCCTGATGGAATGTGGCGCGTCTATCGCTAGCAGGCTCACATTGATGGAGCTGAGTGGATGTCCCCCAAATCTGCGAACACCCAGAACCACTGTGGGAGCGGGCTTGCCCGCGATGGGGCCGGACCATTCAACATCGATGGTGCCAGACATACCGCTATCGCTGGCAAGCCGCAAGCGGGCGCCGCAAGCGGGCGCCAGCTCCCACAGGCTGAGTGGATGCCCCCCAAATCTGCGAACACCCAGAACCACTGTGGGAGCGGGCTTGCCCGCGATGGGGCCGGACCTGCCTACTCCAGGCTCTCACGCACCATCTGCAAAAACGTCGCCACTACGCGCCGTGAACTCTGTTCGCGCAGGCACACCAGGGTTTCGGTCAGGCGCCGGGTGCAATCGATAATCGGTAGAGCGCAAACCCGGGAGTCGGCGCCGAACTCGGCGGCCGAGACCACGCCCACGCCAATCCCGACCACTACGGCTTCCCGTGCAGCCTCACGGCCCTCCACCTGGATCGCCGGGCGAATGCGCAGGCCGGCCCGGGCCATTTCTTCTTCCAGGGTCTGGCGGGTCACCGAACCGATTTCGCGTAATACCAGCGGAGTGTCGTCCAGGTCCGCCAGGCAGATCGATTCGCGGTCGGCCCAGGGGTGGCTGCGGGAAACGAATGCCACCATCGGGTCGTTGCGCAGCGGTAGTGTCAGCAGGCGCGCATCGCTGACGTCCCGTCCGAGCAAGGCCAGGTCAGCCTGATAGTTGAACAGGCGAAACAGTGATTCGTCGGTGTTGCCGGTTTCGATCTTCACGCTGATGCCGGGATAGCGCTCGCAGAACCGGGCGATTTGCGGCAGTACGTGGACCGGGGCATCCACCGCCAGGATCAGGCTGCCGGTCTGCAGTGCCTGGGAGTCGTGCAGCAGTTCCTGGGCCTCGGCTTCGATCACGAACAGGCGTTGTGTGATGCTCAACAGGCGCTCACCCAGGTCGGTCAGGCGCACTGAGCGCTTGTTGCGATGAAACAACAACACACCAAAACGCTCTTCGAGTTTGCGCACCTGGTCGGAGATTGCCGGCTGAGTCAGGAACAAGCGTTCGGCGGCTTTGGTGAAGCTGCCGTGTTTGGCCACGGCATGGAAAGCTTTGAGCTGGGCGTGGGATACCGACATCGCGTGACCTCTTACAGGCTGAGCGTATATTTGAAATACGATAAATCGATTTCTCTTATTCAACAGTAACTGTTTTTATCGTACCTAGCCCCGCAGGTCGGTCAGTCGACCCACGGCGGTGGCCATGATCCTGGCGCGCATGGAACATCTCGAGACAGGGATGGAGCAGGACTCATCTGACCGGTAACGCCCGCCCTCCAAGGGGCCCTGGCGCAGCGCTGAACAATAAAAATACAGGCGTTTGGCTTTCGGAATCTGCCGGCACACTCACACCCTGAGGTCAGATCCACCATGCAAAAGCACATCGGCACCCTCAAGCGTTGGCGCGTGCAAATCTTCGCCATTACCTGGCTCGCCTACGCGGCCTTCTACTTCACTCGCAAAGCGTTCTCCGTGGCCAAGCTGGGGATCGGTGAAGACCCTACCTTTCACCTCGACAAAATGGCCATGGCCAACCTCGACGGGCTCTACCTGGCAGCCTATGCCGTCGGCCAGTTCACCTGGGGCATCCTCGCCGATCGCTATGGGCCGCGGGTGGTGGTGTTCGGCGGATTGTTGATCTCAGCCTTGGCGGCGTTGGTGATGGGCAACTTTGCCACCTTGCCGATCTTCGCTACCTGCATGGTCATCCAGGGCCTGGCGCAGGCCACCGGGTGGTCCGGTCTGTGCAAGAATCTCGGCAGTTTCTACCCCGCCGAACAACGCGGCCGGGTGCTGGGCCTGTGGAGTTCGTGCTACGCCTTTGGCGGCCTGGTGGCTTCGCCTTTTGTCGGCTGGTGGGCCTATACCCTGGTGGGCAGTTGGCATGCGGCGTTCATTTCCAGTGCCGCGGTGGTGGCAGTGGTGGCGCTGCTGTTTTTTATCTTTCAGCGCAACCAGCCTGAAGACGTCGGCTTGCCGGCAGTGGAGCCGCAGCCGCAACTGACAGCTGCCGAGGCAGATGCGCAAAGCCGGATCAGTATGTGGGCGCCGCTGCGCGAAATTCTGCGCAACCGCACGGTGCTGACCCTGGGCCTGGCGTACTTCATGCTCAAGCCAGCGCGTTACGCGATTCTGTTGTGGGGACCAGTGATCGTCTTCGAGCAAATGCCCTCCGTGGGCAAGGTGGGGGCAGCGATCATCCCTACCGCGTTCGAGCTGGCGGGGTTGCTGGGGCCGATCATGATTGGCCTGGCCTCGGACAAACTGTTCGGTGCGCGGCGCTTGCCGGCCTGCGTCCTGAGCCTGCTGGCCCTGACTGTCTCGCTGGCGCTGTTCATGGGCGCCTTGCAGACCGGTAGCGTGTTGCTGGTAGTGGCCTTGTTGTTTGTCATGGGCCTGACCCTGTACGGACCGGACTCGATGATCAGCGGTGCGGCCGCGATTGACTTCGGCACCGCCAAGGCCGGCGCCACCGCCGCTGGTTTCGTCAACGGCTGCGGTTCGGTCGGGGCGATCCTCGGCGGCCTGCTGCCCGGCTACTTCGACACGGTCACGGTGTTCATCGTGTTTGCCGGTTGCGCGTTGTTTTCCGCCCTGGTGCTGATCCCCCACTGGAACAGCCGCCCGGCAGGGCTGCAACCTAACCGTGCGCTTGTGCCGACGGTGCCGGTAACGATTTAGCCACTGCACAGCTGATTGCTCCCTGCCGCCGCTCTTAGCCTGACCGGGGCGCCTTGCCGGCGTGGGGCAGCAACCAGTCGAACAACAGTTGGTTGTGCCCCGTGCGTGCAGACGGGCTGGTGGGCCTGGCACTCTCAATGAAGCTCAGGCGTTGCTCGCTGTTCCAGTGTTGCTGGAAGTACTCGGCCAGCGCCACGCATTGCCCCGGATACAGCAGGCACAGTTGGTCCGGGGTGCGGGCGAACTCGCAGGCCAGCTGTTTTTTCTGCGCCGGTGAAAGCGCCAGGTTACCCGACGCCAGGCTGGTGCCCTGCATGACCACGTCGCTGCGATCCAGGCCGCTCAACTCCTTGAGGCCGGGGCGCGGCATACGCACGATGTACCAGTTGGCGTGGGCCAGGCGGTCAGTGGTCGCGGGCGGGCGTTCGAACAGCGAGATTTCACCGCTCCAGCCGCTGTGCTGGGGCTGAGGTAGCCTGGATTGTTCGAGGGGGTCCACGCCAGGGGTGGGTGTGGGGCTGAACAGTGGGCCGGCCAAGGTGATGCTGTCTGCAGTCAAGTGCAGCACGTTGCCATTGGCTGTGAGGCTGATGGGGTGTTCTTCAGCGTGCCGTGCCGGGCCATTGCGCACCACGCCGAGGTCGGTGTCATACAACACCGGTCGATCGGGATCACCATCAAGGAAGCTGACCTGGACTTCGCTACCGCCTGCGGGCACCTGCGTGGCGGCAGCGGCCACCTGGACCCTGGGCAACCAGAGCCCCGAGGGCGCATCACCCACGTCCTGCTCAGGCCACAACCGGACCTCCACTCGACCCAGTGCGTCGAGCACTGCCGGCTCTATCACCCGACCGATTTGCTGACCGTGGATGCGCGGTTTGGGGTGCTTGAGCGCCGGGCGGAATTCGCTGGACCAGGGAATGGCAGTGAACTGATTGCGGTAGTGGCTTGCGGAGCCTTGGTGCTCAACCTCACAGAGCAACCACTGGTCATTGAACACTGCGACAGGATGGCCGCTGACTTGCAGGATGCCGCCACTGCACAGACCCGGCTGGGTACTGTGCCCCTGGACTTGCCGGTGCAGGCACCGCAGCCGTTCGAGCTCGCGCCGGCTCAACTGGAGCTGGTGCTGCTGGGTTGTGGCCTGAGCGATTTGATTGGCGGCGTCTGCCGGCGCGGGGCGCGACTCCTGTGGTTCGCCCCGTGGCGGAACGCTGTGGCGCGGCGCGAAGTCGGGCGGGCTGTGACATTGAAACAACTGGCTGATCACCGGCTGGTCGGCACTGGGCGCAAAGGCGGTCTCTAGCGGGTGCTGGGTGAAGCTGGCGCTGTCCTCGGCGAACACCAGTACATGTCGCTCGTGCTGGTGTTCAAAGTGAAAGTGGATGCCTTCCTCTTCACACAGCCGATGCAGCAGGTGCAGGTCGGTTTCGTCGTACTGGATGCACAGCGCCCGCGGTGGGTACTCGCCATGGTGCAGCTCGAAGCGGTAACTGTCGGCGGGCAGGTTGTGCTCTTCGAGCAACTGGTGCAGCAGTTGTGGCACGCTCAACTCACGCCGCACACGCCGTCGTGGCGTTTGCTCCAGGGCTACCAGGCGAGGTGCCAGGGTCAGACGATAAGTGATCTGCCGTGCGCTTGCCTCGATCAGAGCGGCGCACTGGACGATCCCGTGGCGACCGCAATCCGCACCCAGGCTGAGGTAGGCCGGCTGGTGCAGCCACTGCTCAAGCCGAATCGCCGGTGCGGGGCCGAGCAATTCGATCTCCAGTTGGTACAGCTGGTTGAGGGCTTCGTGCCCTTTGAACTGACGCACCGCAAAACTCAAGGCGAGCTCGGGGAGGGTCAGGGTTGGGCTCAGGCCCGGCGGGCTTTCCATGTCGTTGTGCATCACACACCCTTGTGCCTTGAAGTTCGGGACATCGAGGGTACGAAACACTGAGGGTTAATAGTCAGCCCCTAAGCGCATTTCAGAAAGCCCCTACAAGCGCTTGTGGTGATGTCGCTCATCTACTGCAGTTTTTGGTCGATTGCCAACTTTTTGCCGTATAAACTTGCGCAAAGCGTCGGCCAATAGATGTCTCGGCGCCACAGATCAAGAGAGTGAGTTATGGGCGCACAGTGGAAGGTTAAACACAAAGAAGCGGCAGCCAACGCCAAGGGGAAAATCTTCGGCAAGCTGGTGAAGGAAATCACCATTGCTGCGCGTAACGGTGCCGATACCGCAACCAACGCGCATTTGCGCCTGGTGGTGGAACAGGCCAAGAAGGCCTCGATGCCCCGTGAAACCCTGGAACGGGCGATCAAGAAGGGTTCGGGTCAACTGGGTGAGACCGTGCAGTACCACCGTGTGACCTACGAAGGGTTTGCCCCGCACCAGGTACCGCTGATCGTTGAGTGCGTGACCGACAATATCAACCGCACCGTGGCGGAAATCCGCGTGGCGTTCCGTAAGGGTCAGTTGGGTGCTTCCGGTTCCGTGGCTTGGGACTTCGACCACGTGGGCATGATCGAGGCATCGCCGGACACCCCGGACGCCGATCCGGAGATGGCTGCAATCGAAGCCGGTGCCCAGGATTTCGAACCCGCCGAAGACGGCGCGACCCTGTTCATCACCGAAGCCACCGACCTCGATTCGGTGCAGAAAGCCTTGCCGGAGCAGGGTTTCACCGTGTTGTCGGCAAAACTGGGCTACAAGCCGAAGAACCCGGTCAGCGGCTTGACTGACGCGCAGATGGAAGAAGTCGAAGCGTTCCTTGAAGGCCTGGACAACCACGATGACGTGCAGGACATGTTTGTCGGGTTGGCGGGTTGATCTGATTCGCCAGTGACACCGTCATCGCGAGCAGGCTCGCTCCCACATTAGATCGCGTCCGACCAGGCAACTCGGTCAACTGTGGGAGCGAGCCTGCTCGCTATTGACCGCGCAGCGGTCACAGACTTTCCAATTGCTCCACGACTTCGTTGAACCCGGGCCGTGCCAGCACTTGGGGCTGACAGCACTGGCGCTGCAACCTCTCCAGTACCTCGCGTCGTGCGGCACTCAGGCCGGAGTCGATCCGCGCCAGTAACTCCCCCAGCAGAATCCCGAAGGCGCGCACTTCGATGCGTTGCAGTGCGCGGGTTTCCAGGGTCTCGGCGCGGGCATGGAAGGACGCTGCGCCGAAGTCCCCCAGCAGGCAGTCGCCCTGATCGTTATACAAAGTGTTGTGGCCATACAAGTCGCCGTGGGTGATGCCCTGTCGATGCAGGTGCGCAGCGGCCGAGGCGATGCCACGGGCGATGTTCAATGCCACTTCGGCGCTAAAGCGCGTGTCGGGCTCATACACGTCGCGGCTGCAGGAATCCAGGTTGGGCAAGGCGGCCAGGTTGCGATAACTGCGGTCGATCAGCCCCATCACCAGGCCGGCCTGTTGCTGTGGATGGTCGACGATGCGCCCCAGCACGCTGATCAGCTGCGGATGAGTGCCGGCGCTGAGGCAGGCGTTCATTTCATGCAGGGGCGAACCGTCGCTGGTCATCGAGCCTTTGTAGAGTTTCACCGCGACCTGGCGCTCCGGCAGTGATGACGGCTGCCACCGTGCCTGATGAATCACCCCCGAAGCGCCTTCGCCCAGGCGCTGCTGCAGCTGCAATTGCGCCCAGGGGATGTGTGCGGTGGCGGCCAGCGCGCTGGCATCGGCCTCGGTTTCCAGCGGGTTGCCGGCATACGCCAGCCAGGCCAGGGACGGCAAGGTCAGCAACCACTGGGGCAGTTCGCTGAGTTGGTTTTCGGCAATGCGGATCAATTCCAGCCGATGGCACTGGCCCAGGCTGGCGGGCAGGCTGCGCAACCGGTTGCCGGCGAGCATGAGTTTTTGCAGCAGGGGGCGTTGCCCCAGTTCGCTGGGCAATTGCTCCAGTTCATTGTCGGTCAGGATCAACCAGCGCAACTGTGGCGGCAGGGCCGTGGCCGGGACCCGCTGCAGGCGATTGCTCTTGCAGCCGATCATGCTCAGTTGCTGGCATTGACCCAGGCTGGCCGGCAGTTCGCGCAAGTGATTATTCGAACAGAACAGCACCCGCAAGTGGCGCAGTCGGTGCAGGTCGTCCGGCAATTGGCGCAAGGCGTTGCCGCTGAGGTTGAGCACCTCGAGCGAGTCCGCCAGGCTGTAAATTTCCTCGGGAAACTCCTCCAGGCCGCACGACAGGTCCAGTCGTTTGATCCCGGCCAACTCGCCGGATCGCAGTTGTGCAAGGGTATGCATGAACACATCCAGTCAATGGAAGAGAGGGCGGCGTCGAGCCTGCAAACGTTGGAATGATAACGGTAAACGTCCGGGTCTGGCGGCTAGAACTTCAGCGTTTGCTGGATGACCTGGGTAGCCGGGTCGCGGGCTTCGCTGACCATCGCATAGTTGTAGCCGGCCCCTGACCAGTATTGCGCCTGCAATTCTCCGTCGCTGCGACTGCCTTTGGGGAGCAGGTAGTTCCGCGGGCCGGGCGGGCGGATGTAGAAGCTGATCTTGCGCCCGCCTTGGTCTTCATACATCACCATGGCCGCCGGGCCCTGGTCGGTGCTCAGCAATCGTGCACTGACCGGCTGGAAACCCGCGTTGGCGAGGTCCGGCAGGCGGTTGGCGCGGGCAAAATAATGATCGAGCCAGCCCTGCATGTCGCCATCATCGCTGACCCGATAGTCGGCCGGCAGCAGGCCTTGCTGGGCGAACATCCGATACGCCTGCATCGCGTCAGTCATCGGCAGGGTGCCACCGCTGAGCGTCATTTGCCGTGCTTGCCAGCCACCCAGGCCGCCGACACTGACTGCGATCAGCAGCAGGGCGGCACTGGCCAGTTGGCGCCGGGACTGGCGCTTGCGGCGTTGGCGAATCAGCCCCGGGTCGAGGTCGGGGTTGTCCGGTTGTTGCAAGGCGCCGCCCAGGGCTGCCCGCAGTTGCTGGGTGTCCTGCTGCCAGGCGCGTACCTGCCCGGCCATCTGCGGATTGGCCGCCAGGTACGTCTCCACCAGGCGCCGGTCGGCATCGTTGAGCTGATGGTCGACGTAGGCGTGCAGGTCATTGACGCTGGGCGGCATGCTGATCATTTGAGTCTCCGCAGGGAAGGGCTACTGATTTCACCGTCGCTGAGCTGACGCAAAGCCTGGCGCGCCCGGGACAGACGAGACATCACGGTGCCGGTCGGGACCCCGAGGATCTCGGCGACCTCTTTATAACTCAAGCCCTCCACCGCAACCCAGAGCAACAGCGCCCGCTGCTCGGTGGATAACCGGTCGAAGGCTTCCAGGGTGGTCTGCGCAATCACTGTGCGCTCCAGCGAAGGCTGCGGCTCGTCGCGGCCGGTGAAAAACTCAAGCATCCGCGCATAACGCCGGGAGCGGCGATGGGCGTCGAGAAACTGCCGGTACAGAATCGCAAACAGCCAGGCCCGCAGATCGCCCTCCGGGTGTTTGCTGCCCCAACTCGACAGCGCGCGCTCCAGGCACGACTGCACCAGATCGTCGGCGCTGCTGGAATTGCGGGTCAGCGAGACCGCAAAGCGACGCAGCCTGGGGATCAGTTCACGTAACTGTTCGTCGAGAGGGTTCATGGTGGGCGGGCCAGTCACTACGCTTGGGACCAGAGAGACGCTTGGCAGTGGAGGTTATTCCCGTGGCGCAGAAATAAACATCGGGCCATGGAATAAACGTCGAAGGGCAACGTCTGCCTGATCCTTGCCACACGCCGTTCCCGGCCCTGGAGTGTTACATGGTAGATCGTTCCCCACCCCCCGACAGGCTTCCTTTAAGTCCCGTCAGCCTGGCCCTGCGCCTAGCAGCGATTGGCCTGGTGGTTGGCGCCATGGCCGTGGCCTTTGCCTACGTCAACGGTTCTCTCGACCCACAGCGCTTGACTCCCAAGGCACTGGTCAGCGTGCTTGAAACCAACAACGGCGTTCACCCAGGATTTCGCCGCAACCACGCCAAGGGGGTGTGCGTGATCGGCTATTTCGAGAGCAACAACGAGGCGCGTGCCTATTCCACCGCGCAGGTGTTCAACGCTGCACGAACCCCGGTGGTCGGGCGGTTTGCCTTGCCCAGCGGCAATCCTTACGCACCGGATACTAGCGTGCCGATCCGTAGCCTGGCGCTGCGCTTCACTCAGGCCGATGGGCAACAATGGCGCACGGGCATGAACAGCATGCCGGTGTTCCCGGTGGGTACGCCGCAGGCGTTTTATCAGTTACAGCAGGCGCAGAGCCCAGACCCTGCAACGGGCAAACCGGACCCAGCGGCCGCCCCGGCATTTTTTGCCGCGCACCCGGAAACTGCGCCGTTCCTGCGCTGGATCAAGAGCGCCAAACCCTCGGCCAGCTACGCCACCGAGACCTATAACGGCATCAATGCGTTTTATCTGGTGAATCCGGCGGGTCAACGCCAGGCCGTGCGTTGGGGGGTCGTTCCGCAGGCCCGGGACGGCGCAACCACCAGCGCCGCACAAGGCGCTGATGTTCTCGAACAGGACTTGCGCGAGCGCCTGCAGGCCGGGCCGTTGCGCTGGCAGTTGCTGATCACCCTGGCCGATCCGACGGACCCCACTGACGATGCCAGTCAAGCCTGGCCGGCTGAACGCAAGGTACTGAACGCCGGGACGCTGGTGCTGCAAAGCAGCCAGGCGCAAAACAGTGGCGAGTGCCGGGATATCAACTACGACCCGCTGATCCTGCCCAGTGGCATCGAGCCCTCGAAAGACCCGTTGCTGGCCGCGCGTTCGGCCGCCTACGCCAGTTCCTATCTGCGCCGGACCAGCGAAGTCGGTCAGTTGCCTGACGCTAAACAGGAGGCCGCCCAATGAGCGCGCAACCGAACCACTTCGCGCCCCTGGCGCGGCTGCTGCACTGGCTGATGGCGTTGCTGGTGATCGCCATGCTGTTCATTGGCGCCGGCATGGTCGCCTCGGTGTCCGAGCGCCATGAATGGCTGATCCACCTGCACAAGCCGTTGGGCGTGGCGATCCTGTTGCTGGTGATCGTGCGCCTGTTCGTGCGCTTCTCGACGCGTCAACCGCCCTTGCCGGCGGACCTGCCCGATTGGCAGGTGCTCGCGGCCAAGGCGTCCCATGGGCTGCTGTATGCCCTGATGCTGATCTTGCCAGTGCTCGGCTGGGCGATGATTTCGGCAGCGGGTGATCCGGTCACGCTGGGCATTGGCCTGCAATTGCCAGTAATCGTGCCGGCCAATGCCGCGCTGTTCGCCTTCCTGCGCAAGGCCCATGGGTACCTGGCCTACCTGCTGTTCCTCACGGTATTGCTGCACCTGGCCGCAGCGCTGTTCCATGGCTGGATCCGGCGTGACGGCGTATTGCAGAGCATGCTGTCCGGCAAGGATCACTGATCGGGCAGGGCGCTGCTGGCGAGGCCTGAGGGTCGCATGCGCTGTGGCATGCGGCCCGTTGAGCGATCAGCGCAGGGTTTTCACCAGTGCGGCGACGGTCGACAACACATCCTTGCCCAATTGCATCGAGCGCTTGCCGGACCAGCCGGTGTGGGGGTTCGGGGCGTCGTTGTGGTCCTTGAACGGCATCTCCAGGGTCAGTGACAGGCAGTCGAATTTCTGTCCGACGCTGTTGCAGGCCAGGGTCATGTTGGCTTTCCCCGGCAAGTCGCGGGTGTAGCCGTGGGTGGTCTGGAAGTCGCGGGTCTGGTGTTTCAGATGGCTGCGAAAGTGCTCCTCGAGCGCAGCCAGGCGTGGCGTGTAGCCAGGGTTGCCTTCGCAGCCGGCCGTGAATACGTAGGGGATTTCTTCATCGCCATGGATATCCAGGAACAGGTCAACGCCGTATTGGTCCATGTGCTGCTGCACGAACAACACTTCCGGACTGCTTTCCTGGCTTGCGCTCTGCCAGGCACGGTTGAGGTCCTGGCCCATGGCGTTGGTGCGCAGGTGGCCGTGGAACGCCCCGTCCGGGTTCATGTTCGGCACCAGGTACAGGTCGGCACTGGCCAGCAGGCTGTTGAGCTCTGGGTCATTGTGCTGTTGCAGGCGTTCGATCACTCCCTCCATGAACCATTCGGCCATGTGTTCGCCGGGGTGTTGCTGAGCGATGATCCAGACCTTGCGCTGGCCTTCGGCGCCACTGCCTTTGCGCAACAGTTGAATGTCACGGCCCTCGACGCTCTTGCCGGTGGCCAGTAACTCGGTACCGGCCTTGCCCAGCGCCTGCTCGATCAGCCAGTCATGGCGGCCGCGGCTGTAGGGCTCGAAGTAGGCGAACCAGGCGTGAGTCTCGCGGGCTTCCAGGCTGAAGCGCAAGCAGTCGCCTTCGAAAATGGTCGGCACCCGGAACCAGTTGACGTGGTCGTAGGAGGCCACCGCCTGGTAACCGTCCCAGGCCTTGTTGTAGGAGGACTTACTGGCGTTGCTCAGGCGAAACCAGTGTTCTTCGCCCACATGCAGGCCGCTGGCCTTGAAGTGGAACCACTGGAAATGCGGGCTGCGGGTGTCGGGCTTGATGGCCAGCAAGGCCTGTAGCGGATTGCTGAGGTCCAGCACTTCGATGTTGCCGCTGTCGAAGTTGGCAGTGATATCAAAGGAGCGTTGAGCCACGGTCATAATCTCATCCTGGATATGATTTTTATGGCGCTACTTTACACGGGCGAGGGGTAAAGCCGAGGGCAATTTACCGGGAAAGGAGGGGGGCGTCGTCCTTGACGCTGCAGCAGCTTAGTGGCTATGCGATTGATTCTCAAGTGCTATTTGTCAGTGTTTAATTCGGGTTTTTGTGAGTCGTGTTGCAAAAAGGTGGTCTTTTGATATCATGCGCGCCATCGAATTTAGCAGTACCAGTCTTCATTAGCCTGAAGCCAAAGCCAGAATAACTGGCAAAAAAAAGACCCGGCAAAAAGCCGGGTCAAAAACCGTGATTAGCCTGATGAGGAGATATTCCAAGAGTCCGACCTAAGGTCCCTTGGTCTATCGACTGATCTCGCGACCAGCTGCATGCAATAATAATCATTATCATTTGCAAGTCAACTATTTTTACCCGCCTCATAGGAAATAACTTTCCTGTCGTTTTGCCAGACGCCGCGACCTGCCTCAGGTTCCGACGTTTTACCTCGGTTTCAACCGCGTAATCTCAGTAGATCCGCTCTGCGTCCAGTGACCTGTCCACCATGGCTTTTGCCATGTCGATCATGTGCACCACCGAAAACGCCAGGTCGCGGCGTGGGCCCTGCAGGTTGTCCGCTGACTCATGGGCGGAGGCGGCCGCACAGCGCAACAGGTCCGAGGCATGTGCCAGGGCCTCCTCGCGACTGACGTGAGGGCTGACATCGAAGAAGCGTTCGATGACTTGGGGATCTGAAACAGCGGGTTTCAAGTAATAGTCCAGCGCGCGTTGGGCGGCGGCGCAGTTATTGAGTGAACTGAAGTCGCTGGTGGTTTCCGACGCGGGCAGCGTGTTATCGGTGAGATCCATGGTGAGTACCTATTCCGAGTGTGGGGCCGTTGGTGTTGGTAGAGAATAGTACTAACTGTATTCATGACCAAAAATTAAATACTACAATGTGTGTGTTGAGGGTCAGCCAGCGCGAAGTATTGTTCCGCCCATGGATAAATGGATTGAATTGGTCAAGGCCAAGATGAGTGAACTACGGATCACTCAGGAAAAACTCGCAGAGCGTCTCGCCATGTCACAGGGTGGCGTCGGGCATTGGCTGAACAAGCGCCGGCAGCCCAGCCTCGATGACATGAACCGGGTGTTGCAGGAACTCGGATTGGGTTTTCTCGAGGTGGCCATGGTGCTCAGGGAGGTCGAGCAGGCGCAGGACGAGGGTGCAGAACCGGGATCGCTGGCGCAAAAGTACAACCCATACTTTCGTTACCCGGTGAGCGATTGGCGGGTCCTGTCGCAGGTGCGCGAGGCCCAGGTGCCGGCCTACGGCAACGGGCGCTCCGAGATGACGGATTACCATGCCCAGGGCGCAGCTTTCTGGTTGGTGGTGGTGGGGGATGCGATGACCGCACCCACAGGCATCAGCATTGCCCAGGACATGCTGATCCTGGTCGACCCGGCGGTGGAAGCGGTACCGGGCAAACTGGTGATCGCGCAATGGGCCGACAGCGCCGAAGCGACCTTTCGCAAGTTGATCGAGGAGGGCGGGCAACGTTATCTGGTGCCCTTGAATCCGACCTACCCCAAAGCCCTGTTTACCGAGCAGTGTCGGATCATCGGCGTGGTGGTGCAGGCCACCGCGCGGTTTTAAACCGGCAGGTCCTGGCTCACAGGACCTGCCGGTGACTCGCGGTTACTCCAGCTCGACCAGCGCGCTGCCTTCGGTGACCATCTCGCCTTCCTGGCAATACAAGGCCTTGATCACGCCATCCTGGGGCGCCCGAATGCTGTGCTCCATCTTCATCGCTTCGAGCACCACCAGCGGCGCACCGGCTTCCACAGTCTGCCCAGGTTCGACCAACACCCGGACAATGCTGCCGTTCATCGGGGCGGTCAGGCCGCCTTGATGGCTGTGGCTGGCTTCAACCGCGGCAATCGGATCGTACTCGCTGATGCAACGCAACTCGCCTGCCCACTGCAGGTACAGATGCTGGTCCTGGCGAATCGCCCGCAACTGGCGGCGCAGCCCCTGATGTTCGACACGCAACTGCTCATCCTTGAGCTCGGCGGTGTGGGCGTTGGTCGGCGCCAGGGTAATGGCCCGGTCCTGGCCTTCACAGCACAGGTGCAGGGTGGTTTCAGCCGGCAAGCCGGCACGAAAGCCATTGCCGTTGGCCCAAGGTGAGCTCGGGTCGTCGCCGCGCACGTTGGGGCGCCGGCTTTGGGCGAAGGCCTGGGCGGCAGCGTGCCAGAACTCATCGCTGAGTGCCTGGGGCGCCGGCAGCAATTGTTCCTGGTAGCGTGGGATAAATCCGGTGTCCAGTTCGGCTGCGGCGAATGCCGGGTGTGCGACGATTCTGCGCAAGAAGCTGATGTTGGTCTTCAAGCCGCCAATGGCGAACTCATCGAGCATGCTCAGCAAGCGCAGGCGTGCCTGTTCGCGGTCCTCGCCCCAGGCAATCAGCTTGCCGAGCATCGGGTCATAGTACGGCGAAACCACGTCGCCTTCCTCGACGCCACTGTCCACTCGACGTCCCGGGCCCGGGGCTGATTCGCGGTACAGCGCCAGGTGCCCGGTAGCCGGCAGGAAGTCGTTGCTCGGGTCTTCGGCGTACAGACGCACTTCGATCGCATGGCCGATCAGCGGCACCTGCGCCTGGGTCATCGGCAGTGGCTCGCCCTGGGCGACGCGAATCTGCCAGGCCACCAGGTCCAGGCCGGTGATGGCTTCGGTAACCGGGTGTTCAACCTGCAGGCGGGTGTTCATTTCCATGAAGAAGAACTCGCCACGCGAGTCCAGCAGGAACTCCACGGTGCCGGCACCGACATAACCGATGGCCTGGGCAGCCCGTACCGCCGCTTCGCCCATGGCTTTACGCAGCTCGGCGCTGAGGCCGGGGGCCGGGGCTTCTTCCACCACCTTCTGGTGGCGACGCTGAATCGAGCAGTCCCGTTCGTTGAGGTACAGACAGTTGCCGTGTTGGTCGGCGAACACCTGGATTTCCACGTGGCGCGGCTTGAGCAGGTACTTTTCCACCAGCATCCGCGAGTCGCCGAACGATGACAGCGCTTCACGCTGGGCCGAGGCCAGGGCTTCGGCCAGTTGGCTGGTGTCCTCGACCACTTTCATGCCCTTGCCGCCGCCACCGGCCGTGGCCTTGAGCAGCACCGGGTAGCCGATGCGCTCGGCGGCAACGCGGAAGGTTTCCAGGTCCTGGGCTTGCCCGTGATACCCCGGGACCAGCGGCACGCCGGCGGTTTCCATCAAGGCCTTGGCGGCAGACTTGCTGCCCATGGCGTCGATGGCCGAGGCCGGTGGGCCGAGGAAAATCAGCCCGGCGTTTTCGATGGCGCGGGCAAAGCCGGCGTTCTCCGAAAGGAAGCCGTAGCCGGGGTGAATCGCCTGGGCGCCACTGGCCTTGGCCGCGGCCAGCAATTTGTCGATCTGCAGGTAGCTGTCGGCCGCTTTGCTGCCGCCCAGGTCCACGCGGATATCCGCTTCGCGGCTGTGGCGTGCGTCACGGTCAGTGGCGCTGTGCACGGCCACGGTGGTCAGGCCCAGGGCCTTGGCGGTGCGCATGACCCGGCAAGCGATTTCGCCGCGGTTGGCCACCAGCAGGGTGGTGAGTACAGGTGCGCTCATCAACGCGGCTCCTTGGTGGTGGATGCTGTCTGCCAGCTCGGCGGACGTTTGTGCAGGAAGGCACGCAAGCCTTCCTGGCCTTCGGGGCTGACGCGGATCCGGGCAATGGCGTTTTCGCAGTAGCGGCGCAGGGCTGGGTTCAGTGCGCCGCTGCCGACTTCACGCAGCAATTCTTTGCTCGAGCGCATGGCTTGCGGGCTGTTGAGCAGCAAGTTGCTGATCCAGCTTTCAACCTGTGACTCCAGCTCGCTGGCCGGATAGCTTTCGCTGAGCAGGCCCAGTTCCCGGGCCCGCTGGCCACTGAAGCGCTCGGCTGTCAGCGCATAACGACGGGCTGCACGCTCACCGATGGCTTGCACGACGAAGGGGCTGATCACCGCTGGCGCCAGGCCGATGCGCACTTCCGACAGGCAGAACTGCGCGTCGTCGGTGCCGATCGCCAGGTCGCAGCAACTGACCAGGCCCACCGCGCCGCCAAAGGCCGCGCCCTGGACCACGGCCAGGGTCGGCAGCTTCAGTTTGGCCAGGTTGTACATCAACTCGGCGAGCTCGCGGGCATCGTCCAGGTTGGTGTGGTAATCGAGCTCGGCCGATTGCTGCATCCAGGCCAGGTCGGCGCCGGCACTGAAGTGCTTGCCGCGGCCGCGCACCAGCAGGAAACGCAGGCTTGGATCGGCCTGGACCTTGTCCAGCGCCAGGATCAGTTCACGAATCATCTCGGCGTTGAACGCGTTGTTCTTGGCTTCGCGGCTGAGCCAGAGCGTGGCGAAACCACGGGGATCGGTCAGCAGTTCCAGGGTATTGAAGTCGCTCATGTGTAACCTCTGCACAACTCTTCGATGCAGGCGTCGGGCTTGCCGGCGAACGTCATTGCGCTTATCTCAAGCGCTCTTTTCGCGGGTAGCCTGGCGCCTGCGGGATCACATCCGGAACACGCCAAAGCGGGTCGGTTCGACCGCTGCGTTCAGCGAAGCGGACAACGCCAGCGCCAGCACGTCACGGGTTTGCGCCGGGTCAATGACCCCGTCGTCCCACAAACGCGCACTGGAGTAGTAGGGGTGGCCTTGTTCTTCGTACTGATCGAGGATCGGTTGCTTGATCTCGGCTTCCTGGGCTGCGCTGAAGTCCTGGCCGCTGCGTTCGGCCTGCTCGCGCTTGACCTGCACCAGCACGCCTGCGGCCTGCTCGGCCCCCATCACGCCGATGCGCGCGTTGGGCCACATCCACAGGAACCGTGGATCGTAGGCGCGCCCGCACATGCCGTAGTTGCCGGCGCCGAAACTGCCGCCAATGATCACCGTGAACTTCGGCACCTTGGCACAGGCCACCGCGGTCACCAGTTTGGCGCCGTGCTTGGCGATGCCGCCGGCTTCGTACTTCTGGCCGACCATGAAGCCGGTGATGTTTTGCAGGAACAGCAGGGGAATCCCGCGCTGGCAGGCCAGTTCGATGAAGTGCGCGCCTTTCTGC
Organism: Pseudomonas sp. IT-P176; assembly: GCF_949767245.1. Classification (NCBI taxonomy): domain Bacteria; kingdom Pseudomonadati; phylum Pseudomonadota; class Gammaproteobacteria; order Pseudomonadales; family Pseudomonadaceae; genus Pseudomonas; species Pseudomonas sp. IT-P176. Next base: position 277,425 of record NZ_CATKPN010000079.1, read on the forward strand.
GCGGCTTCGGCGAAGAGGATGCCGTTGTTGGCGAGGATTGCGATCGGGTAACCGTGCAGATGGGCAAAACCGCACACCAGGGTGGTGCCGAACAGCGCCTTGAACTCATCGAATACCGAGCCGTCGACCAGGCGCGCGATCACTTCACGCACATCAAACGGTTGCTTGGCGTCAGCCGGAACCACGCCGTACAGCTCGTCGCTGGCAAACAGCGGGGCAATCGGCGTGCGCTGCTGCAGCTCGCCCAGCTTGCGCCAGTTGAGGTTGGCGACGCTGCGCCGGGCCAGGGCCAGGGCGTGTTCGTCGCTGTCGGCGTAGTGGTCGGCGACCCCGGAAATCTTGCAGTGCACATCGGCCCCGCCGAGGTCTTCGGCACTCACTACTTCACCGGTCGCGGCTTTCACCAGCGGTGGCCCGGCGAGGAAAATCGTCGCCTGCTCACGCACCATGATGGCTTCGTCGGCCATGGCCGGCACATAAGCCCCACCGGCGGTGCAGGAACCCATGACCACGGCGATCTGGGGAATGCCCATGGCGCTCATGTTGGCCTGGTTGAAGAAGATCCGGCCGAAGTGCTCACGGTCCGGGAACACCTCATCCTGGCGTGGCAGGTTGGCACCGCCGGAGTCCACCAGGTAGATGCACGGCAGGCGATTCTGCTGGGCAATGGTCTGGGCCCGCAGGTGTTTTTTCACCGTCAGTGGGTAGTAGGAGCCGCCTTTGACCGTGGCATCGTTGGCAACGATCATGCATTCGACGCCTTCGACCCGGCCGATGCCGGCAATCACACCCGCTGCCGGCACGTCTTCGCCATACACCTGGTACGCCGCCAACTGGCTGATTTCCAGGAAGGGTGAGCCGGGGTCGAGCAAGCGGTTGATCCGCTCGCGGGGCAGCAGTTTACCCCGTGAGGTATGCCGCTCCTGGGCCTTGGCGCCGCCGCCTTGCTGTACCTGGGCGAGCAGGGTGTGCAGCGCGTCGACCTGGGCAAGCATTGCCGCGCTGTTAGTGGCGAATTCCGCCGAACGGGGGTTGAGCTGGGTGTGCAGGATGGCCATGGACAGCTCCGTTAGCGGGTTTCGTTAAACAGTTCGCGACCGATCAGCATGCGACGGATCTCACTGGTGCCGGCGCCGATTTCGTACAGCTTCGCGTCGCGCAGCAGGCGGCCGGCCGGGAATTCGTTGATGTAACCGTTGCCCCCCAGGATCTGGATCGCGTCGAGGGCCATCTGGGTAGCGCGTTCGGCGCTGTAGAGGATTACCCCGGCGGCGTCCTTGCGGGTGGTTTCGCCACGCTCGCACGCCTGGGCCACCGCATACAGGTAGGCGCGGCTGGCGTTGAGCTGGGTATACATGTCGGCGACCTTGCCCTGGATCAGCTGGAATTCGCCGATGCTCTGGCCGAACTGCTTGCGGTCGTGGATGTAGGGCACGATCAGGTCCATGCAGGCTTGCATGATCCCGGTCGGGCCGCCGGACAGGACCACGCGCTCATAGTCCAGGCCGCTCATCAGGACTTTGACGCCACCGTTGAGCACGCCGAGGATGTTCTCCTGCGGGACTTCGACGTCGTCGAAGAACAGCTCGCAGGTGTTGGAGCCACGCATGCCCAGCTTGTCGAATTTGTTGCTGCGGCTGAAGCCTTTCCAGTCACGCTCGACGATGAACGCGGTGATCCCGTGCGGACCCTTTTCCAGGTCGGTCTTGGCGTAGATCACATAGGTATTGGCGTCCGGACCGTTGGTGATCCAGGTCTTGCTGCCGTTGAGCACATAGTGGTCGCCGCGTTTATCGGCACGCAGCTTCATCGATACCACGTCGGAACCGGCATTCGGCTCGCTCATGGCCAGCGCGCCGATGTGTTCGCCGCTGATCAGCTTGGGCAGGTACTTGGTTTTCTGCTCGTGGTTGCCGTTACGGTTGATCTGGTTGACGCACAGGTTGGAGTGGGCGCCGTAGGATAGGGCGACCGACGCCGAACCGCGGCTGATTTCCTCCATCGCGACCACGTGGGCCAGGTAACCCAGGCCGGCACCGCCGTACTCTTCCGCGACCGTGATGCCCAGCAGCCCCATGTCGCCGAACTTGCGCCACAGGTCCGCGGGGAACAGGTTGTCGATGTCGATCTGGGCGGCGCGGGGCGCGATCTCTTTGCTGACGAATGCGCGGACCTGATCACGCAGCATGTCGATAGTTTCGCCGAGGGCAAAGTTCAGAGACGGATAGCTCATGGGGCACCTTTAAACTTGTTTTTATCAATGGAGAATCGGCCTGCGATGCGCGCCGAGTCGACTGTCACCTTTACGTTAACGTAAACCTGAGACGAATGGCTGTCAATCTCCCTTTACGTTAACGTCAACTTGAGCGAGAGTAGAGGCAGTTCAGGTCGGGTCCGGCTGCATGATGCCGGGCTTCCACATACCCGCTAATAAAGACAATAGGGGTCGTCATGGATCAACACAGTGCTCACCCACAGCACAGCTACACCCGTGGCTCACAGGACAAAGCCTTGCTGGCGATGACCATTGGCCAGGCATTCGACAACACGGTCGCCCGCTACCCGCAGGGCGAAGCGTTGGTGGTCCGCCACCAGCAGTTGCGCTACAGCTGGACGCAACTGGCCGAGGCGGTGGAGCTGCACGCCAGGGCGCTGCTGGCGCTAGGCCTGCAGGCCGGGGACCGCCTCGGTGTCTGGGCGCCCAATTGTGCCCAGTGGTGCATCAGCCAGTTCGCCAGCGCGAAGATCGGGGTGATCCTGGTCAACATCAACCCGGCCTATCGCAGCTCGGAGCTGGAGTACGTGCTCAAGCAGTCCGGTTGCCAGTGGCTGGTATGTGCCGGCTCCTTCAAGACCTCCGATTACCACGCCATGCTGCAAGGCCTGGCGCCGGAGCTGGCGCAACACCCGGTCGGCCAATTGCAGTGCGAGCGCTTGCCGCAACTGCGCGGCGTCATCAGCCTCGACCCGCAGCCACCCGCAGGCTTCCTGCCCTGGTCGCAACTGACGGAGCTGGGGGCTGGGGTGCCGCCCGAACAGCTCAAGGCGCGGCAGAACAGCCTGCATTTCGACCAGGCCGTGAACATTCAGTACACCTCCGGCACCACCGGTTTCCCCAAGGGAGCCACCCTCAGTCACTACAACATCCTCAACAATGGCTACATGGTCGGCGAAAGCCTCGGGCTGACGGCAGACGATCGCCTGGTGATCCCGGTGCCGCTGTATCACTGCTTCGGCATGGTGATGGGCAATCTGGGGTGCATCACCCATGGCACCACCATGATCTACCCCAACGACGCTTTCGACCCCTTGCTGACCCTGGAAACCGTAGCCCAGGAACAGGCCACTGGCTTGTATGGCGTGCCGACCATGTTCATCGCCATGCTCGATCACCCGCGGCGCAAGGAATTTGACCTGTCGTCCCTGCGCACCGGCATCATGGCCGGGGCGACCTGCCCGATCGAAGTGATGCGCCGGGTCATCAGTGAAATGCACATGAACGAAGTGCAGATTGCCTACGGCATGACGGAAACCAGTCCGGTGTCGTTGCAGACCGGTCCTGCGGACAATCTGGAGCTGCGGGTGACCACCGTCGGCCGCACCCAGCCGCAATTGGAAAGCAAGATCATCGATGAGGCCGGCAACCTCGTGCCACGCGGCACCATTGGTGAACTGTGCACCCGCGGCTACAGCGTGATGCTCGGCTACTGGAACAACCCCGAAGGCACCGCTGAAGCCATCGACCAGGCGGGCTGGATGCACACCGGCGACCTGGCGACCATGAACGAAGAGGGCTATGTGTGCATTGCCGGGCGTAACAAGGACATGATCATTCGTGGCGGTGAGAATATTTACCCGCGCGAGCTGGAAGAGTTCTTCTTCACCCACCCGGCGGTGGCGGACGTGCAGGTAATTGGCATTCCGTGCGAGAAGTATGGCGAGGAGATTGTCGCCTGGATCAAGTTCCACCCCGGCCACAGCGCCAACGAGCTTGAACTGCAAACCTGGTGCAAGGAGCGCATTGCCCACTTCAAGACGCCACGTCACTTCAAGTTCGTCGAGGAGTTCCCGATGACCGTGACCGGCAAGATCCAGAAGTTCAAGATGCGCGAGATCTCTATCGAGGAGCAGCGCAAGACCAAGGGCTGACAGTGGGGGCGGGGTGCAAGCAGGCGCCCAAAGCCACTGTAGGAGCGAGCTTGCTCGCGAAGGCGATCGTACACCCAGCATGGGTGTTGAATGCATCGCCGCTATCGCGAGCAGGCCCGCTCACACGGTGGGCACACCCAAACCCCAGACAGCACAAAGGGGAGCCGAAGCTCCCCTTTAATTTGTCGTTGCGTGCTCTTTTTTTATTATTAAGGGGCGGTCTATTGTTGTTTTTGGCAACCGTGGCCCTTTACCGCTGTTTTGTGCGACCCCCATGCGGGGTCAAGAGCAAACGTATTTTTTTGAGCGCTGATTTGCTTTCTCGCCAAGCGATCCAACCAGTTCGGGAGCTACCTGAAGGTAGTTTTATTGTTCTCTGCCCGGTTGCGGGTCACTGCAAGCAGCACCCTGAAAAGCACACCTTCTCCAAAAAAATCTGTTAGCTGCGTCTCTGCCGTGTTGTTTTTGTTATGTCAGAGTCGTTACGTCTTATTTTTATTAGGTTTGCCGCTTTTTTTGTTCTTGTTATGCCATAGAGATAGCAGAACCCGTGCCAACTTTTAAAATCACTTTAAAATCAATGATTTAGTATTTTGTCGAAAAAAACCCGACGCAAAAATCCTTCAGGTTGTTTCCGTGTTACTCGTTTTGTTGCGGGGCGGTAACACCCCGCGACACATTTACTGGGCGCTGCGGGCCTTGGCCACGCGCGAACCCGTTACTCGCCCCAGGACGTCGCAGATCTGCTGGCCGGCCACCAGCAACTGCTGCATATCCACCCCCGTCTCGATCCCCAGGCCGTTGAGCAGGTACAGCACGTCTTCGGTGGCCACGTTACCGCTGGCGCCCTTGGCGTACGGGCAACCGCCCAGGCCGGCGATGGAGCTGTCGAACACCGCGATGCCTTCCAGCAGGCTGGCATAGACGTTGGTCATGGCCTGGCCGTAGGTGTCATGGAAGTGGCCGGCCAGCTTGTCCCGTGGCACCTGCGCGCCCACTACCTCGAACATCCGGCGGGTAGCGCCGGCGGTACCGGTGCCGATGGTGTCACCCAGCGACACCTCATAGCAGCCCATGGCATACAGCTCGCGGGCGACCAGGGCCACCTGCTCCGGGGCCACGTCACCTTCGTACGGACAGCCCAGCACACAGGACACGTAACCGCGCACGCTGACGCCGTGTTGGCGGGCGGCGTCCATGATCGGCACAAATCGCTCCAGGCTTTCGCTGATCGAGCAATTGATGTTGCGTTGCGAGAAGGCTTCGGAGGCGGCGGCGAACACCGCGACTTCCTTGACCCCGGCGGCCATGGCGTCTTCGAACCCCCGCAGGTTGGGCGCCAGCGCGCCGTAGGTGACCCCGGGCTTGCGCTGGATTTGCGCGAACACCTCGGCGGAGCCGGCCATCTGCGGGACCCACTTGGGCGAAACGAAGCTGCCGACTTCGATGTAATCGAGGCCTGCGGCCGTCAACGCGTCGACCAGCCGCACCTTGTCGGCGACGCTGATCGGCTGGGCTTCGTTTTGCAGGCCATCGCGCGGGCCGACTTCGATCAGGCGTACATGGGAGGGGAGGGACATATCAGGTTCACCTGTGGTTAGGAGTGTGAAGGCGCGGCCTGCTGGCTCTTGAGGGTCTGTTCCAGCGCCTGGACGCAGCGCTCTTCGGCGGTGTCGAGTTCCAGCTTCATCTGTTCGATGTCCAGCAGTTGCTGTTCGAGCTGTTCACGGCGCTCGCTGATTTTTGCCAGCATGCTGTTCAACTGCTTGGTGTTACCGCTGGTGGGGTCGTAGAGTTCGATCAGTTCGCGGCATTCGGCCAGGGAAAAGCCAATGCGCTTGCCCCGCAGGATCAGCTTCAGGCTGACCTTGTCCCGAGGCGAGTAGATCCGCTCCTGCCCGCGCCGCTCGGGACTCAGCAGTCCTTGTTCTTCATAAAAGCGAATGGCGCGGGTGGTGATGTCGAGCTCGCGGGCGAGGTCGGAAATGCTGTAGGTCTGGCTGCTCATGGCGCGCTCGAAAAAGGGGCTTGGCGCTAAGCTAATGTCAGCTTGACGTAAACGTCAAGCTGCAAGCACTGCGCCAGCCCTGATTGTCCGATACCCGCCCTCAAGCTTGCTGCTTGTCCAGCTTCTTCTCGTGCGCCGTGACCTGCTGGCACAACTCGATCATCTGCTCGCGCATCCAGCGGTTGGCCGGGTCCTGGTCGGTGCTTTCGTGCCAGTACAGGTGCGTTGCCACCGGGGGCACATCGTTGACCGGCAGCAAGAATGATTGCAGTTCATGGCGGCGGGCAAAACGCTCCGGCACGGTCATCACCATGTCGGTTTGCTGCAGGACCTGGGAGGCCATCAGGTAATGCTGCGACCGCAGGGCGATCTTGCGCTGGATGCCCATCTTGCCCAGTGCCAGGTCGACATGGCCCAGGCCGCTGCGGCGGCTGGAAATATGGATGTGGGTCAGGGACAGGTAATCGTCGAGACTGAATTTTTCCTTGCCGGCCATGGGGTGGCCCTTGCGCATGGCGCAGACGTAGCGGTCTTCCATGAGTTTGACGTGGCGCACTTGCGGGTCGGTGTTGAGCGGCGCATCGACGGCGAAGTCCAGGCGGCCGGCGGCCAGTTCCTTGGTGGTTTCGCGGCGCTTGGACAGGAAACTCTCGATGATCACGCCCGGGGCCAGGCGGCGCAGGCGCTGGAACAACGGCGGCAGGATCACCGCTTCCGTGAGGTCGGTCATGCTGATGCGGTAAGTCTTGACCGCCTGCAACGGGTTGAAGATCCGACTTTCCTGGACCGATACCCGCAACAGCGAGAGCGCGTTGCGCACCGGGCCGATGATGTTCTGCGCCATCGGTGTCGGCACCATGCCCTGGGCGGTGCGCACGAACAGCGGGTCGTTGAAGGTCTCGCGCAGGCGGGCCAGAGCGTTGGACACTGCGGGTTGGGTAATGCCGACGATCTGCCCGGCACGGGTCAGGTTGGCTTCGGTGTAGATGGCATCGAAGACGATGAAAAGGTTGAGGTCGACCTTGCTCAGATTCATGTCACTACGCTCTTGTTTTAGGTGGGCTCGATAAGTCGATCATATATCGGTGATGAATGTTAATACACGCCGAGAATAGGCTAGGTAAATTATCAACGCTGATCTAGCATCAATTCATGCCCTCAAATACGACTTCATCACCTCGTCAAAAAAGGTAGCTGCCCATGGATTTCGCTTATTCGCCCAAGGTTCAGGAATTGCGTGAACGCGTGACTGCGTTCATGGATGCTCACGTTTATCCAGCCGAAGCCGTGTTTGAGCGCCAGGTCGCCGAAGGCGATCGCTGGCAGCCCACCGCGATCATGGAAGAACTGAAAAGCAAGGCCAAGGCCGAAGGCCTGTGGAACCTGTTCCTGCCGGAATCGGAACTGGGCGCCGGCCTGAGCAACCTCGAATACGCACCGTTGGCGGAGATCATGGGTCGCTCCCTGCTGGGGCCGGAACCCTTCAACTGCTCGGCGCCGGACACCGGCAATATGGAAGTGCTGGTGCGCTACGCCAACGAAGAGCAGAAACAGCGTTGGCTCGAACCGCTGCTGCGCGGCGAGATTCGTTCGGCGTTCGCCATGACCGAGCCAGACGTAGCTTCATCCGATGCCACCAACATGGCGGCCCGCGCCGAGCGCGATGGCGACCAGTGGGTAATCAATGGCAAAAAATGGTGGACCTCCGGGGCCTGCGACCCGCGCTGCAAGATTCTTATCTTCATGGGCCTGAGCAACCCGGATGCGCCGCGCCATGCGCAGCACTCGATGATCCTGGTGCCGGTGGACACCCCCGGGGTAAAAATCCTGCGTCCGCTGCCGGTGTTCGGCTACGACGATGCACCTCACGGTCACGCCGAGGTGCTGTTCGAAAACGTCCGTGTGCCCTATGAAAACGTGCTGTTGGGCGAAGGTCGTGGATTCGAGATTGCTCAGGGTCGCCTCGGCCCGGGCCGCATTCACCACTGCATGCGTTCGATCGGGATGGCCGAGCGCGCGCTGGAATTGATGTGCAAGCGCTCGGTCAATCGCACCGCCTTCGGCAAACCGCTGGCACGCCTGGGCGGTAACATCGACAAGATTGCCGACTCGCGGATGGAAATCGACATGGCACGCCTGCTGACCCTCAAGGCTGCCTACATGATGGACACCGTGGGTAACAAAGTGGCGAAAAGCGAAATCGCCCAGATCAAGGTGGTCGCCCCGAACGTGGCCTTGCGCGTCATCGACCGGGCGATCCAGATCCATGGCGGTGCCGGGGTGTCCAACGATTTCCCGCTGGCCTACATGTACGCCATGCAACGCACCTTGCGCCTGGCCGATGGCCCGGACGAAGTGCACCGTGCGGCGATCGGCAAGTTCGAAATCGGCAAGTATGTGCCCAAGGAAATGCTCCGTAGCGGCCAGTAAACCACGCCCCTCCCGGCACCCGCCCGCGCCTATGGTGTGGGCGGGTGCTGGCGTTTCTGTCCTAGGCCGGCAGCGCCTGCTCGCCGCGACCAAAACGCTCGCGATACACCGACGGCGCCAGCCCGACCACCGTGCGAAATGCCACACGAAAACTTTCCACACTGCGATAGCCGCACTGCTGCGCGATCTGCTCCGTGGTGTGCCGGCTGCTTTCCAGCAGTTCGCGGGCGCGGGCCAGGCGTTGCTGTTGCAGCCAGGACTTGGGCGAGGCCCCGGTGGCTTCGCTGAAACGGCGCAGGAAAGTACGCTCGCTCATTGCTGCCTGGCTGGCCAGGTCGCGCACTTCCAGCGGTTCATGTAAACGCTCGCGAGCCCATTGCATCACCCGTGACAGGTCGCTGCGGGGTGTGCGACTGACGGGGGCGGGGATGAACTGCGCCTGGCCGCCGGTGCGTTGCGGTGACATCACCAAGCGGCGCGCCACCGAGTTGGCCACCTGGGTGCCAAAATCTCGCGCCACCAGGTGCAGGCAGGCATCGATGCCGGCGGCACTGCCGGCCGAGGTGATCAACTGGCCCGAGTCCACGTACAGCACGTCCGGGTCCACCAGGATGTTGGGGTAGCGCGCGCCCAATTCGTCGGTGTAGCGCCAGTGGGTCGTGGCGCGCAAGCCGTCGAGCAGACCGCTGGCCGCCAGGACAAATACCCCGGAACAGATCGACACCAGGCGCGCCCCGCGCCCGTGGGCCCGGCACAATGCCGCCAACAGGGCGGCGGGCACCGGCTCGCTGCGGCTGCGCCAGCCGGGAATAATGATGGTGCGGGCGGTTTCCAGCAGTTCCATGCCGCCATCGGCCAATACCTGAATGCCGCCGGTAGCCCGCATCGGACCCTGGTCGACGGCGACGATCTGGTGCTGGTACCAGGGGAAGTCGAACTCGGGCCGTGCCAGGCCGAAGATCTCCACCGCAATGCCAAACTCAAAAGTGCAGAGGCCGTCGTAGGCCAGGATCGCTACAGAACCGGGGGTGCGGTGCATTTGGCGGAAAGTTCCCAGTGAGTGTCTTGTGCGCCACTGTAGCGCTTCAGGTCGATTCGATACAGTGCTGGCAAGCCCACACTTGCTTTGGAGAACACCCATGACCAGCCTGGTTCGCGCCATTCCTGCCGCCCCTTGCGCCGTTGCGCTGATGCATTTCAGCAACCGCCTGACCTTTGAAACCGATTGTTCCGACGTCTTCAGCAGCCAGGAGGCGGGTGCAGTGGATTTTGTTCTGGTGGATGTGCGTGGGCCTTTGGCTTACCAGCGCGGACATCTACCGGGGGCGATCAACATTCCCGGCCGCCTGATCACGGCCGGATTGTTGGCGGGCTACCCCAAGGACACTTTGTTCGTGGTGTATTGCGCCGGCCCCCATTGCAACGGCGCCAACAAGGCCGCGGTGAAACTGGCGGCGCTGGAGTACCCGGTCAAGGAAATGATCGGCGGTGTGACCGGGTGGCTGGATGAAGGATTCGAGTTGAGTGACGCAGGCGCAGCCCGGGCCGAGGTGGCGATTGGCTGCGAGTGTTGAGCGTGCGTTACCGGGAGGCCGCGGTTGCGGCGAGGTGCCACTGATCCAGCGTCACTTGCAGCCAGTCGTACACCTGGCGGTACGCGGCGCTGTGGTCCTGGTTGCGGGGCAGGGGCGATTCGTCGGCGAAATGGACGTTGAGCTCGGCAACCGACTCGGCATTCCATTCCGGGTGGAACTGCAAGCCGACACGGGTCGGGCCGACGTCATACATTTGCTCTGCACATATCGCACTGCTAGCCAACAGTCGGGCAGCGGGCGGCAGGTCAATCGCGTCTTCGTGCCATTCAAGGACCTTCAATGCCGAGCCGTCGGCAAAGTTGACGGCGGTCCAGCCGGTTTCAGTCGTGGCCATGCGGCGCACCTGGCCGCCCAGGCTCAGGGCCAGCAATTGTGCGCCCAGGCAGATGGCGAACACCGGCGCCCCCTGCGCCAAGCTGGCAGCCAGCCACTGGCGTTCTTGGGCCAGCCACGCGGGGCCGGCGTTGGATTCGTAAGGCCCTCCCAGGATAATCACCGGCGCCGCACTCACTGCAGGCAGGTGCCCGAGGTCAGCGCGGAATATCTCCAGGGCAAGGCCCCGGGATTGCGCCCAGGTAGCAATGGCTCCCGGGCCTTCGGCAGGGTGGTGCTGAATCAACTGCAATGTATATGAAGGTGCGGACATGGGCTGGAAACCGTCGCAGGTGAATGTCGGACTGCGCAGGCATCATGACGCAAAGCGTCGCGCGTCTGTAGGCCATTTCAGCGCGTCGGCGCAGGGGGGCATTTACGCTCCTACCTTCGCAACTTTTCTATAACTATTTGTCGCATATACACAATTTGCTCGCTGGGTGCAGCTCTAGACTGCCGGCCACTTCGATAAATACCAGCCACAAGCTACCGTCGAAGTTGCCAATAAGAGTCTCCGCACACAGGAGTTATAAATGAAGAAGCTAGTGATGTTCGGTGCTCTGGCACTGTCCGTGTTGTCCCTCTCGGCTGTAGCCGCAGACGCCAAGCCGATCCGTATCGGTATCGAAGCTGGTTACCCGCCGTTCTCGATGAAAACCCCTGACGGCAAGCTGACCGGTTTCGACGTGGACATCGGCGACGCGCTGTGCGCGCAGATGCAAGTCAAGTGCACCTGGGTCGAGCAGGAATTCGATGGCCTGATTCCCGCGCTCAAGGTCAAGAAAATCGACGCGATCCTGTCGTCCATGACCATCACTGACGACCGCAAGAAGAACGTCGACTTCAGCATCAAGTACTACCACACCCCGGCACGCTTCGTGATGAAGGCTGGATCCGACATCAAGGACCCGCTGACCGAGCTCAAGGGTAAGAAAGTCGGGGTTCTGCGTGCCAGTACCCACGACCGTTTCGCCACCGAAGTGCTGCAGCCGGCCGGTATCGTTCTGGTGCGCTACGGCTCCCAGCAGGAAGTCAATTTGGACATGGTCTCCGGCCGCCTCGACGCGATGCTGGCCGACTCGGTCACCCTGGACGACGGTTTCCTGAAAACCGACGCCGGTAAAGGTTTTGCGTTTGTTGGCCCGACCTATGAAGACGCGAAGTACTTCGGCGGCGGTGCGGGCATTGCCGTGCGCAAGGGCGATAAGGAGCTGGCGGACAAGTTCAACACCGCTATCACTGAAATCCGCGCCAATGGCAAGTACAAGCAAGTACAGGACAAGTACTTCAATTTCGACGTTTACGGCGAGTAATTTCACCGTTGGAAAAGGTGGCCACCATTGACGCGGTTGCCACTTTTTTACAAGCGCCGGAGTGCCGGCCCAGCAAAAACCACAGATCTCGGCAATACCCCCATCCCCCGTAGCAGCTGTCGAGGCTGCGTTCGAGGACGCAGTCCTCGCCGCCCTTGACCAAGGTCGCCGCACTCCGGCCTCCATCCATTCCCCACTTCCGCTCGCATGCTACGCTGCCCCGCGAACCCGCCCGATTAAAGGAAGGTCCATGCTCAAGTTGTTTGCCGTATTTCTGTTGCTGGTATCCCCGGTCATCCAGGCCCAATCGGTGCTGCACGACGATCTGCCGCTGCAGTACCTCGAACAATCGACCCCCGGCTCGGCCAATCAGCCGCTGGTGATTTTTCTTCATGGCTACGGCAGCAACGAGGCGGATCTGTTTAGTCTCAAGGAGGGATTGCCGGCGTCCTATACCTATTTGGCAGTACGTGCGCCGCAGGTGCTGGAGCAGGGCAGTTATCAGTGGTTTCACAAGAAGGGGGACGGGGCGTACGACGGCGACAGCGATGACTTGCAGCGCAGTGCCGCGTTGCTGGCGGACTTTGTCACGAAGGCGGCGAACAAGTATCACACCACGGCCGATCGGGTATTCCTGGTGGGCTTCAGTCAGGGCGCGATCATGTCTTACGAGGTCGCGCTGCGTCATCCCACGGCGGTGCGTGGGATAGCGGCGTTGAGTGGCAAGGTGCTGCCGGTGCTGCGCAGTCAGCTCAAGGCCGACCCGGCGCAGGCCTCGCTGGCGATTTTCATCGGACACGGTACGGATGACCAGCGCTTGCCCTTCACCGATGGCAGTGACGCCAACAGCCTGTTGTCGGGGCTGGGCCTGGTGCCCGAGTTCCATGCGTATCCGGGGCTCGGGCACAGTATCAGCGAGCGGGAGATCGAGGACCTCAACGCCTGGCTGTTACGACTTAATCAGTAACCCGCCGGGTTATTTTTCGCCGAGGATGCTCTTCACCAGGGCCGCGTGTCCGGCTTGGTCGTCGGCGCGGGAGATGATCTGAATCAGCATCATCTGCGTGCCGGAGCCGGCCAGCAGGCTGGTGTTGAGGGTCGGGCCGCCGCCCTGGGTAGCGGTGAAGTCGATCTGGCGCAGGCCGAGGCCTTTGATGGTCAGGCTTTTTTCGCTTTGTTTATTGAAACCGGCCAGGGCTTCGCGTTGCTGGCTGGCGAAACCGGAGATGGACTCGTCGAGAAATACCGCGTCGTTGTCCTTGACGCTGAGGCCTTCGGGCAGGGTGTTTTCGGCGATGATCAGCACGGTTTTGCTTTGCTGATTGGTGTACATGGTGCCCTTGGCGCCGGACGTGCCATTGGACGCATCACCGCCGGGCAATGGGTTGGCAATAAAGCCCTTGGGCAGGCTGAAGGTGAATTTGTTGCCCAGCACCGCGACTTTTTCCGCGGTTGCAGTCTTGGTCGTCGGCTGGCTGGCGGCGTAGACGCTGGCGGCGCCGAAGGTGGTGAGCGCTGTCAGCAACAGAACAGCGGTTTTACTGACGATGATTTTTTTCAGCAGCGACATGCGAGTCTCCGGGTGTGATCGCGCGGGGTGACGATCATCCCACGGGGTCCCTCACTCACTCCAGCACGAACTTGCCGGCGGTTCGGTTCTCAGGGTTTGACCGACGGCGCCGTCCCGCTGCGCAGGTGTGAGGGCGCGGCCCGCCGCTTGGTTAGCAGCAGCATCACCAGCGCCACCGCCACTGCGAGCACAAAGGCCCAGCCGCCCCAGCGCGGCAAGGTCAAGGCCAGGGTCAGGCAAAAGGCCGCGAAGGCGTACATGCCGGTAGCGGTGGCGCGGAGCAGCGCGGCGGTGAATGCCGGCCCCCGGGTTTGCTGGGAGAACACCGCCATTACGCTGCCAAGCACCGGGAATACCGCGAGCAAACCGCTCCAGCGCTCACCCAGGGTGCTGGCGAACCAGGTCACCGCCAGGGTCAGCAACGCCCCGGCCAGCATGCGCAGCAACAGTTTGTCGGACTTCGGCGCGGGGCCTGCGAGCAAGGGCTGTACGGCGGGGAACAGGTGGGGTGCCGCGAGCAAGGCGGTGGCCGCAGCGATCGTCGACAACAGCAGCGACGCGGGCAGCACTGACAGCACTACCGCCACCAGGCTCCAACTCAACAGGGCAATCAGCAGCGCCGCCGGCCAGTTGCAGCGTTGCGCGGCCTGGGCGTAGACCACGCAGAAGGTAATCATCGCCGCCATGGCCGACAGCGCCGCAATCGCCGACTGGGTCGCAAATGCCGGACCTTGCTCGACCGCGAGGAAAAACAGGATCGGCCCGACCACGACCGGCAACCCCGATAGCCATCCCGCGACGCTCGGTCCCCAGCGCTTGCCGGCCAGGGAAATCAGCAGGAGAAAACCGGGGATCAGCACGAGTTTCAACAGCAGCACGGAGCGTTCCTTGTTCGATGGCGGGGCACACAGCATACAAGGCTTCGCCCTGGCGCCTGAAGCCTCTAAGCTGCAACATCACCGTTGTGCACACCTCGATCGTGCAGACGCGGCTGGTCGGCAAGGACCTGGCCAGCAAGCGGGATGCGATCAAGCTGGCAGCGGCGACTGCCGACCCGAGTGTTGGTCTGGGGGTTGTTTGTGGTGATCAGCGCGGCGAACAGTTGGCTGATCGTGCAACTGCTGCGATAAACCCGCTGCGCCTTACTGGTCCCAGTAGGGCACCGTGCCAAAACGCTCGACGAAAAAATCGATCACCGCGCGCACTTTCACCGACAAGCGTCGACTGCCAGGCCAGAGAATGGCGATCTGCTGGGGTTCGAGGCTGTTGGATGCCTGGAAGTCACCAAGCACCTGCACCAGCTTGCCCAGGCCCAGGGCCTCGCCGATCAGCCAGGAAGGAAACATCACCAGGCCCATACCCTGTTCGGCAGCCTGGGTCAGGGTGTCGGCGTGGTTGCCGGTGAGTGGACCCCTGACCGAATAGGGGGTCCAGTCGCCCTGGTCCTGGCGGAAGAACCAGCGTTGCAGACCGGAGTCACCCTTGTAGGCCAGGCATTGGTGCCGTACCAGTTCCGCGGGATGCCGAGGGGTGCCATGGCGTGCCAGGTACGCTGGGCTGGCGGCGACGTGATAGCGCTGCGGCGCGACCACTCGGCCCTGCATGCTGGAGTCGTGCAGGGCGCCGATGCGAAACAGCAGGTCGCAGCCTTCCTGCAGCGGATCGACGTAGCGGTCGGTTTGCTGGATATCCAGTTGCAGCCGGGGATATCGCTGGCACAACTCGGCGATCCAGGGCGACAGGTGCAACTGGGCGAACACCACTGGCGCGTTGATACGCACCAGGCCACTGGGTTCGCTGGCCTGTTCCTGCAAGGCTTGTTCGGCTTCTTCCAGTTGCACCAGCACCACGCGGGCATGCTGGCCGAGCAGGCGCCCGGCTTCGGTCGGGGTCACAGCCCGGGTATGGCGGTAAAGCAATTGCTGGCTGAGGGCCTGCTCCATCAACTGGATCTGCCGCGAGATCGATGAAGGCGCCAGGCCTTCGCGGCGCGCGACCTCGGAAAAACTGCCGTGATCGAGAACCGCGACGAACAGCCGTAGCGCCTTGAAACTGAGTTCGTTGAGACCTTGCATGTAGCAGCCTGCTGTGCGAGTTGCGCAAAAGTGTTGTCGACAGAGTCGCATTTATCGCAAAGGTCGGGCAATTGATAATGCCCGTCATTCTTTTCACCCTTTGCAGGAGTTGTCATGTCTTCAGGTTCTATCAGTGAGGCCACCGGGGCCGCTGTCACCCCGCGGCCTAACCCACTCACCCGCCTGTTGCTGCTACCGCTGGTGATCCTCGCGGGCATGGGCCTGTCGGTGGAGGCGGGCTTGCTGGGGCCGCTGGGCGTCCAGGTGGGGCATTTGTGGGCGACCCTGAGCATTTTCGGGGTTGGCTCGGCCATCCTGTTTCTGTTGTTGCTGTTCAGCGGTCCGCAACCGGGGCCGGCACTTTGCAGCTTGCCGCGCTGGCAGTTGATCGGCGGGTTGCTCGGGCCGATGTACGTGGTGGTGCTCACCTTGGCGACCCCGGTGATCGGGATTGCCATGACGATGATTGCGATCCTCTCCGGCCAGGTTGGCAAGAGTGTGCTGATCGACCATTTCGGCTGGTTCGGGGCCGCGCGCAAACCGGTCAACCGGGAGCGCTGGTTGGCCTTGCTGCTGATCGTTGTTGCTCTTGTCCTGATTGCGCGGGGTTGAACATGAATCTGTTTGGGTTGTTGCTGGTGGTCGTCGCGGCCGGTGCGGTATTGAGTGTGCAGGCAGCGATCAACGGCCGGCTGGGCCAGGCGGTCGGTGTGTTGCGCAGTAGCCTGTTGACCTTTGTGGTGGGAGCCATCACTACCGCCTTGCTGATTCTGTTCTTCGAGCCGGCCCATGCCGTCAGCCTGCTGGAGGTGCCGAAGTGGCAGCTCAGCGGAGCGCTGTTCGGCGTGGTGTATATGCTGGTGATGGTCGGCGCCGTGCCCCGGATCGGAACGGCGGTGGCGACGGTGGCAGTGATCGTCGGCCAGTTGGGCATGGGCATGCTGATCGACAATTTCGGCTGGCTGGGTAATCCGCCCATCGAGTTGTCCACCAATCGGCTCCTGGCCATGGTCTGCCTGGGGCTGGCGCTGGTGTTGATGTACCGCAGCAGTAGTCGGCAGGCCGCCTGAGGTTTATCGACTACCCTCTATCAGGAGCGAGGGCCGCAAGGGCATGTCGGTGGGTGCGGTCAGTGCTTGAGAGGCGACATTGGGTTCGCTTCTGGACGACCACACCCATGGAGTCAGACTGATGAAAGCAGACACCTGCGCCTGTCCCAACTGCAAGTGCAAACTGGGCGAGCATTCGATTGTCCGGCATGGCAAGCACTACTGTTGCGAGGGCTGCGCCAAGCATCATGAGCACGGCGAAGCCTGCACGACGGCGGGTTGCCAATGTGCCAAAGGGACTCACGGCTAGTGGCTACGACCTCACCGTGGGCGCCATCTCGGCGCCCGCGGCGAGGTCGTGCACGCTTCAGCTGGTGGGCCGCCACGTGACGTTTTCGATGCCGAACTTCTCCGCCGCCGGCTTGCTGGTCTTCTTCACTTTCTCTCGGCCGAA
Source organism: Pseudomonas sp. IT-P176 (assembly GCF_949767245.1). Classification (NCBI taxonomy): domain Bacteria; kingdom Pseudomonadati; phylum Pseudomonadota; class Gammaproteobacteria; order Pseudomonadales; family Pseudomonadaceae; genus Pseudomonas; species Pseudomonas sp. IT-P176. The sequence goes on from NZ_CATKPN010000079.1 coordinate 294,440, forward strand.
GCGGCCAATGCGCCCAACCCCCGCGTCGCAACTGGCCCAGTGCCAGGCCTCGGCGTTGTCCATCTTTTCCTGGCGGATGATGAAAGACTTGGGCACACCGTGAAGGGTGTATTCGATGACGAACAATTTTGCGTTGATCATGTGCCGCTATTCCTCCCTGTTATTTTAGAGTGATCGCCTGCGGTCGGAATAATTCACTTGGATTGCCCTGCGGCGTCGAACGAGGGACTCGAACGGTCTGGGTGACAAGGTGCTCCTGATGCCTTGAATGAACGTTGGATCAAGGGACGATGACCACTATCTCCACGAAAGTATTAATACTATTTACCGTGGCTGAAGGTTGTGCTCCGCGCAGCCTCGTCTAAGTTACTGATCAACCGGTCGTTGCCACGGTCCGACGCTTGATGTTGGTGCGTGTTGATTCAGTGAGTTGTTTAGCGCAAAGCACGTACTCATGGATGAAGTGCTGTCCTGAGAAGGAGTTGAACATGAACGCACGTCAACGCATGTATGTCGTTTGTAATCTTTCCCCGTTGTCGTTGGCCGTGCGCCTTGGGCTTGCCGGGCTGTTTTTTGGCCTTGCCAGCCCTCAGGCTACGGCAGCGTGCTCACCCACCAGTCCTTCTGCCGGGGCTACGGTCACTTGTACCGGTGTGCCGACGCTGCCACTTTTACTCAATACCTTCTCCAGTTCGGTCGATGCCCTGACCGTCAACGTGACCAGTGGCGCCGGGCTCAATGCAACCCTAGGTGGCGCCGCGTTGAGCCTGACCGGCAACAACGTCACCCTTAATAACGCCGGGACGGTCGATCCTGCATTCGCCGGTTTGATTACTCAGCTCAGTAACGGCGTAGTGGTCGGTAATGCAACCGCTTCGACAGTCAATATTAGTAACGCAGGCAGCGGTATCTTTCGAGGATCGGCTGGTGTCCTCGGCCAAGCACTTACCTCCCTCGACGGCATGGCATTGAACATCAACAACGGTGCGGGTGGCAGCACGAGTATCAGCAACAGTGGCACCATCGACTCCTCAGCGTTGCTCGGGTTGACCCTGACCGGATCCGATGCACCGGTGGTGGCGGTCTATGGTGGTTCGCAGGTTTCCATGAGCAACGCCGGTTCCATTGTCGGGCGGGTGGCATTCGAATCTTCGGTGGGCGGCAACTCCTTCATCAACACAGGTACCATCAGCGGCGGTGTCTCGATGGGGGCGAACAGCACCAACACCTTCACTGCGGTCACGGGCTCGAGCATCTCGAACGGCGGTGGAGCAGGGCTCAGCTTGGGCGCACCGGTCGGAATCAACCTGACCTATGCGCCAACCGGCCAGGTCGACGGTGGTGCTGGTGGCAACAACAATTTGATCCTGCAAAACCCGATCGGGAGCGGTGGCGGCGCCTCAGGTGTCGGCACCGCATCCAGCGTCAACTACATCAACTTCAATAATCTGCGGCTCGACAGTGGCACCTGGACGCTGGAGGGGCCGTTGGTCAGTGGCAGTTCGACGCTGAATGGCGGAGTGGCGCTGTTCAACAACAACGCAACGTTCGGTAGCGGTGCCTTGACTGTCAATGGCGGGATTTTGCAGGCCAGTAGCCCTGGCCTGAACCTGAGTAACCCGATCACCCTGGGTATCAATGGCGCCGTTCTGCAAGGCGGCAATGGTGTCACGCTGTCCGGAGTGATTGCGGGTACCGGAGCGCTGGTCAAGAGCGGTAACGGCGACCTGACACTCGATGGCATCAACACCTTCCATGGTGGGACCACCCTGAACGTGGGCAACCTGATCCTCGGTAGTGCCAATGCCTTGGGTACCGGTGTGTTGACGGTCGAGGGTACCTCGAGCCTGGACAGCACCTCGGCACTGAGCCTGTCCAATGGCCTCAACCTCAATGCCGCGTTAACGGTGGCCGGGAGTAATAACCTGACCCTGTCTGGCGTGGTTGCCGGTACTGAGACTTTGAACAAGGAGGGTCTGGCCGACCTAACCCTCAGCGGCGCCAACACCTTCACTGGGCAGTTCAATGTGCTCGGCGGCAGCCTGAGTACGCTTGGCAGTTCGGCACTTGGCAGCAACGCAGGCGTTAATCTGGCAGCTGGGAGTCGGCTCAATCTCGGCAGCTCGGCGAGCGTCGCCAGCCTGACTGGCAGTGGCTACGCGCTGATCAGCGCCGGCAACACCTTGAGCGTCGGTGGCGGTAATCAGAGCAGCGCCTTCGACGGTATCCTTACCGGCACTGGCGAGCTGCGCAAACTCGGCAGTGGCACCCTGACCCTGACTGGGTACAACAACTTAACCGGCGATACCCGTATCGATAGTGGCACTCTGAATTTGACCGGCTCGCTGGCCAGTGCCAACGTGGTCGTTAACAGCGGCGCTACCCTGACGGGCTTTGGCACCGTCGGTGGTATTGCCGGCAGCGTGCATGTGCTCGATGGCGGCCACCTGGCCGTGGGCAGCGGCTTGGGCTTACTGACGGGCTCTGTGGTATTGGGTGCCAGCTCGAACCTGTACGTGAGCCTAGGTACTCCGGAGGCCGGCGGCGGCAATGCGTTGCTGAATGTCAACGGCAACCTGACGCTCGATGGCACCCTCAACGTCAGTGGTTTCGGCGGTTTTGGCAACGGCGTGTATCGGCTGATTAACTACTCCGGCGGCCTAACTGATCACGGCATGCTCATTGGCAGCGTACCCGGCAGCGTCACGCCAGGGGATCTGCAACTGCAAACGGCTATCGGTAATCAGGTCAATCTGTTGGTCAGCACACCGACCGTCCCCGTGCAGTTCTGGGACGGTGGGCAACTGGTAAGTAACGGCGTCATCGATGGCGGCAGCGGCACCTGGGCCAGTGGCAGCACCAATTGGACCAGTGTCGACGGCACGCTGAACCAGACTTGGGCCAACGGTCTCGCGGTGTTCCAGGGGGCGGCGGGGACGGTGACCGTCAACGGCGCGCAAAATATCGTCGGTCTGCAGTTCGTCACCGATGGCTATAGCGTGCTGAACGGCTCGGAGGGTTCGCTCAACCTCATCAACGGCACTCTGGGTAACGCCTTGGTTCGCGTCGAAGCCAACGCCACCGCGACCCTTGGTGTAGCGCTAAACGGTGCTGGCACTCTGGGTAAGTATGACTTCGGTACCCTGGTGCTCAACGCCGCCAACGGCTACACCGGCGGTACCGTTTTCAACGGTGGAAAGCTGGTGTTGGGCAACAACTTGGCCCTTGGCACTGGCATGTTGACCGCCGCCAACGGTGCCACGCTGGATAGCAACACCGCCGTCAGCCTCGATAACAATATGCTGCTCAACGGTTCACTGTATTTCGCTGGTTCCAACCCCATGACTCTCAATGGCGTGATCAGTGGCGACGGCATCCTGATCAAGACTGGCGCCGCCAGCCTGACCCTCAACGGCAGCAACAGTTACGGCGCCTCGAATCTGTCTGGCGGGACGCTGATCCTTGGCAGCAACGCTGCCATCGGCAGCGGTATTCTCTTTGTGGCAGGCGATGGCGGCACCCTTGACAGCACCTCGACGTTGCAATTGGCCAACCCCATCCACCTCGATGCGCAACTGACCTTGGCGGGCAACCAGGCTACGACCCTCAGCGGTACGATTTCCCGCGGCGCCAGCCTGGTAAAAAATGGCAACGCCAGCCTGGTGCTCAGCGGTACCAACACTTACCAAGGCGGCACCACACTGAACGGTGGTAGCACTTCTGGCGACACCCGCAGCCTGCAAGGGGCAATACTCAACAACGCGGCGCTGACCTTCGAGCAGACGAGCAACGGCACCTATAGCGGTCAACTCACCGGCGTTGGCACCTTGAGCAAGACCGGTACCGGTCAGTTGCTGCTGGCGGGCAACAACACGTTCACCGGCAACACCAATGTCCAGGCCGGTGGCTTGCGGGTCGACGGTGTACTCAACAGCGCCAATGTCATCGTCGCGAATGGTGCGCAGATCGGGGGTAGTGGCCAACTGGGCGGTTCGGTGCAACTGGCCAGTGGCGCGACACTGTTCGGTGGCGATGCAGCGTCGCCGCTGTCGATCGGTACCCTGGCATTATCGTCGGGGACCAATCTGGACTTCAGCCTGGGCGCGGCCACTAGCTCCACCACCGTAGTCGACATCAACGCAGACCTGATCCTCGACGGCACGCTCAACGTTACCGACGCTGGCGGCTTCGGCGCCGGGGTCTATCAACTGTTTCGCTATGGTGGCAGCCTGGCAGACAACGGTTTGACCTTCGGCAGCCTGCCGGTATCAGCCGCGGACCTGATCCTGCAAACTTCGTTGGCCCATCAGGTCAACCTGCTGGTGCAGGGGGCATCCGCTCAGGTGCAGTTCTGGAATGGTGGCAAGACCAATGCTGACGGCACTATCAGCGGCGGTAGCGGTGTTTGGGGGACGGGCACCAATTGGACTGACCCCAGCGGTACTCAAAGCCAAGGATCGAGCAACAAGTTCGCGGTGTTTGGCGGGCAGGGCGGCACGGTCACTGTGGTCGGCAATCAGGGCTTCACCGGCTTGCAATTCCTCGACCCGGGCTACGTGCTGGTCGCTGGAGCTGGGGGTAGCTTGAGCCCGATCCATGTCAGCAACGGAACGTTGCCAGTGGTGCGGGTCAATGCCGGGGTCACGACCGTAATCGACGCACCCTTGATTGGCAGCGGCGGCATTGAAAAACGCGATGCCGGTACCTTGTTGCTGACTGGTGCCAACACCTACCGTGGTGGTACCACCGTAGGTGGCGGTACCCTGGCCGGCAACACCACCAGCTTGCAGGGCAACATCCTCAACAATGCTCAGCTGGCTTTCATGCAAACCAGCAATGGCCGGTTCAATGGCGTGCTGACCGGTACCGGCAACTTGATCAAACAGGGCACCGGTACGGTGTTGCTCACCGGCAATCATCCGTTCAGCGGCACCACGTCGGTACAGCAGGGGCAGTTGCAAGTTGGTGATCGCAGCAGTCCGACTACATTCGCCGGGCCGGTCACCGTGGCCAATGGCGCGGGCCTGAGCGGTAACGGCAGCGTCGGTACACTGGTCAACCACGGATTGGTGCAGTCTGGTGGTAGCGCCGGGACCTTGAGCGTCGCGGGCAACTTCAGCAACACCGCCGATGGTGCGCTGAACCTGAGTGTGATGGTACCCACCAACACGCCTTTGGTGGTTGACGGCACGGCGACCCTCGGCGGTGGTTTGCAAGTCAGCGAACTTGCGCCCTACACCGGTGATACCACCTACTCGCTGATAACCGCCGGGGGTGGCGTCAATGGTACCTTCAGCAGCAGCCATCTGCCGGCCCTGGCGTTCATTGACACCGCACTGTTGTATGGCGCCAATCAGGTGAGCCTGGCGCTGAAACGCAACCAGACGTCCTTTGCCGATGTCGCGGTGACCGCCAACCAGCGTAGCGTGGCCGCTGCTCTGGATGCCTACGTCGGGGATGACAACGATGCAGGGAATGCCTTGCACAACCAGATCCTCAATCTGGATCGCGCATCCGCCAGCTCGGCCTTCGACAGTCTGTCGGGGGAAATTCACGCCAGTACCGTCAGTACGTTACTTGAAGACTCGCGCTACGTGCGTGACGCGGTCAACGACCGTATGCGCCAACCGTCCTGCCTGGGCATGGACGACCCACGCAATAGCCTGGCCCCGAGCGAAAACAGCTTGAGTGGCGAAGGTTGCCAGGGGGAAATGGTTGGCTGGTTACGGGTACTCGGCAGTTGGGGTGAGATGGACGGCGACAGCAACACGGCCAGTCTGGATCGCAACGTCTCAGGCTTCATGCTGGGCACCGACCGGCAACTCGACAGTCAATGGCGCGCCGGTACTGCTGTGGGTTACACCCGCAGTGACTTGAGTGCCAGTCACCGCCGGTCCGACGCCACGGTCAACACCACGCACCTGGCGGCCTACACCAACGCTCAGTTCGACGCACTGGCGGTGCGTTTGGGGGCGGCGTACAGCTGGCACAAGATCGAAACCAAGCGCGATGTCAGTGTCGGCAGTTACAACGATCGCCTGAAAGCCGATTACGACGCGGACAGTGCCCAGGTGTTCGGTGAAGTCGGTTACACCGTCGAAACTGCTGGTATCGCCCTGGAACCTTTCGTCAGCCTGGCCTACGTCAATTACGACAGCGACACGGGCAAGGAGAAGGGCGGTGAAGCTCGCTTGAGCGCCGATGCCAGTCAGGACATCACGTTCTCCACGGTCGGCTTGCGTGCCGGCAAGCGCATTACGCTGGGCAACGGCTCGCAGATCACCCCGCGTGCCGCACTGGGCTGGCGCCATGCCTATGGTGACACTCAACCGGAGGCCGACCTGACCTTCATTGACGGTGGCATGCCGTTCACCATCCAGGGCGTTCCAATCGCCGAGGACAGCGCGTTGGTAGAAGCAGGCCTGGACTACCAGTTCAGTTCGGCTGGCAAATTGGGGATTGGTTACTCCGGCCAGTTGTCCCACGATAACAAGGATCAAGCGATGACGATCAGTTTCACCCTCGGATTCTGAGCTGCCGCCGGGGGGCTTTTTGGCTCGCCGTGTGGGAGCCGCAACGGGCCATGGCCTCGGGCGCGTTGTGCTCTGCTAGAATCGGGCCACTTGACTTGACGAGTTGCCCCCCATGAATGAACCCATTCGCCTGACCCAATACAGTCACGGCGCAGGCTGTGGCTGCAAGATTTCACCCCAGGTGCTGGAAGTGATCCTGGCCGGCAGCGGCGCCCAGAACCTCGACCCGAAACTCTGGGTGGGCAACGCTTCGCGCGATGATGCGGCGGTGTATGCAATTGATGAAGAGCGCGGCGTGGTCTCGACCACCGACTTCTTCATGCCGATTGTCGATGACCCCTACGACTTCGGCCGAATCGCCGCGACCAATGCCATCAGCGATATCTACGCCATGGGCGGCGATCCGTTGATGGCGATTGCCATTCTCGGCTGGCCGGTCAATGTACTGGCGCCGGAGATTGCCCGGGAAGTGATTCGCGGCGGCCGTGCGGTGTGTGACGAGGCGGGTATTCCATTGGCGGGCGGTCATTCGATCGATGCCCCGGAGCCGATCTTCGGCCTGGCCGTCACCGGGCTGGTGCAAAAGCGCCACATGAAGCGCAACGACACCGCCACCGCCGGTTGCCTGCTGTACCTGACCAAGCCGTTGGGGATCGGCATCCTCACCACCGCAGAGAAGAAGGGCAAGCTGCGTGACAGTGACGTGGGCCTGGCTCGCGACTGGATGTGCACCTTGAACAAGCCTGGGAGCCGCTTCGGCAAGCTCGACGGCGTGACCGCCATGACCGATGTCACCGGATTTGGCCTGCTCGGGCATCTGGTGGAAATGGCCGACGGCAGTGCCCTGACTGCTCGCATCTACTACGACCGCGTGCCGCGCCTGCCGGGTGTCGAGTACTACCTGGACCAAGGGTGTGTGCCGGGTGGCACCCTGCGCAATTTCGACAGTTATGCCAGTAAGCTCGGGCGCGTCCAGGAGTTGCACAAGCGTGTGTTGTGCGACCCGCAGACCAGTGGCGGCTTGCTGGTTGCCGTGACACCGCAGGGCAACGAGCAATTTCTGGCGGTGGCCGCCGAGTTGGGGTTGGACCTGGCGCCTATCGGTGAACTGGTCGAGCGACAGAGTAACGCGGTCGAGGTGATTTGATGCCCGTCGATATCACCGAATACCGCGACATCTTTCTCAGCGAGCGGCCGATGATGGACACGCGGGCGCCGATCGAATTCACCAAGGGCGCGTTTCCCGGAGTGGTCAACCTGCCGCTGATGACGGACAACGAACGCCAGCGCATTGGTACCTGTTACAAGCAACAAGGGCAACAGGCGGCAATTGCCTTGGGTCAACAACTGGTGTCCGGTCCAGTCAAGGACGCGCGTGTTCGCGCCTGGACCGAGTTCGCCCAAGCCCATCCCAATGGCGCGCTCTACTGTTTTCGGGGCGGCTTGCGTTCGCAGATCGTCCAGCAGTGGCTCAAGGAAGAAGCTGGCATCGATTACCCACGCGTCGGTGGCGGCTACAAGGCGATGCGTACCTTTTTGCTGGAAACGGTTGAACAGGCGATGACGCAGTGCGACTTCATCCTGCTGGGCGGTATGACGGGCACTGGCAAAACCGAAGTGCTGGTGCAATTGAACAATGGCCTGGACCTGGAGGGGCATGCCAACCACCGGGGCTCCAGCTTTGGCAAACGTGCGACGTCACAGCCCGGCAACATCGATTTCGAAAACGGCCTGGCGGTGGATGTGCTGAAAAAACGTGCCCAGGGTATGGAGCAGTTCGTGCTCGAGGATGAAAGCCGTATGGTCGGAAGCTGCGCTTTGCCGCTGCCGCTATATCAGGGCATGCAGCAATGGCCGATGGTGTGGCTCGAAGACAACATGGACAACCGGGTCGAGCGCATCCTTCAGGATTACGTGATCGACTTGCATGCCGAGTTCGTCACCGAGTACGCAGAGGCGGGATTCGCCCTGTTTTCCGAGCGCCTGTTATCGAGCCTGAACAATATTCACCGGCGCCTGGGGGGCGAACGTCATCAGCGTATGGCGACGCTGATGGACGAGGCGCTCGCGCAAATGGCGCTCACGGGCCAGGTGGATGGGTTTCGTCACTGGATCGAATTGTTGTTGAGCGAGTATTACGACCCGATGTACGCCTTTCAACGGGAGAAGAAAGGCGGGCGCATCGAGTTTGCCGGGGAGCAGGGCGCGGTGCTCGAGTATTTGCGCGAACGCAACGCGCCACGATAGCCAGCGGTCAGCGTGACGTTACAGTAATGCCGCGCCGACCAACCCGCTGAGTATGCCAATCAACATGGTCAATACGGCCACGGTCACCAGCACCCGGGTGTCGAAGTCTTTGCGCAGCATCAGCAGCGACGGCAGGCTGATGCTGGGCAGGGTCATCAGCAACGCAACCGCTGGGCCGGTGCCCATACCCAGAGCCATCATGGTCTGCACGATGGGGATTTCCGCAGCAGTGGGAATCACGAACAAGGTGCCGACGATGGCCAGCGGTACCAGCCACCACAAGTTGTCGGCCATCGCCCCGTCAACGTGGGGAAACAGCCAGACCCGCGCGGCGCCGAGCACCAGTACTGCCAGGATATAGACCGGAATGGTGCTCCAGAACAATTGCCACAGGGTGCGAATCCAGCGGCCGAGGAAGGGTTGAGAATCCGTGGCGCTGACGTTGGCCACGGCTTGCAGCGCAGCTTGCGGTACTTGCTCCGGCCGCGAAATGCGCTGGGCCACCAGCGAAACCCCCAGCACCAACACGATGCCGGCCACCAGTCGCAGGGCGGTAAAGCCCCAACCCAGGACAAAGCCCATGAACACCAGGGTGGCCGGGTTCAGCACCGGGTTGCCGATCCAGAATGCCAGCGCCGCACCCACCGACACGTTTTGCCGGCGCATGCCAGCGGCCACCGGCGCCGCACAACAACTGCACATCATGCCGGGCAGGGCGAACAGCCCGCCGCGCAGGGTCGAGGCGAAACCGGCGCGGCCGAACAGCCGCAGCAACCAGTCCCGAGGGATCAGTACTTGCAACAGTGAACCGAGGATCACCGCCAGGACCGCGGCCTTCCAGATCGCCAGGAAGTACACCTTGGCGTACGTCAATGCGGCGGCCAGGGGCGCGGTTTGCGCGTCGTTGAGAATCGAAGCGCCAATGCTGTGGCTGTCGGCAGCGGTAAAGGCCTTGAAGTAGTACGGCGACCACTTGACGTAGTAGAGGCCAATGCAGGCCACCAACAGGAACAGGGCCGGCTTGCACCAGAACGACCAGCCCCGGTTGGGGGTGGTTAAGAAGTTGGACATACAGGGGTTCCAGGGAGACAGGTCGCGCATCATACCTCACCCTGGGCCCTGCGCTGGTGTGGCCGCCCTGTCAGGTCGGGCAGCTCTCCTGGCCGTTATCCAGGCCCTGCTTGTAATGCTGGCTCTGCAAGGTGGCCTTGCCGTTGTGCCAGGTCAGCGTCAGGACGTACATCGAGTCGAAGTCGCCGGACTCCCAGTCCTCGGTGATCGACTGTTTGCTGCCCACCGCTTCGCGCGCCACCTTGTTGATCAACTCCGGCAGGTAGCCGTGGGACCAGGCGGTGTAGATGATCGAGTTGTGGTACTTGTCGTGGAGCAGTTCGTCCGCCAGTTCACTGGTGTCGTTGGCGGAAAACTCGATGTTCACCGGCAGGCCCAGCTTGATTGCGCTCGGGCTGATGGTCATCAGGGGGCGGATGTAGCTATAGGAGTTGTCGAGCTCGCCTTCCTCGACATTGCGGGTCGGGTTGGCGGCAAACACGAAATCGGCCTTGCCGAATTTTTCTGGCAGCAGCTGCGCCAGGTCAATGGCGCGGTTCAGGCCCTGGCAATTGAGTTGTCCGAGACCACCGGCAGGTTTTTCCGCATGGCGCAAAAACACCAGGGTCTGGGTGCCGTCAACCGGCTGGGCGCGACTTTCGCTCGACTCCAGCGACAGGAGCAGGGCGCAGGTAGTCAGCAGTGCAGGGAGGAACACGAAGGCGCGTTGCTTCAGGCGTTGGGTGATCTGCAGTGGGTTTCTCATCAAGTAGTAGTTCTTCAGCACATTCAGGTTAAGGCTGACAAACCTTTCCACCGCAAGCTCCCGGCTTCGGATGGTTTTCCATGTCGTTGGGCGAGTCGTCTTGCGCGCGCGCTGCCTTCAGAGTCCGCTGAGGGCGATTGGTTCGATTGGAATCTGCGGGCGCGCACTTTATCCGGGGTAGCGGTGAGGGTGGCGGAAGGTTAGCGACATAATGTTTCCGATTTAAGATGCCGGCGTCGGCAGGCTCGCTATAAGCTAGCCCGCGTACAGGCCGGCCGTGTGCCGCCGGTTAGGCCAAAATTCAGCCGTTAAATTGTCACTGGATGTTCACTATGACCGATTTGTCAGCCTTCCCGATTACTGAAAAATGGCCTGCCCAGTTCCCCGAGTGGCTCCAACTCTACTCCTTGCCGACGCCAAACGGGGTCAAAGTCTCGATCATGCTCGAAGAGATCGGCTTGCCGTACGAGGCCCATCGCGTGAGTTTCGAGAGCAACGACCAGATGTCCCCGGCGTTCCTCTCGCTTAACCCCAACAACAAGATTCCGGCGATCCTCGACCCTCACGGCCCTGACGACAAGCCGTTGGCGCTGTTCGAGTCCGGCGCGATCCTGATCTATCTCGCCGACAAGAGCGGGCAACTGCTGGCCCAGGAATCAGCGGCACGTTACGAGACGATTCAGTGGCTGATGTTCCAGATGGGCGGTATCGGTCCGATGTTCGGCCAGTTGGGCTTTTTCAATAGATTCGCCGGCAAGGAGTACGAGGACAAACGTCCGCGGGACCGTTATGTCGCCGAGAGTAGCCGCTTGTTGAAGGTGCTCGACGAGCGCCTGCAAGGGCGCGACTGGATCATGGGCGAGCGCTACACCATCGCCGATATCGCGATCTTCCCGTGGGTCCGCAACCTGATTGGTTTTTATGAGGCTGGCGACCTGGTGGGGATCAATAACTTCCCCAATGTGCTGCGGGTACTCGAGCGCTTCCTGGCGCGTCCGGCGGTAGTGCGTGGGCTGGAAATTCCCAAGCCCTGAACCGGCAAGCCACTGCCTGGCGCAGTGGCTTACCTGGGCGCTGGGCTAGCGGTTATTGACCGCGAGCTTGAGGCCAAAGCCGATCAGTGCGACGGCTGCCACTCGAGTGGCGACCGTTCGGGCCAGGGGCAGGGCCTTCAAGCGGATGGCCGCGGCGTTGCCGATCAGCACCAGGGCGCCCTGGTACAGCAGGCTAATCACGGTCACGTGGAGCATCATCGCCACCAGGGTCATACTCGACGACCCTGGGCTGATGAACAGCGGGAAGAACGCCACGAAAAACAGCATGACTTTCGGGTTGGTCAGGCTGATGACCAGGGCGTTGCGCAGATAGGTGCGTGCCGAACGATGTGGCTCCAGCCCCGCGTCATTGTGCGCCACGGGGCTGCGCAACATTTGCACGCCCATCCAGCACAGATACGCTGCACCGAACCACTGCAGGCCCTGGAATAGCAGCGGGTTGGCAGTCATCAGCGCTGCCAGGCCGGCGGCAGCCGCAATCATGTAGGCCGCGTCCCCCAGCAGGGTTCCCAGCACCGCGCCAAAACCGGCGCCGATGCCGTTGCGGGCGGTGGCATTGAGGATGGCAAATGTGCCGGGGCCGGGGATCAGTTGGAAAATCACGATCGCCGCGATAAAACTGCCGTAGTTGTGTATCTCAAACATCAGGGCTCACTCCGTATCCTTCGGGGTTTGTCACCCGGGTGGGTGTGCTAGCCAGATTAGTTGAGCGGTGAATAAATGTCAGGGGGTGACGGGGCTCGGGTTCTATTGTTACCGTTTTCGCAATAAACTCTTGCGTTACCTGCATTTGTGCCAGCAGGGGCGAGGGGCATAAGCTCGCGCTTCCAGCACTTTTTGTCTTGTCCAGGCCATTGGCCTCCTGCCAGGAAATTTCATGTCCAGCCAGTTCCCCGAAGCCCGTCCACGCCGTTTGCGGCGCACCCCGCAACTGCGCAAGCTGTTCCAGGAAACCGAGTTCAGCCTCAACGACCTGGTGCTGCCGATCTTCGTCGAGGAAGAAATCGACGATTTCGTACCGATCACCAGCATGCCGGGAGTGCGACGGATTCCCGAGTCGAAACTGGCCGGTGAAATCGAGCGCTACGCCCGGGCCGGTATTCAGTCGGTGATGACCTTTGGCGTGTCGCACCACCTCGATGGCAACGGCAGTGACACCTGGCGGGAAAACGGCCTGGTGTCGCGCATGGCGCGGATCTGCAAGGACGCGGTGCCGGAAATGATCGTCATGTCCGACACCTGCTTCTGCGAGTACACCGACCATGGTCACTGTGGCGTGATGCATGGCGCCGAGGTCGACAATGACCTGACCCTGTTCAACCTTGGCCAGCAAGCCGTTGCCGCCGCGCGTGCCGGGGCGGATGTGATTGCCCCCTCGGCGGCCATGGACGGGCAGGTCCAGGCGATTCGTCGCGCCCTGGACGCAGCCGGCTTCAGCCAGACGTCGATCATGGCCTATTCGACCAAGTTTGCCTCGGCCCTCTACGGCCCGTTCCGCGAGGCAGGTGGCAGTGCGCTCAAGGGCGATCGCAAGAGCTACCAGATGAACCCGATGAATCGCCGCGAAGCCGTGCGCGAATCATTGCTGGATGAGCAGGAAGGCGCCGACGCGCTGATGGTCAAGCCGGCCGGTGCCTACCTGGACATCATCCGCGATATCCGCGAAGCCTCGCGGTTGCCGCTGGCGGCGTATCAGGTCAGTGGCGAGTACGCGATGATCAAGTTCGGCGCGGCCGCCGGGGCGATCGATGAAGAGCGGGTGGTGCGCGAGAGCCTGGGCGCGATCAAGCGTGCCGGTGCGGACCTGATCTTCACCTATTTCGCCATGGACCTGGCGCTTAGCGGAATCTGACCCGCAACGGGCGCGCGCTCAGCTCAGGAACGGCTTGATCCCATGGCCGTGAAAATAGCGCTCGATGAGTTTCGGGTCGGCGCCCGGGTCGGCGAGCGCCACGTAGCTGTCGGGCCGCAACAGGTAGAACCCGTTGCGCGCCAGGCCGGCGTTGGCATGGGCGGGTAAGTAGGCGAACACCTGCAGCGCCAGGTGATGTTCGTTGCACCAGGCGCGCATTTCCCCGCTGGTGTCGCCGTACACATGCACCTGCCAGGCGGGGAGGGCGAGGCTGGCAAAGTTGTCGCCGTCAGCGTCCTGCACCCACGGCAGGCGATCGCCACCGAACACTGTGCCGGCATGCCCCGCACTGAGTGGCATCGCCCGGTAGTTCAGGGTGATTTGCGACACGGTGCGAAACAACCACTCGCGAGCGCGCTCCAGTGCCGCCATTCTGGGTAACAGCAACGGCGCCACGCGGGTGCGCAACAGGTCGGCGATGGCGCCTTCGGCTGTGACGAAGCTGAATACCCGATCGGTGGTGCTCACCAGTTTGCGGGCAAAGGCCATGCGTTCGATGGCATAGCTGTCGAGCAGGCTGTGGTTGGCGCCGCCGTTGAGTACCGCTGCCAGTTTCCAGGCCAGGTTGATCGCGTCGCCAATTCCGGTGTTCATGCCCTGGCCACCGGCCGGGCTATGTACGTGGGCGGCGTCACCGAGCAGGAATGCACGGCCACGGCGAAAATCGTCCGCGACTCGGTGATGAACCCGGTAGGTGGAAAACCAGTTGACCCGCTTGACCTCGACTTTCAGGTGGCTGATGGCCCGGCTGCTGACGTCTTCAAACCGCAGGGTCTCGGCCTGCTCGGCACGTTCATCCCGTACCGTGCCGATCAGCCGCGCACGGCCGGCGCCTGCCAGCGGGAACACGGCGAGAAAGTCTGCTTCATCCAGGTCCACGTGCAATTCGCCATTAAAGGCCGGGCCTGCGCCGTCGACGTCGGCCACATAAAACACTTGTTGGTAGGTGCCGCCGGGAAAGCCGATGCCGAGGGTTTTGCGCACCCTGGAGCGGGCGCCGTCGCAACCGGCCAGATAGCAGCTCTGACAGCTCTGCAACTGGCCGTCGGGCAGGCGCAGTTGTGCGGTGATGCCACCGTCATGCTCGCTGAAGCCCAGCAGTTCGGTGTCCCGCTCTACCTCGACGCCGAATTGTTCGAGGCGTTCGATCAACAGTCGTTCATGTTGATCCTGGGGGTAGATTTCCAGGAAGGCGTAGGGCGTCAGGTCCTTGCCGATGGCGGCGAATGGCAGGCGTGCCGTGGGTTCGCCCTTGACCCACAGATTGACGGCCGGTACCTGGTGACCCTGTTGCACCACGGCCTGGTCAAGGTCCAGTTGCCGATACAGTTCCAGGGTTCGCGCCTGCACTGCCAGGGCGCGAGAGGTGGTGCCGGGGGCGCTGGTCTTGTCGAGCAGGCGCACGCGGATCCCCAGTTTGCTCAGCCAAAGTGCCAACACCAGCCCGGTGGGGCCGGCGCCTACGATCAGTACGTCGCTGCGGTGCATGGCGTTACCCTCGGTGGAGAGTCCCGCGCAGGCGTTACGTCTAGAAGAACGCCAACGTCAGGTTGACACTGATGCCATCGCCTTCGGGCCGGTTGACGGAGTCGAACTCGGGCACCCAGCGGGCATTGACGCTTGCCTGGGCATCGGCAAACTTGCCGCTCCAGCCCAGGTACGGGCCGAGCCCGGCCGAGTGGCCACGAAAGCCGTTCAACTGGTCGGCCGTTGGGCCGTCGTCGTCGGTCATCTGCTTGATTACGCCGCCCACCACGCCAGCCGCCCAACCGTTGCCCAGGCCGTAGGTCCAGAGACCATCCAGACGTACAATACTGCCGTTCTGGTAATCCGTGGCATCGTTTTTGGTATAGAACTCGAACGCGCCCAGCAGGCTCAACTCGCCGCCATTACCCAGCAGGTGGGTATAGGCCAGGGTTGGCATGAAGGTATAGGTGTTTTGCCCGGCGTTGGCCAGGCGATCCTTGTCGTAGGCGCCGGTCGGTACATAGATCGGCAACGACAAGGCAATGTGATCGGTGGCGCTGAAGTGGTAGCCGGCGGCGATCGGGGTGATCAGGGCATCGGCAAACTGGGTAGCGTAGTCGGTCTCGCCGACGGAGTTGCCCCTGGGGCCGGTAAAGTCGGCTTCGGCGTCGGTGTACTGCAGGGGCAGGCCGACCGCCGAGGCGAAGTTCCACGGGCCTTTGCCAGTGTCCCAGATACGCGTGATGTTGGTCATGGTGTAGGAGACTTTCATCTTCAGGCCAGCACCGACTTCGCCGCGCACCGGTGCCGCCTTCTTGCTGCTGAGTTCGCCGTCGTAATAGATACTGGTCATCGACATCACCCAGCCGGGTTCCGGGGGAATGATCCCGGCGTTGGAGTAGACGATCTGGCCAGTAATCGGCCTGCCGACGCTGCCTTCGGTGGCAAGCACCGAAGGGCTGCCGGTAAGCAGCACAACCAGCAGCGGCAAACTCGCGAACGAAACTCTTGTCATGGTGGATCTCTTGATCACGTTTTTAGAATGTACGATGGCGCGCGGCCGTCAGGGCGTGAATAAAGTCTGGAACCGAATCGGCGGCAAATCCCCACCCAATGCAAGGGGGGCTCAGCGCTGGGCAAACGCCAGGTTCAGGCCCAGAGCGGCAAACGACGCGGCAAATCCGCGGCGCAGCCAGTTCTGGACGGTAGATGACTCGATGACGGCTGTGCGAAAAAAGTTCGCCAGTAAGCCATAGATCACAAACACCGCAAAGGTCATCAGCATGAACACTGTGCTTAAGGTGAGCATCTGCACTGTGGCCGACGGCCCGTTGGGCGTGATGAACTGCGGGAGAAACGCCAGGAAGAATATCGTCAGCTTGGGGTTGAGCAGGTTGAGCAGGCCAGCGCGCAGCATGATGGTGCCGCCACTCAGGTTGAGCGGAGCATCGCTGATAGCAAAGGCCGTGCGATCGCGCCAGGTGGCGTAGGCCAGGTACAGCAGGTAGGCGACTCCGGCAAACTTCAATCCCTGGAACGCCAGCGCGCTGGTATGCAGGATCGCCGACAGGCCCAGCATCGAGGCCATCAGGTGCGGCACGATCCCGCCCGTGCAGCCCAGCGCCGCGTAGACACTGGCTCGTTTGCCGGCGGCTAGCGCAGTGGAGAGGGTAAACACCACGCCAGTGCCAGGGATCAGCACCACGATCAGTGAGGTCAGCAGAAAATCCATTGTCAGCATGCCAGCGAACTCCAGTCGGTGATCGGGTGTCAGAGCACCCGCAAGCAATCGTTCATTGAAGTGCAACGCGGCTTGCTTTTCCATAGGAAAACACCGGAGTGTAGTGCGTGTCACTCGCCCGGTCGGTCAAAAGGACCCTTGAGCCACTCCATGCAAGCCAATCAATTGATCATCAGCCTCGCCACACTGTTGTTGCTGGCCGGGTGTGCGAGCCAGGGTAGCCGCGATGCGGCGCCCAAGCCGGAACAGGTCAAAGCTCAGATCGTGCGCTTGCTGGCCGCCAGTACGGTGGACCGGCAAGGTTGGGCCAACGACATCTATAGTGCGTTTGCCGCGCAGGAGATCCCTGCCACCTCGCAGAACCTCTGCTCGGTGCTGGCGGTGACCGAACAGGAGTCGACCTTTCAGGCTGACCCGAAAGTACCGGGGCTGGGCAAGATTGCCCGGGACGAGATCGACCGCCGTGCTGCCAGGGCGCATATCCCCAGTCTCCTGGTGCGGGGGGCCTTGCAGGTCAGCTCGACCAATGGCAAAAGTTACAGCGACCGGTTGAATGCGGCGCGTAGCGAAAAAGAGCTCAGCGCGATCTTCGATGACTTCATTGGCCGGGTGCCTATGGGCAAGACCCTGTTCGGTGGGTTCAACCCGGTGCATACCGGTGGGCCGATGCAGGTCAGCATTGCGTTTGCCGAGAAACAGGCGCGCAACTATCCGTACCCGGTGGACGGCTCGATCCGTCGCGAGGTATTCACCCGGCGGGGCGGCATGTACTTCGGCATCGCCCATCTGCTTGGCTACCCGGTGAACTACAGCCAGCCGCTGTACCGCTTCGCCGATTTCAATGCCGGTTGGTACGCCAGCCGCAATGCGGCATTCCAGGCTGCGCTGAATCGCGCGACCGGCGGCTCCCTGGCCCTGGATGGAGACTTGATTCGCTACGGTTCGCTGCTGCCGGGCTCGACTGAGCTTGCAGTGCGCAGCCTGGGTAAACGCCTGGATATGCGCAACAGCACCATCCGCGATCAACTGGAGCTGGGAGACAGCCTGGCTTTCGAAGACAGCAAACTCTACAAGCGGGTATTCGCGCTGGCCGAAAAGTCGCAAGGCAAGGCGTTGCCCAGGGCGGTGCTGCCGGGGATCGAGCTACAGAGTCCGAAAATCACCCGCAAGCTCACCACCGCGTGGTTCGCCAAACGTGTCGATGAGCGTTATCAGCGGTGTATGAAGCGCGCAGCCGCGGGCTAGTGCAGAAAGTAGACGAAAAAAAGCCCGGCAGAGTGTGCCGGGCTTTTTGTTGAGTATTGCCGACCGGCAATTCATGCACGGTTCTGGGTCAGGCGGTCAGAGCCACCTTCGGCGACGCGGTTCTGTTGCAGGCGGTCGGAGCCACCTTCGGCGACGCGGTTCTGTTGCAGGCGGTCGGAGCCACCTTCGGCGACGCGGTTTTGTTGCAGGCGGTCGGAGCCACCTTCGGCGACGCGGTTTTGTTGCAAGCGGTCGGAGCCACCTTCGGCGATCACGGCTGGTTGCTGCATGGCGGTGACGGGTTGTGCGAGGTCGGCGGCGAATGCATTGGCGGCCAGTACGGAGAGAGCAAGGCTGAGGATGAGGTGGCGTTTCATGAGAGTGTGCTCCGGGGTGTCTTGGTGGGTATGGAGCCAATGTTACGCGTCAGGATTTTTAAGAGAATTTCATTGGGTCGATGGTGAACATCGATGGCGGTGATGGCGCGGGGCTGCAGGACCTGAGGCAGTGATGGAGGAGGGGTTGTCCAGGGGGAGGACATTGCTCTTCTATATAGAGAGCTGGGATTAAGGGCTGTTTTGGGGTTA
>NZ_CATKPN010000080.1:0-5834 GCF_949767245.1 Pseudomonas sp. IT-P176
GTAAAAGCGGAACCATAGGAGGCCGTTACCGAAGAAATGGATATGCACTCGGCCTAATCCAACATTAGGGTCGGCTCACAGATGCGCCCCCTTGGCCAAAGCAGTCAAGCAACTTGATGGCTTTGACCATTGTCCCGCGCCGCCCGTGGAGCGAGTATTTCGAGGATTTTGTAGGTTCCCCCAACCCAATAAAAACACCAAGGGATTCTGGCAATGCGCGATTACCTGTCTGCGACTTCACAGTTCAACTATCAGCACACGGTCGATGCGGCACTTCATGGTTCGCTGACGGCACTCAACGCCTGTGTCGAGTGCTGCGACCGCCACGCATTGCCCGGGCGCATTGCCTTGTTCTGGGAGGGGCGCGACGGCGCCAGCGCGACCTATACCTTCAGCGACCTGCAGGACAAGGCCGCGCGTTTCGCCAACTTCCTCAAGTCCCAGGGCGTGAAGCAGGGCGACAAAGTCGCTGGCCTGTTGCCGCGCAACGTCGAACTCTTGATCGTAGTGCTCGCCACCTGGCGCATTGGCGCGGTCTATCAGCCATTGTTCACCGCCTTCGGCCCCAAGGCCCTGGAACATCGCCTGGGCACTTCCGGCGCGGCCGTGGTGGTGACCGATGCGGCGAACCGGCCCAAACTCAGCGAAGTGCCCGACTGCCCGACCATCGTCACGGTCACCGGTGCCAAGGGCCAGGGCCTGGTCCGCGGCGACTTCAGTTTCTGGGCGGAACTGGCCAATCATTCCAACCAGTGCGAACCGGTGTTGCTCAGCGGTGAAGACCCGTTCCTGCTGATGTTCACCTCGGGCACCACTGGCCCGTCGAAAGCCTTGTACGTGCCGCTCAAGGCGATTGTCGCCTTCCAGAGCTACACCCGCGACGCCGTGGACCTGCGCCCGGAAGACGCCTTCTGGAACGTCGCCGATCCCGGTTGGGCCTATGGCATCTACTTTGGTGTGGCCGGCCCATTGGGCATGGGGCACCCGATCACGTTCTACGACGGCCCGTTTACCCTGGAAAGCACTTGCCGGGTGATCAACAAGTACGGGATCACCAACCTCACCGGCTCGCCGACCGCCTACCGCCTGCTGATTGCCGGCGGCGACGAGTTCGCCCGCAGCATCAAAGGCAAGCTGCGTATCGTCAGCAGCGCCGGCGAACCGCTGAACCCGGAAGTGATCCGCTGGTTTGCCGATAACCTCGGCGTAGTGATCCACGACCATTATGGCCAGACCGAGCTGGGCATGGTCCTGTGCAATCACCACGGCCTCGAGCATCCGGTGCATGTCGGTGCTGCCGGTTTTGCATCGCCCGGCCACCGCATTGTGGTGCTGGACGACAACTACAACGAATTGTCCGTCGGCCAGCCAGGGATCCTGGCGATCGATCGCAGCCAGTCGCCGATGTGCTGGTTCCCCGGCTACGACGGTGCGCCGACCAAGGCCTTTGTCGGCGACTACTACCTGAGCGGCGACACGGTCGAGCTGAACCCGGACGGCAGCATCAGCTTCGTCGGTCGCAGCGATGACGTAATCACCACCTCGGGTTACCGGGTCGGTCCGTTCGATGTCGAAAGCGCGCTGATCGAGCACCCGGCGGTGATAGAAGCGGCGGTGGTCGGCAAGCCCGACCCGGAGCGCACCGAACTGGTCAAGGCCTTCGTCGTGCTCGCTAGCCAGTACCTGGCGTCGCCGGAGCTGGCCGAAGAATTGCGCCAACATGTGCGCAAGCGCCTGGCCGCGCACTCCTATCCCCGTGAAATCGAATTTGTCAGCGACTTGCCGAAAACCCCAAGCGGCAAATTGCAGCGCTTTATCTTGCGCAACCAGGAAATCGCCAAGGCTCAAGAGGCCGCGGTCAACAAGGCTTGAATTCAAGGAAACAACGATGCAGATCGAAAACAAGGTTTTTATCGTCACCGGCGGTGCGTCGGGGCTGGGTGCGGCCACCGCTGAACTGCTGGTCGCCGCTGGCGCCAAGGTGATGCTGGTGGACATGAACGCCGCGGCGGTCGCGGCGCAGGCCGAGCGCCTCGGGGCCCACAGCGTGGTCGCCGACATCAGCAACGAAGACGCCGCACAGGCTGCGGTGCAGGCCACGGTTGCGGCGTTTGGCGGGCTCAACGGCCTGGTCAATTGTGCCGGGATCGTGCGGGGCGAAAAGATCCTTGGCAAAAACGGTCCGCACGCCCTGAGCAGTTTCAGCCAGGTGATCAACGTCAACCTGATCGGCAGCTTCAACATGCTGCGCCTGGCAGCCGAGGCGATTGCCCAGGCCACCCCGGACGCGGACGGCGAGCGGGGAGTGATCATCAACACCGCTTCGGCGGCCGCCTTCGACGGCCAGATCGGCCAGGCCGCCTATGCCGCATCCAAAGGCGCGATTGCCAGCCTGACCTTGCCGGCCGCCCGTGAGCTGGCACGCTTCGGCATCCGTGTGATGACCATTGCCCCGGGTATCTTCGAAACCCCGATGATGGCCGGCATGACCCAGGAAGTTCGCGACTCGCTGGCCGCCGGCGTGCCATTCCCGCCACGCCTGGGCAAACCTTGCGAGTACGCGGCGCTGGTCAGGCATATCATAGAAAACAGCATGCTCAACGGTGAGGTGATCCGTCTCGACGGTGCCTTGCGCATGGCCGCTAAATAAGGAGTCATGAACATGACCACTCACAACGATCCGATTGTCATTGTCAGCGCTGTCCGCACCCCCATGGGCGGTTTCCAGGGTGACCTCAGGAGCCTGACTGCGCCACAACTGGGCGCCGCCGCCATTCGTGCGGCGGTCGAGCGCGCGGGCCTGGCCAGCGATGCCGTGGAAGAAGTGTTGTTTGGCTGTGTACTGCCTGCCGGTCTCGGCCAGGCCCCGGCACGCCAGGCTGCATTGGGCGCCGGCCTGGACAAGTCGACCCGTTGCACCACCCTGAACAAAATGTGCGGTTCGGGCATGGAGGCGGCGATCCTGGCCCACGACATGTTGTTGGCCGGCAGTGCCGAGGTGGTGGTGGCCGGCGGCATGGAAAGCATGTCCAACGCTCCGTACCTGCTGGACCGCGCCCGTAGCGGCTACCGCATGGGCCACGGCAGCGTGATCGATCATATGTTCCTCGACGGCCTGGAAGACGCCTACGACAAGGGCCGCCTGATGGGCACCTTTGCCGAGGATTGCGCGCAGGAACACGGCTTCAGCCGCGAGGCCCAGGACGCCTTTGCCATCGCGTCGACCACCCGCGCCCAGCAGGCCATCCTGGACGGCAGCTTCACCGCCGAAATCGTCCCGCTGCAGGTCACAGTCGGCAAAGAGCAGAAGACCATCACCGACGACGAGCAACCGCCCAAGGCCAAGCTGGACAAGATCGCCAGCCTCAAGCCGGCGTTCCGCGCCGGCGGTACAGTGACCGCTGCCAACTCCAGCTCGATTTCCGATGGCGCCGCGGCCTTGGTCCTGATGCGTCGCAGCGAGGCGCAAAAACGCGGTCTCAAGCCACTGGCGGTGATTCATGGCCACGCCGCGTTTGCCGACACTCCGGGATTGTTCCCAGTAGCTCCGGTGGGCGCGATCAAGAAGCTGATGAAAAAAACCGGCTGGTTGCTGGATGAAGTCGATCTGTTCGAAATCAACGAAGCCTTCGCGGTGGTCAGCCTGGTCACCATGACCAAGCTGGAAATTCCCCACAGCAAGGTCAACGTGCACGGCGGCGCCTGCGCCCTGGGTCATCCGATTGGTGCTTCGGGCGCGCGGATCCTGGTCACGCTGCTCTCTGCCCTGCGCCGCAAAGGCCTGAAGCGGGGTGTGGCTGCCATCTGCATCGGCGGCGGCGAAGCCACGGCCATGGCCGTTGAATGCCTGGATTAAGGATTCCCTATGCTGCCCAATGACGAACAACTACAGATCAGCGACGCGGCCCGGCAGTTTGCCCAGGAACGCTTAAAACCGTTCGCCGCCGAGTGGGATCGCGAACACCGTTTCCCCAAGAAAGCCATTGCGCAAATGGCCGAGCTGGGTTTCTTCGGCATGCTGGTTCCCGAACAGTGGGGCGGCTGCGACACCGGTTACCTGGCGTACGCCATGGCCCTGGAAGAAATCGCTGCCGGCGATGGTTCTTGCTCGACCATCATGAGCGTGCACAACTCGGTCGGCTGTGTACCCATCCTCAAGTACGGCACCGACGAGCAGAAGGCGCGCTTCCTCACGCCACTGGCCAGCGGGGCGATGCTCGGCGCCTTTGCCTTGACCGAACCCCAGGCCGGCTCCGATGCCAGTGGCCTGAAAACCCGCGCCCGCCTCAATGGCGACCACTATGTGCTCAACGGCTGCAAACAGTTCATTACCTCCGGGCAGAACGCCGGGGTGGTGATTGTGTTTGCGGTGACCGATCCGAGCGCCGGAAAGCGTGGGATCAGTGCCTTTATCGTGCCCACCGATTCGCCTGGCTACAAGGTTGCCCGGGTCGAGGACAAGCTCGGCCAGCACGCCTCCGACACCTGCCAGATCCTGTTCGAAGACGTCAAGGTGCCCGTGGCCAATCGGTTGGGGGAGGAGGGCGAAGGCTACCGTATTGCCCTGGCCAACCTCGAAGGCGGCCGGGTCGGGATCGCCTCGCAGGCGGTGGGCATGGCGCGCGCCGCGTTCGAAGCTGCCCGTGATTACGCCCGCGAGCGCGAAAGCTTCGGCAAGCCGATCATCGAGCATCAGGCCGTGGCCTTCCGCCTGGCCGACATGGCCACGCAGATCGCCGTCGCCCGGCAGATGGTGCACTACGCCGCCGCCCTGCGTGACAGCGGCAAGGCCGCACTGGTGGAAGCGTCGATGGCCAAGCTGTTTGCCTCGGAAATGGCCGAGAAGGTCTGTTCGTCCGCCTTGCAAACCCTCGGCGGTTACGGTTATCTGAGCGACTTCCCGCTGGAGCGTATCTACCGCGATGTGCGGGTGTGCCAGATCTACGAAGGCACCAGCGATATCCAGCGCATGGTCATTTCGCGCAATCTTTGAACAAGGAACCCTTGCATGAGTTACGAAACGATTTTGTTGGAAATCCAGGGCCGCGTGGGCCTGATCACCCTCAATCGCCCCCAGGCATTGAACGCCCTCAACGCGCAGATTGTCAGTGAACTGAACCATGCGCTGGACGGCCTGGAAGCCGACCCGCAGATCGGCTGCATCGTCCTGACCGGTTCGAAGAAAGCCTTCGCCGCCGGTGCCGACATCAAGGAAATGGCCGAGCTGACCTACCCGCAGATCTACCTGGACGACCTGTTCAGCGACAGTGATCGGGTGGCCAACCGCCGCAAGCCGATCATCGCCGCCGTCAACGGTTTTGCCCTGGGTGGCGGTTGTGAGCTGGCGTTGATGTGCGACTTCATCCTGGCTGGCGACAACGCCAAATTCGGTCAGCCGGAAATCAACCTCGGCGTCCTGCCGGGCATGGGTGGCACCCAGCGCCTGACCCGCGCGGTGGGCAAGGCCAAGGCCATGGAAATGTGCCTCAGCGGTCGCCTGATCGACGCGGTGGAAGCCGAGCG
Organism: Pseudomonas sp. IT-P176; assembly: GCF_949767245.1. Classification (NCBI taxonomy): domain Bacteria; kingdom Pseudomonadati; phylum Pseudomonadota; class Gammaproteobacteria; order Pseudomonadales; family Pseudomonadaceae; genus Pseudomonas; species Pseudomonas sp. IT-P176. Next base: position 5,524 of record NZ_CATKPN010000080.1, read on the forward strand.
TTGTGGCATCGTGGCGCGCATTGTGCCGTCGGATGAGCTGCTGGATGAAGCGTTGAAAGTCGCGACCCTGATCGCCAGTAAGTCGCTGCCGATTGCCATGATGACCAAGGAGAGCGTGAACCGCGCCTTCGAAGTCAGCCTGTCCGAAGGCGTGCGTTTTGAACGCCGGGTATTCCACGCGGCGTTCGCCACCCAGGACCAGAAAGAAGGCATGGCGGCGTTTATCGCCAAGCGTGCGCCGGAGTTTGTCGGTAAGTAATCCAGGGGTCTGACGGTCACCATCGCGGGCAACCCCGCGCCCCCCAAACCTT
>NZ_CATKPN010000081.1:0-2041 GCF_949767245.1 Pseudomonas sp. IT-P176
GTAAGCGCTCCATAAACCCCACATTCAAACTCACCACCTGATCCCCGATGCTGTGCTCCCGATTCCTTTCCGGAGCCAGCACCTCATGATGCGTCCCGACGCAAAAGTCGAAAAAGTCTATCTCTATCCCAAGCCTGTCGACTTCCGAAAATCCATTGACGGCCTCGCCGCTCTGGTCGAACTGGACATCAAGGTCGCGGTGTTTGACCCGGTGCTTTTCGTGTTCCTCAACAAGCCTCGAAACCGAGTGAAGATTTTGTATTGGGAGCGCAACGGCTTCTGCCTTTGGCTAAAGCGCCTGGAGTCCGAGCGCTTCAAAACATCGCCGGATTGTTCGGATGAAGCCATCGTACTGACGGTTCAAGAACTCAACTGGTTACTGGACGGTTTTGATTTGTGGCGCAACCGTCCGCATCAAGTTTTGACGCCTCGATTCGTCGCTTGATTCGGTATAATCCAGGGCATGATTTCCATGCCCAAAGACCTTCCTGACGACCCTGTTTTGCTCAAGCGACTGCTTGAGCAAATGCTGAGTGAGCGCGAGTCGGATAAGGGCAAAATCGTTCATCTCGAAGAAGAAAACGCGCTGTTGCGTCAGCGCCTTTTCGGGCGCAAGTCAGAGCAAACAGCCGATCCCGCGACCCCGCAAATGACCTTGTTCAACGAAGCTGAAAGCGTGGCCGAGTCTGTCGACGAAACGGTGGAAGAAGAGGTCGTAGCTCCGACCAAACATCGCGGTAAACGCCAGCCTCTGCCCGCCGATCTTCCGCGCATTGAAGTCATCCACGAACTGCCCGAGCACGAACTGATCTGCGCCTGCGGTTGCCGTAAACACACCATTGGCGAGGAAATCAGCGAGCAGCTTGAGATCGTGCCGATGCAAATCCGCGTGATCAAACATGTGCGCAAGATCTACGGTTGCCGCGATTGCGAAACCGCACCGGTTACAGCGGACAAGCCCGCTCAACTGATTGAAAAAAGTATGGCCAGCCCGAGTGTCCTGGCGATGCTGCTGACGACCAAATACGTCGACGGCTTACCGCTTCACCGCTTCGAAAAAGTGCTGGGCCGCCACGGTATCGATATCCCACGCCAGACCTTGGCTCGATGGGTTATCCAGTGCGGTGAACACTTGCAGCCGTTGCTGAATTTGATGCGCGACCGGCTACTGGAAAGCCGCGTCATCCACTGCGACGAAACGCGTGTACAGGTGCTGAAAGAGCCAGATCGAGAGCCCACCAGCCAATCCTGGATGTGGGTGCAAACCGGCGGGCCGCCGGATCAACCCGTTATCTTATTTGACTACTCGAGCAGCCGGGCGCAGGAGGTTCCGTCGCGCCTGCTCGAAGGTTATCGCGGCTACCTGATGACCGATGATTACGCTGGTTATAACGCCTTGGGGGCGCAATCCGGTGTCGACCGTTTAGGCTGTTGGGCACATGCGCGGCGCAAGTTTGTCGAGGCGCAAAAAGTGCAGCCTAAAGGCAAAACCGGGCGTGCCGATATCGCCCTGAATCTGATCAACAAGCTGTACGGTATCGAGCGAGATTTAAAAGAAGTCGGCGATGAATATCGCCACGAGAGCCGACAGCAAAACAGCCTGCCGGTGTTGGCGCAGTTGCACACATGGCTGGAGAAAACCCAGCCACAAGTGACGGCGCAAAATGCACTGGGCAAAGCCATCAGCTACCTGGCCAGCAACTGGATCAAGTTGGTGCGCTACACCGAAGCCGGTTACTTGCCGATCGACAACAATGCGGCCGAGCGTGCGATCCGGCCCTTCGTTATCGGGCGCAAGAATTGGCTGTTCAGCGACACGCCCAAAGGCGCGATGGCCAGCGCTCAACTTTACAGCCTGGTCGAGACGGCTAAAGCCAACGGCCAAGAGCCCTATGCGTGGTTGCGCCACGCACTTGAACGCCTGCCACAGGCAACCTCGGTTGAAGATTACGAAGCCTTACTGCCTTGGAACTGCTCGTTCGCATCGCACCGCTAAGCGCACCGCCTATTTTTGAATAGGTGGGGTTCATGGAGCGCTTAC
>NZ_CATKPN010000082.1:0-1858 GCF_949767245.1 Pseudomonas sp. IT-P176
TGCGCTCAACAGCGTATTGCACGGCCATCGACAAATCAGCCTGCCCGGGGTGCATTCGGACATTGGCGGTGGTTACCTGCCACGTGGCCGCGAGCGCCTGTGGTTGACCCAGCCGCGCCGTATCAGCCTACCGGCCCACCGCCCGATTACCAGCCATCCGTTGTGGGCGCAAGCCCATGCCCAGCTGCAGGCACTGCGTGCGAGTGGCCTGGCTGGGGAGGGCCAACTGACGATCAAGAGTTGGCCGCTCTCCCGCGCGCCGAGCGGCAAGCTGGAGCCCCTTGAGCAGGAGCACCTGCTGACGATTGAGCTGGAGCGCCCGATGCGCGGCGAGTTGGCGCTGGTAGCGCTGCGGGTGATGCGAGAATTGGGCGTGCGTCATGGGGTGCCGTTCGACGTGATTGACGATCAGGAGCGACGTTTTCGGCTACCTGAAGACTTGCAACCCATCGCCGCACACATCCTGGATCAGGCATTGGGTGGCACCGAGATCAGCCTCGATCCTGTCCAGGAGCGCTTGTTGCGTAGTCGCTACATCCATCAGTCCGCGCACTGGACTCCCAAGAGGGGAATGTTGATCAACAAGCCAGCGGCCGACAACACACGCAATATCTACTCCAACCAACCGCAGAAGGGTTACCTGCAGTGATGCGCCCGCTCTTGCTGGCTGCGCTGTTGTTCAGTCTGTGCGCCTGCGCGAGCGGGCCGAGGCCGTCCGCGCCTCCCAAGCTGCCCTACAGCAGTTGGTACGTCGGTCTCGCCGCACCGCGTTTTATGGAGGTCTGGGTCGAGACCGTGGATGTGTTGGATCAGCGTGGCTTGGCGTTTTTTCATGTGTTTGGCGGAGTCGCCAGTTACACAGGCCAAGCAAAAGGGTGGCACAAAGGAGGGGGGGCAACGAAGCCCGTGAGCAACGTCGACCTGCCGGAGCGGCTGTTCCTGCGCTGGCAATCGCTGGTGGAGCCGCAGACGTACAAGATCCGTATCCCGATTCCGCAATGGGTGCGCGACGAGATGGTCAAGCCGGAGCGGGTGTTTTGCGAAGCGGACCAAGAAGACGTAACGCTCTATCGCAACAGAATAACTCTGGGCATGGCCCCCGGTGGCGTCGTAAAGGTCTGGGTGGGAGCGGGCTGCCTGGGCTTCAAGGAGGTCGGGCGTTTTCAGGCGGAGATTGAGCCACTTGGGCCTCATCGCAATGGCAACGGTATTTATTACCGAGCACCGAAACCCGAAGCCCAGGCCTATATCGACCAGCACGGGATCCCCTATGGCACTTGGTAAGTTGATTCCGCTCAAACGCCTGGCCTTGCTGATTGCACTGCTGTTCAGCCTGTGCGCCTGCGCCAGCGGGCCGAGGCCGCCCGCACCACCCAAGCTGCCCTACAGCAGTTGGTACGTCGGGCTTGCCGCACCGCGCTTTATGGAGGTCTGGATCGAGACCGTGGATGTTTTGGATCAGCGTGGCATGGCGTTTTTTCATGTGTCTGGAGGCGTCGCAAGTTATACCCGCAAACCAGAAGGGTGGCACAAGGGTGGAGGGTCGATGATGCCGGTGAGCAACGTCGACCTGCCGGAACGGCTGTTCCTGCGCTGGCAATCTTTGGTAGAGCCGCAGGCGTACAAGATCCGCATCCCGATTCCGCAATGGGTACGCGACGAGATGGTGAGGCCGGAGCGGGTGTTTTGCGAAGCCGACCAAGCAGACGTAACGCTCTATCGCAACAGAATAACTCTGGGTATGGCCCCCGGTGGCATCGTAAAGGTCTGGGTGGGAGCGGGCTGCCTGGGGTTCAAGGAGGTCGGGCGTTTTCAGGCGGAGATCGAGCCGCTGGGTCCGTACCGGGGCAAGAGCAAC
>NZ_CATKPN010000083.1:0-1820 GCF_949767245.1 Pseudomonas sp. IT-P176
TGATGCGGTAGAGGAGCGTTCTGTAAGCCTGTGAAGGTGAGTTGAGAAGCTTGCTGGAGGTATCAGAAGTGCGAATGCTGACATGAGTAACGACAATGGGTGTGAAAAACACCCACGCCGAAAGACCAAGGTTTCCTGCGCAACGTTAATCGACGCAGGGTTAGTCGGTCCCTAAGGCGAGGCTGAAAAGCGTAGTCGATGGAAAACAGGTTAATATTCCTGTACTTCTGGTTATTGCGATGGAGGGACGGAGAAGGCTAGGCCAGCTTGGCGTTGGTTGTCCAAGTTTAAGGTGGTAGGCTGGAATCTTAGGTAAATCCGGGATTCTAAGGCCGAGAGCTGATGACGAGTGTTCTTTTAGAACACGAAGTGGTTGATGCCATGCTTCCAAGAAAAGCTTCTAAGCTTCAGGTAACCAGGAACCGTACCCCAAACCGACACAGGTGGTTGGGTAGAGAATACCAAGGCGCTTGAGAGAACTCGGGTGAAGGAACTAGGCAAAATGGCACCGTAACTTCGGGAGAAGGTGCGCCGGTGAGGGTGAAGGACTTGCTCCGTAAGCCCACGCCGGTCGAAGATACCAGGCCGCTGCGACTGTTTATTAAAAACACAGCACTCTGCAAACACGAAAGTGGACGTATAGGGTGTGACGCCTGCCCGGTGCCGGAAGGTTAATTGATGGGGTTAGCTAACGCGAAGCTCTTGATCGAAGCCCCGGTAAACGGCGGCCGTAACTATAACGGTCCTAAGGTAGCGAAATTCCTTGTCGGGTAAGTTCCGACCTGCACGAATGGCGTAACGATGGCGGCGCTGTCTCCACCCGAGACTCAGTGAAATTGAAATCGCTGTGAAGATGCAGTGTATCCGCGGCTAGACGGAAAGACCCCGTGAACCTTTACTATAGCTTTGCACTGGACTTTGAATTTGCTTGTGTAGGATAGGTGGGAGGCTTTGAAGCGTGGACGCCAGTCTGCGTGGAGCCAACCTTGAAATACCACCCTGGCAACTTTGAGGTTCTAACTCAGGTCCGTTATCCGGATCGAGGACAGTGTATGGTGGGTAGTTTGACTGGGGCGGTCTCCTCCTAAAGAGTAACGGAGGAGTACGAAGGTGCGCTCAGACCGGTCGGAAATCGGTCGTAGAGTATAAAGGCAAAAGCGCGCTTGACTGCGAGACAGACACGTCGAGCAGGTACGAAAGTAGGTCTTAGTGATCCGGTGGTTCTGTATGGAAGGGCCATCGCTCAACGGATAAAAGGTACTCCGGGGATAACAGGCTGATACCGCCCAAGAGTTCATATCGACGGCGGTGTTTGGCACCTCGATGTCGGCTCATCACATCCTGGGGCTGAAGCCGGTCCCAAGGGTATGGCTGTTCGCCATTTAAAGTGGTACGCGAGCTGGGTTTAGAACGTCGTGAGACAGTTCGGTCCCTATCTGCCGTGGACGTTTGAGATTTGAGAGGGGCTGCTCCTAGTACGAGAGGACCGGAGTGGACGAACCTCTGGTGTTCCGGTTGTCACGCCAGTGGCATTGCCGGGTAGCTATGTTCGGAATAGATAACCGCTGAAAGCATCTAAGCGGGAAACTAGCCTCAAGATGAGATCTCACTGGGACCTTGAGTCCCCTGAAGGGCCGTCGAAGACTACGACGTTGATAGGTTGGGTGTGTAAGCGCTGTGAGGCGTTGAGCTAACCAATACTAATTGCCCGTGAGGCTTGACCATATAACACCCAAGCAATTTGACTACTTCGAAAGAAGCATCAGATTGCGGTGTGTGAAGACGAAACGAACCGAAAGTTCGAATCTGCTCAAAGCAAC
>NZ_CATKPN010000084.1:0-1308 GCF_949767245.1 Pseudomonas sp. IT-P176
CCGACCACCAGTTGGCGAGTCAGCTCGACGAACTTGCGGGTGAATTCCTCGACCACGCCCTGTTCGATGATCAGGCGCTTGGCGGCTGCGCAGACTTGCCCGGTGTTCTGGTAGCGGCCGAGCACTGCGGCCTTGACCGCTTCATCGAGGTCGGCGTCGTTGAGCACGATGAACGGATCGCTGCCCCCCAGTTCCAGCACGCATTTTTTCAAGGCCGCACCGGCCTGGGCGCCGATGGCCATGCCGGCGCGCACGCTGCCGGTCAGGGTCACGGCGGCGATCCGTGGATCGGCAATCGCACTGGAGACGCCGTCTGGCGTGACGTTGATGACTTCGAACACACCCTCGGCAAACCCGGCCTGGCGCAAGGCATCGCGCAGCAGGTAGGCGCTGCCCATCACGTTCGGTGCATGTTTGAGTACGTAGGTGTTGCCGGCGATCAGGGCTGGAACCGCGCCGCGCAGGACTTGCCAGATCGGGAAGTTCCACGGCATCACCGCGAGAATCGGCCCCAGCGGGCGGTACTCGATGCGCGCCTTGGCGCCTTCCACCTGGGTCGGCTCGGCAGCGAGCATGGCCGGGCCGTGTTCGGCGTACCACAGGCAGAGCTGGGCGCATTTTTCGATTTCACCACGGGCCTGGGTCAGCGGCTTGCCCATTTCCAGGGTGATCATCCGGGCCATGCTCGTGGCGTTGTCGCGTAGCGCCTGGGCCAGGGCAATCAAGGCCTGGGCTCGCTGGGCGAGCGGGGTACGGCGCCAGGTGGCGAACCCGGCACTGGCCCGGGCCAGCGCCGCATCCAGTTCAGTCGCGGACTCATAAGGGTAGTGGCCGATCTGCTCGGCGGTGGCGGGGTTGATCGAAAGGGCATGGGTGAGGCTGGAAATCTGGGTCATGGCACCGTCCTGCTGGGTGGGAATGGATGCAGGCTACGCTGGCGCTTGGCTGCTGAAAACTGAATAATGCTGAGCCTATCGTTCACGAATGGAGAATGACTTGGATCTGGTCCAGCTGGAGATTTTCAAGGCCGTGGCCGAGCATGGCAGCATCAGTGCCGCCGCGCAGCACATCCACCGGGTGCCCTCGAACCTGACGACGCGGATCAAGCAACTGGAGCAGGACCTGGGGGTGGATCTGTTTATCCGCGAGAAAAGCCGCTTGCGCCTGTCGCCGGCCGGCTGGAGTTTTCTCGACTACGCGCGACGGATTCTCGACCTGGTCGGGGAGGCCCGGGCGACGGTTGCCGGGGAAGAACCCCAAGGCTCGTTCTCCCTGGGCTCACTGGAGAGCACGGCGGCGGTGCGCATT
>NZ_CATKPN010000085.1:0-1281 GCF_949767245.1 Pseudomonas sp. IT-P176
TGATACCCGTAGCTTCGGTGTATGGTTTGAGCCCCGTTACATCTTCCGCGCAGGCCGACTCGACTAGTGAGCTATTACGCTTTCTTTAAAGGGTGGCTGCTTCTAAGCCAACCTCCTAGCTGTCTAAGCCTTCCCACATCGTTTCCCACTTAACCATAACTTTGGGACCTTAGCTGACGGTCTGGGTTGTTTCCCTTTTCACGACGGACGTTAGCACCCGCCGTGTGTCTCCCATGCTCGGCACTTGTAGGTATTCGGAGTTTGCATCGGTTTGGTAAGTCGGGATGACCCCCTAGCCGAAACAGTGCTCTACCCCCTACAGTGATACATGAGGCGCTACCTAAATAGCTTTCGAGGAGAACCAGCTATCTCCGAGCTTGATTAGCCTTTCACTCCGATCCACAGGTCATCCGCTAACTTTTCAACGGTAGTCGGTTCGGTCCTCCAGTTAGTGTTACCCAACCTTCAACCTGCCCATGGATAGATCGCCCGGTTTCGGGTCTATTCCCAGCGACTAGACGCCCTATTAAGACTCGCTTTCGCTACGCCTCCCCTATTCGGTTAAGCTCGCCACTGAAAATAAGTCGCTGACCCATTATACAAAAGGTACGCAGTCACCCAACAAAGTGGGCTCCCACTGCTTGTACGCATACGGTTTCAGGATCTATTTCACTCCCCTCTCCGGGGTTCTTTTCGCCTTTCCCTCACGGTACTAGTTCACTATCGGTCAGTCAGTAGTATTTAGCCTTGGAGGATGGTCCCCCCATATTCAGACAAAGTTTCTCGTGCTCCGTCCTACTCGATTTCATGACTAAGAGATTTTCGCGTACAGGGCTATCACCCACTATGGCCGTACTTTCCAGAACGTTCCGCTAATCTCAAAGCCACTTAAGGGCTAGTCCCCGTTCGCTCGCCACTACTAAGGGAATCTCGGTTGATTTCTTTTCCTCAGGGTACTTAGATGTTTCAGTTCCCCTGGTTCGCCTCTTAAGCCTATGTATTCAGCTTAAGATAACCATCTTATGATGGCTGGGTTCCCCCATTCAGACATCTCCGGATCAAAGTCTGTTTGCCGACTCCCCGAAGCTTTTCGCAGGCTACCACGTCTTTCATCGCCTCTGACTGCCAAGGCATCCACCGTATGCGCTTCTTCACTTGACCATATAACCCCAAGCAATCTGGTTATACTATGAAGACGACATTCGCCGAAAATTCGCACTTGCTCATAGAGCAACTCACAAATTTTACCTTAGCCTGATCCGTTACCAGTGAAAGTAACGT
>NZ_CATKPN010000086.1:0-1257 GCF_949767245.1 Pseudomonas sp. IT-P176
GTCTGTAGTGGTCAACTTTTTCCGGACACCTCAATCGGTGATTGTCAGGCTGCTTGTCGCTCATATTGATTGGGCGGCAAATAGCCCAGCGTCGAGTGCAATCGTCCCTCGTTGTAGAACCGCACGATGTAGTCCGTGATGTCCTTTATCGCTTCACCTTGGTTGGCGTAATCCTTCCTCCAAGTGCGCTCCATTTTCAGGTTCAGGAAGAAGCGCTCCATCACTGCGTTGTCCCAGCAGTTACCCTTGCGGCTCATACTGCAACGCATCCCGTTGCGCGTCAGCAAGGTCTGGTAGGCCGCTCCTGCGTACTGACTGCCCCGATCCGAATGGACGATCAAACCCGGCTCTGGCTGCCGTTGAGCAATGGCCAACTGCATGGCGCTGATCACCAGTTCGGCCCGCATATGGGGGGCCATGGCCCAGCCCACGATCTTGCGCGAGAACAGATCCATGACCGCTGCCAAGTACACCCAGCCGCTGCGCGTGCGGATATAAGTAATGTCCGTGACCCAGGACTGATTGATTGCGCCAGGGTTGAACTGGCGATTTAGAAGGTTTTCAGCCACCGGCAAGTTGTGATTGCTGTTGGTTGTGTGAACAAACTTACGCTTCCAGACCGGGCGCAGACCTTGTTGTTTCATGAGACGGCGCACCTTGAAACGACCAATGGACAGGCCTTCTTTGCGTAATGCGCCCAGCACGCGACGACTACCATAGCAATGCTCTGACGCTTCAAAGGTTGCCTTGATCCTGGTCGCTGCCGGGCAGGCGGGCTCGGGTTTCAAGCGACGCTGTTGGGCCTCGTAAAGCCCGGAGCGACTGATCCGCAGCACCCGACAGACACGAGCCACCGGGTAGGCCTTGCGTTGTAATTGGTGAACCATCTGGTGGATCACTTCAATTCGCGGGCAAAGAAGGCCGTAGCTTTTTTTAGAATGTCGTTGTCCATTTTCAGCTCGCGAATTTGCTGTTCCAACTGGCGAATACGCTGTTGCTCGCTGGTCAACGGCTTGCCAATTCCCGGGCCACCCAATAGCTCGGCCCTGTATTGCTCAACCCAGCGGCGCACCGCCGTATCGCTTAGGTTCATATCAAGGCAGACCGAGTTCACACTCTGGCCTTGATCGACGATGAGCTTGCAGACATCAAGCTTAAAGGCGACATCGAACTTTCTGTACTTCTTGGTCATGGTGACTCCTCAATGGATATAGTTTCCCCCATTGAGGTGTCCGGGGTCATTAGACCAGCTCAGTC
>NZ_CATKPN010000087.1:0-1255 GCF_949767245.1 Pseudomonas sp. IT-P176
TGTACGGGACAACCACATGGGTTACAAAAAAGTACCTTTACATAGGTAACACTTTTATCGACACGTACCCGTTCTTTGCCTCTCTAGCATAGACCCGGCCTAGGATTACCGGACCGAATATCACCTCCCACACATCATCACTGATCATCTCCATTCCAATGGTCTGATGCTTAAGCACATTGGCTATATAAATCCGCAGACCTGCTCGATTAATGATTCCATTACTATCAGCCAGGTAACACTCCACGTGGCTCGCATACCCCATTTCAGGCAACTTTTCCGGGTAAGTCCGAGTCGAGGGTGAATAGCAGGAAGCAGGCGTTTTCTGGTCAAGCGCCTCGTGCCCCCGCTCATAATTGTAGTGCTGCACAAAGCGGTCAAACTGTCTCTGCTGAGCCTCCCAAGGAATGGCGGGCGGTTGAGGCAAGGTACTTTTCAGCGTTCGGTGCATGCGTTCGTGACGCCCATTCTGGTCCGGACGGCCAGGCTCAATTCGCTCAGGAATAATCCCTAGTCGCAGCCACCATATCGACAGCTGCGACAGCCCGGCACGGCCGGTACTGGCAAATGGCACACCATTGTCAGTCCGAATACGCTCCGGCAACCCGTACTCGCGGAAAACTCGCTCAAAGGTCTGTTGGGTCTCCTTCAGATTGGTACTGGACATACTCTGGCAGGCCAGTAGAAAACGGCTGGCGTGATCCATGATCGTCAGTGGATAGCACCAAACTCCGGCGCCCGTCAGAAACTGGCCCTTGTAGTCCGCGCTAAAGAGCTGATTAGGTTTTTCTGCCTTGCTCAAAGGTTTGGGATAGACCGCGACACGCCGTCGTACACGCTGCGGCGTAATTAAGTTGGCTGCTTTAAGGATGTTGTAGATGGTCGTTTTTGACGGCGGATCCTGATCGGGAAAGCGCTTGAGCAAGTCATTTTGGATCTTCTTAGGCCCTGGAGTTGTTTCTCCGATAGACCGAAGCTCGATGATTGCCTGCCTAACAGCGACAGGCACCACGTAGCTCTGGCTGTGCCGGCAACGGCTGCGTTCCTCAAGCCCACTAGGCCCTTCAGCTTTGTATCGCTCGACCCATTTATAGCCAGTCTTTCGACTGATCTCGTAGTCACTGCACAGCTTGCTGAAGGTGTGTTTGTCCGCCAGATAGGCAGCGATGAACATCACTTTTCGATCCATAGGTTTCAGCTCTCTCCAGGGCATGGTCAGATCCTCGCGAAATCGACCCTGCTAGTTAAAAACTGT
>NZ_CATKPN010000089.1:0-1182 GCF_949767245.1 Pseudomonas sp. IT-P176
AAGGCTGACGTCTACCGCCGAATCAAAACTGCCCAGCAGCCCGAAACGACCGCCTTGCAGCAATTCGCTGAACAGTCCACGGCCCGGTTTGAGCAGCTCGTTGGCGCAATGCCGCGCAGCGGCGGCGCCACGACTGAAGCCAAAGATGTCGAACTCGATACGGCGAATGGACGTCCCGGGGTTGGCACCCGTAAAGTCACGAAGTTGACCTATGATAGCCTCTGGTGCTTGCTCCACCCGCGCCACCACCCCGGTTCCCCCTCTCCCAGTGCCCTGACCGAAGAGCGAGTCGTTGCCGCCACTTCGTGTACCAATGCCCTCCAGGTAAACCTTGAGATAAACGATCTCTGTAGCAGGCGTTACTGGCGTCGCAGTACTGTCTGGATACAGGTCGTACAAATGCGCCACATTACTCGGTGCATTCCCAAAACTGTCATCCGGCCCCCGGTCGAATCCATCCCCATCGAACCCTTCAAATCCATACCGCTCACACTGCTGGACGATGCTTGCCAGTTCGTCGCGGTCGAATAACTGCAGATCCTCGCGCCGGCATTGCTCGGTAGCGGCGGCATTAGCCTGGTTGTTGCCGGTGCCATCAAAGAACAGGCCCAGGCGCAGGGTGATGCCGTCGAGTTCTTCCTCTTCCTCCTCTTCTTCCAGGCCATAGCTCAGCGAAAGCTCTTCAGGGTTGGCGGTGAAGACACGCTCCGTAAAGCCTTGGCTGTCGGTATTGCCTTTCCAGACTTTGCCGCCGGCTGCGGTGATCTTGTAAGGCATATTGGCCAGGACCTGCTCGGCGTCATCGGCGAATATCCGAAATTGCTGGTTGAACGCCAGCGGCGGATCGATGGGTGCTGGCAGTGCCCCGAGCCGTGCGGCCTGCGCAACCTTGCCCGGAACGTACTCGAAGTGCGCCGCCTTGATACGGACGTCTCCTGCCGTCGCGGACTCGATGCAATTCTGATCAAGGGTGATGTAGCTACCCCCGGCATTGAGGGTGATTTTTTTCTTCGCCGTGATGCGGATTTCATCCTCGGTGCTGGTGATCTCCAGGCCGTGGCGGGCCATCAGTTGCAACGTGTCGTTCTGTGCCTGGACGCTCACCGGGCCCTGGTTGGCGATCAGCTTGATGCCCAGCTTGCGCACAAACAGGCTTAACCCTTGGCCCACCCCGATGAACAG